>CAXBRB010000023.1:0-19354 GCA_963977795.1 uncultured Acidimicrobiaceae bacterium
GGTCTCCACCGAGTACCCCGAGCTGACCCGCCGCTACCTGGAGTCCCACCAGGTGCCGGCCGAGGTGAGCCTCTCCTACGGCGCCACCGAGGCCAAGGTGCCCGACATCGCCGACTGCGTGGTGGAGATCACGGAGACGGGCCGGGCCCTGAAGGCCGCCGGACTCCGCATCGTCGAGACCCTGCTGGTCTCCCACACCGAGCTGATCGCCAACCCGGCCGCCGCCGCCGACCCGGCCAAGCGCCACGCCATGGAGCAGATCCTCACCCTCCTGCAAGGGACCCTGGAGGCCCGGGGCAAGGTCCTGGTCAAGCTCAACGTGGCCGCCGACGCCCTGGACGAGGTCATCGCCGTGCTGCCCTCCCTGCGCTCACCCACCGTGTCCGAGCTCTTCGGCGGGGGCGGGTTCGCCGTCGAGACGGTCGTCCCCAAGTCCGAGATCAACGTCCTGATCCCCGCCCTGCGCGACCGGGGCGCCACCGACATCATCGAGCTGGCCCTGGCCAAGATCGTCCACTGACCAGGCCGTGACCCCGCCCACCCCCGCCGGCCCGGCCGACCTCGTCCCGGTGGGGCGGGCGGCGCTGACCGGGACCGTGGCGGCCTTCGACGAGGCCCGGGGGATGGGCTCGGTGCAGTGCGGCGACGACCGGACGGTGGCGTTCCACTGCACGGCCATCGTGGACGGCACCCGGACCATCGCCGTGGGGACGCCGGTGGACGTGGTCGTGCGGGCCGGCCGCCTGGGACATCTGGAGGCGGCCACCGTGCGTCCTCGGGACGTCGTGGGCCTGCCGTCGGCGGCTGGGGCGCACGAGTCAGCGACACCTCCTGAGCCGACGGCGGCTCCGGCGACGACGGATCCCGAACCTGTGCCGTCGCCGCTGAGCGCCCCCGCACCGCTCGCCTCCGTGCGTCCCACTGCGGACGCCGATGCAGCCGACCGGCCCCGCCCGCCGACCACCCCGCCCCCGGCGCCGCCGGGCTCACGGCCCTCCGGCCACGTCTACCGGCCGCCGGCTCCTCCATCGCCGTCACCGTCGGAGGGCGACGTCCCGGGGGCGACGTCCTCGTCCCCGGCGTCCGGTCCCGGCGGGGAGGCCACCCCGCCGCTGGGGACGCCGCCGGTGTCCGGTGGTCCCTCCAGCGACGAGGCGCCCGCCGTCGAGGAGCCGGTCGTCGTGGAGCCGGTGGCGGACGAGGCCGACGACGAGGCGTCCTCGCCCAAGCCGAACTTCTGGTCGCCGTTCCAGTCCTCGCCGACCGGCCCCCCGCCGACCTGGTCGACACCGAAGACCCCGGGTCCCCGCTCGGGGTCCTGACTGGCCGGGCCGCCCACGGCCACATCATCGCCGGCGCCGGCACCGTCGTCCTCGTCGTCCTCGTACGGGTTGCCGAGGATGTTCCGGGCCATGTCGATGACCACGGCGCTGTCGGCGTCCTCCTCGGTCACCACCCCGAGGAGCGGGGCGGCCAGCAGGCCGGTGACGATGCCCGTCTCGGACATAGCCTCGGCCTGGACGACGCTCCACTCCCAGAGGCGCTTGACCATGTCGGGGCTTGTGGAGCGGCGCGCCGGGTAGCGGAGCCAGCAGTTCACGATCCCGTGGGCGATCCCCGTGGCCGCCGGGAAGAGCCAGATCAGCCGGTAGTTCCCGGTGACGTCGACGGTGACGGCGGCGATGTAGGCCAGGACCACCCCCACCAGGTTGAACGGGGAGAGCAGGACCCCGATGCGCTCGCCCAGGCCGCCGCCTCGGGGGAGGAGGCGCAGCAGCAGCGGCGCCATCACGATGATGTAGGCGCCGACGAAGGGCGCCCCGATGTAGCTGAGGACCACGGCCTGCCACAGATGGGTGTCGAAGTACTGCACGCCGGCCAGCACCCCGCCGAGCAGGGGGGCGCCCACGGCCAGCTGCATCGGCGAGAGCCACCGGCTGAGCGGGACCCCGAGCGCCAGGCCGATCAGGAAGACGGGAAGGCCGGTGGCCAGCCCGGCCACTGTCTGGGCGCTGGCCCCGGCGTGGAGGACCCGCTGGAAGAAGAGGACGGCGACGTAGGCCGTCGAGCCGATCCCGGCCCAGAAGAGCAGCGAGCCGGCCACCAGCACCTTGGCGTTGGGGCCCGACAGGATGTCGCGCAGCTCCTCGGCGGTGGGTCGGGCCCGGCGGGTGCGGTCGGCCTCGGCGCCCGAGGCCGCCGTGGGGGCCTCGCGCACCAGGGCCAGGACGGCGAGGCCCACCACCACCAGGATGACTGCGGCGATCTGGAAGGGGAGGTTCCACGTCGCCGGGTCGGACTGCTTCCACGAGGTGATGACCGTCGCCTTGATGACCAGGCTGGCCAGGGTGCCGAGCACGGTGGTCAGCAGCAGGGCCTTCAGCCAGCGGCTGCGGCCGAAGACCTCGGGCACCACGGCCACGTTGGTGAGGGTGAACACTGCAGCGGCCTGGCGGGCGATGACGATGCAGCAGACCAGCGGCCAGTAGCCGGGCACCACGGTGTAGAGCCAGGTGGCGATGCCCATCACGATGAGGCTGCCCGCCATGAAGGGCGTGCGCCGGCCCACCCGGGAGGTGGTGCGGTCGCTCAGGCGGCCGGCGACGGGATAGGTCAGCCAGCTGAGCAGGCGGTTGGCCGTGAGGGCGAAGGTCACGGCCAGGGCGCCGGTGGCCCGCTGCTGGACGAACAGGGTGATGAGGACCCCCGAGACGGCCAGGTTGGCCCGGGGACCGACGAGGCCCACCGAGAGGCCGATGAAGCTGCGGACCCGGGAGGCGTCGATGCCGCCGTTGCCTCCGGCCCCGCCGTTGCCTCCGGCCCCACCGCCGGTCCCGCCGGCCGCCGCCGGCGTTCCGGGCTCGGCGCCGGTCACCCGTCGGCGGCCGGTGCAGGCTCCTCGTCGCCGGGAGCGGCATCGACCCCGACCGCACCGGAGACGTCGGCCCCCGACCGCACGGCGCCGTCGATCTGCACCCAGGCCATCCGCAGCTGGTTGAGCCCGTCGATCAGGGTCTCCTCGCTCTCGCCCAGGCGGCCGGACAGACCGGTGACCAGGCAGTTGAGGGCGTCCACGGCCAGACGGGCCTGCTGGAGGAGCGGGGGCTGCTGGCTGAGGTAGACGGCGGCCAGCTCGAAGAGGCCGTAGCAGTGGTTGGCCACCACCACCTCGACCGGGGTCGAGGCCAGCTCCTGGCGCATGGCCTCGACCTGCGCGGCCATGGCCGCCTCGTCGAGCTCCTCGGGGCCGTCCAGCAGGCCGGCGGGTCCGGCATCGCCGGGGCCGGGGCCGCTCCGCCCCACGGGTCGTTCGCCGTCAGGTGTCCACAGGCTGCTCACGGCTGGTAGCCTACGCAGGAATGCAGGACGAGGAAGCGGGGCTTCGCACAGCGATCCCCCCACCCGGCCACGAGGCGCCGCCCCCGGGCGGCCCAGGGTGCGCCGGGTCCATGGGACCGGAGCCGGGGCGACCCGGCGTGCCCGGTGCTGGCGCTGCTCCCTCACCACCGGCCGCGGACCTCCCGGGGCCCCGTACAGGGAGTGGGATCGAATAGCCACCAGCACCACCAACGACCCTCGCATCAACGAGCGCATCCGTGCCCGCGAGGTCCGTCTCGTCGACCCCGACGGAGGCCAGCTCGGCATCAAGCCGCTGCCCGAGGCCCTGGCCATCGCCCGTGACCTCGACCTCGACCTGGTCGAGGTGGCCCCGGGGGCCACGCCGCCGGTCTGCCGGATCATGGACTTCGGGAAGCACAAGTTCGACGAGGCCCAGCGGGCCAAGGAGTCGAGGCGCAAGGCCGTCCACGTCGGGATCAAGGAGATGAAGTACCGGCCCAAGATCGGCCCGGGCGACTTCGACACCAAGACCCGCCAGGTGGCCAAGTTCCTCGAGGAGGGTCACAAGGTCAAGATCACGATCATGTTCCGGGGCCGGGAGGTCTTCCACCCCGAGCTGGGGAAGAAGATCCTCGACCGGATCGCCGAGCAGATGGAGGGGCTCGGCAAGTCCGAGTCGGTCCCCCGGCTCGACGGCCGCAACATGGTGATGGTCCTGGCCCCCGAGCGCCGGCCCAAGCCGGCCGGCTCGGGCCGCTCCGGCGGCCGGGGTGCGGCTCCGGCGGACCCGGAAGCCGGCACGGAAGCACCGGCGCAGGACGGACCTGCGCCGGCGGCCCCCGAGGGGGCCGCACCGTCGGACGGGGCACCGGCCCCGGCTGCGGAGACGACTGAGAGCTCGCAAGGAGAGGGATAGCACGATGCCCAAGATGAAGACCCGCAGCGGGGCGAAGAAGCGCGTGAAGGTGACCGGGTCCGGCCGCCTGCGCCGGGGCAAGGCCTTCGGGTCCCACCTGCTCGAGCACAAGTCCTCGGACCGCAAGCGCCGCCTCCACCGTGACACCGACTTCGCGCCAGGCCATGAGAAGCAGGTCAAGCGCATGCTGGGGATGTAGCCCGCACTCACCCGTTCCTGCGGCCCGCCCGACGGGCCGGCGCACCCCGCCCCGGCGGGTGCGCACCACCGACCACCGCACGAGGCCCGCATCGCACGGGCCGTCACCGTCGGCCCGCTGCGGCGGGCCCCGCACACGAAGGAGCAGACCCATGGCACGAGTCAAGGGCGGCGTCCACGCCAAGAAGCACCACCGCGCCATCCTCGAGCAGGCCCAGGGCTACTACGGCAACAAGAGCCGCAGCTACCGGGCCGCCAACGAGCAGGTCATGCACTCGCTGCAGTACGCCTACCGGGACCGCCGGGCCCGCAAGGGCGACTTCCGCCAGCTGTGGATCCAGCGGATCAACGCCGCGGCCCGCCTCAACGGGATGTCCTACAGCCGGTTCATCGCCGGGCTGCACAAGGCCGAGGTCGAGGTCGACCGCAAGGTCCTGGCCGACCTGGCCGTCTCCTCGCCCGAGGCGTTCGCCTCCCTGGTGAAGGTGGCTGCCGACGCCCTGGAGGGGGCGGCCTCCTGACCCCAGCGGCGCCGTCCCGGCTGGCCGGCTCCCACCAGCGGGTCCGCCGGCTCCGCCAGCTCCTGCGCAAGCGTGGCCTGCGGGCCGCCGAGGGCGTGGTGGTGGTCGAGGGCGCTGAGCTCCTGGCCGCCGCCCTCGATGCCGGGCGGCCCGTCGAGGCCGTCTACGTGGCCGCCGAGGGCGGCGACGAGCCGGCGGTGGCCGCGGTGGCCGACCGGGTGGTGGCGTCAGGCGGACGGGTGTTCGACCTGGCCCCCGGGGTCATGGAGAAGGTGGCCTCGACGGTCACCCCCCAGCCCGTGCTGGCCGTGGTCCCGTACCGGCCGGCCGGCCTCGAGTTCCTGGACGGCGCGTCGCTGGTGGTGGTGTGCGTGGACGTGCGCGACCCGGGCAACCTCGGCACGGTGATCCGGACGGCCGACGCCGCCGGGGCCGACGCCGTGGTGTGCTGCGAGGGCACCGTGGACCCGACCAACCCCAAGTGCGCCCGGGCCACCGCCGGCTCCCTCTTCCACGTGCCGGTGGTGGACGGTGGCCCGGTGGCCGACGTGCTCGCCGCGCTGGCGGACCGGGGGTTCACCACGGTGGCCACCGTGGTCCGCGGCGGCACCGACCACACGGCCCTGGACTGGACGGGGCCGGCCGCCGTAATCCTCGGCAACGAGGCGGGCGGGCTGCCCGACGACGTAGCCGCCGCCGCCGGCGCCCGGGCGTCGATCCCCATGGCCGGCCGGGCCGAGTCCCTCAACGTCTCCATGGCCGCCGCCGTGGTGCTCTTCGAAGCCATGCGCCAGCGCCGGGTGGCGGGCTCTACGATGCCGGGCATGGACGGCGCCCCCGACGCACCCCCTCCGGCCACCCGGGAGCCGGCGTGAGCGCGGCCGCCGGCGACCTCGACGCCCTGGTGGCCGAGGCCTCTGCGGCCATCGCCGGGGCGACCACCACCGAGGAGCTCCGGGCGGTGGCGTCCGCGGTCACCGGGAAGCGGTCGACCCTGGCCGAGGCATCCCGGGCCCTCGGGCAGGCGGCGCCCGAGGAGCGCAAGGTGCTGGGCCAGCGCCTGGGCGAGGCCCGGGCCGCCGTGGAGGAGGCGCTGGAGCGCCGCCGGGAGGAGCTGCGCTTCGCCGAGCGGTCGGCCGAGATGGCCGCCTCCCGCCTCGACCTCACCGAGTACGTGGCCGGGTCGGTGCCTGGCCCGGCCGCCCGTGGTCACCTCAGCCTGGTCACCCAGACCCGTGACGCCCTGGAGGACGTCTTCGTGGGCATGGGCTTCGAGGTGGCCGAGGGCCCCGAGATCGAGACCGACTGGTACAACTTCGGTGCCCTCAACATCCCTCCGGCCCACCCGGCCCGGGGCATGTGGGACACCTTCTACCTCCGTCTGGGCGCGCCGGAGTCGACCCTGCTGCGCACCCACACCTCGCCGGTCCAGATCCACCTGATGGAGCGGGCGGTCCTCGAGGGCACTCTCCCGATCCACGCCGTCATGCCGGGCCGCTGCTATCGCCGTGACACCCCCGACGCCCGACACCTGGCCGTCTTCCACCAGATCGAGGGACTGGTCGTCGACCGGGGCATCACCTTCGCCGACCTGGCCGGCACCATCGAGACCTTCACCCGGGCCTACTTCGGCCCCGACATGCACTCGCGCCTGCGTCCCGCCTTCTTCCCCTTCACCGAGCCGTCGGCCGAGTTCGAGGTGACGTGCGCCATCTGCCGGGGGGAGGGGTGCCGCACCTGCTCCCAGACGGGGTGGATCGAGCTCGGCGGGTGCGGGATGGTCGATCCGGCCGTCTTCGCCTCCGTGGGCATCGACGCCGACGAGTGGACCGGGTTCGCCTTCGGCTTCGGCATCGACCGGTGCGCCCAGATGCGCCACCAGATCGCCGACATGCGGGCCCTGATCGAGAACGACATCCGCTTCCTCCGGCAGTTCTGACCGGACGAGACCGAGAGGACCGACGTTGCGCGTTTCGCTGTCGTGGTTGCGGGACTTCGCCCCCTTCGAGGGGAGCGGGGCCGAGCTGGCGGCCGTCCTCGACGACCTGGGCTTGGTGGTCGAGGGGATCGAGCAGGTCGGCGAGGGGCTGGGCGACGTGGTGGTGGCCCGGGTGCTGGAGATCGGCGCCATCGAGGGAGCCGACAAGATCCGCCGGGTGGTCGTCGACCACGGGGCCGGCCCCGTGCAGGTCGTCTGCGGGGCGTGGAACTTCGCCGAGGACGATCTGGTGGCCCTGGCCCCGGTGGGCGCCGTGCTGCCCGGCGACTTCGCCATCGGCAAGCGCAAGATGAAGGGCGTCACCTCCGAGGGGATGCTCTGCTCGGGCCGGGAGCTCCGCCTGAGCGAGGACCACGACGGCATCCTGGTCCTCACCGAGACGCCGGGGGCCGAGCCCGGACGCCTGCTGGTCGACGTGCTGGGCATCGAGCCCGACGTGGTCTTCGACATCGCCGTGGAGGCCAACCGGCCCGACGCCTGGTGCGTCGCCGGCGTGGCCCGGGACCTGGCCGCCCGCCTGGGCCTGCCCTTCGCCGTGCCCACGACCCAGGCCGTGGTGGCCCGGGCGGCCGGCCCCGGTGCCTCGGTTCCCGCGCCGGCGGCCGGGCCACCGGTGGGCGACCTGGCCACGGTGGCCGTCGACGACGGCGAGCTGTGCGGGCGCTTCACCGCCCGGGTCCTCACCGGGGTCCGGGTGGGGACGTCGCCGGAGTGGCTGGCCCGGAGGCTGACGGCGGCGGGGATGCGGCCCATCAACAACGTGGTGGACGCCTCGAACTACGTCATGCTCGAGCTGGGCCAGCCCACCCACCCCTACGATCTCGACCGTCTTCCCGGCGGTGGCCTGCTGATCCGACGGGCTGCGGCGGGGGAGACCATCACCACCCTCGACGGCGCCGAGCGCACGCTGGGCCGGCCCGGGCCCGGCCTGGGCGACACCGGCCAGGACTGCCTGATCTGTGACGCTCAGGGGACGCCGGTGGGGGTGGCCGGCGTGATGGGCGGCGCCTCCTCCGAGATCACCGAGGCCACCACCCGGGTCCTCCTCGAGGCGGCGTGGTTCGTGCCCATGGCCATCGCCCGGACCTCCAAGCGGCTGAACCTGCGCACCGAGGCCTCGGCCCGCTTCGAGCGGGGGTGCGATCCCGCCGGCATCGACCGGGCCGCCGAGCGGTTCTGCGAGCTCCTGGCACTGACTGCCGGGGCGGACCTGGCCGTGGCCGACGGGGTGCTCGACGTGGTGGCAGACGTGCCGGGCCCGCTCGAGCTGGCCGTGCGCCCGGCCCGGGTGAACGCCCTCCTGGGCACGGACTTCGGCGCGGCCGAGATCGCCGGCCTCCTGGCCCCCCTGGGCATGGCGGCGACACCGACCGGTGGTGCCGACGACCCGGTGGCGGTCGTCGTCCCCACCTTCCGGCCCGACATCCGGCCCGCCCCCATGGGCGAGGCCGACCTGGCCGAGGAGGTGGGCCGGACCTTCGGGTACGCCCGGCTGCCCCGTCGTCAGCCGGCCTGGCCGCAGCCCGGCCGCCTGAGCGACCGCCAGCGCCTCCGCCGCCGTCTGAAGGACGTCCTGTGCGGCCTCGGGGCGTCCGAGGCGTGGACCACGGCCTTCCTGGCCGAGGCCGACCTGGTCGGTGCCGGCGCCACGCCGCCCTTCATCGAGGTGGCCAACCCCCTGGTCGAGTCCGAGCGCTTCCTGCGGACCACCATGATCCCCGGCCTCCTCCAGGCGCTGCGGTACAACGCCGAGCGGCGCCAGGGCGACCTGCGCCTCTTCGAGGTCGGGGCGGTCTTCGCTCCGGTCGAGGTGCCCGATCCCGACGGCCCGCCGGCCGAGGAGACCGAGCGGCTCTCGGTGGTCTTCTGTGCCGAGGGGGACGACGCCATGGCCGCCGTGGCCGCCTGGCACACCGTGGCCGAGGCCGTGGGCCTGGCCGGCTGGGAGCTCGAGCAGGGGCCCGGCCACGCTGGCACCACCCGGGCCCTCCACGGCCACCGGTCCGGGACGCTTCTGTGCGCCCCCGACCCTGCCGCCGGCACCGGCCGCCGCTCCGTGCTGGGCACGGTGGGCGAGCTGGATCCGACCCTGGTGGAGTCGTCAGGACTGGTCGGCCCCGACGGCCGCCCCCGGCGGGTGGGCTGGCTGGATCTCGACCTCGACGTGCTGGCCGACCCGCTGCGGGCTCCCCGGCGCCCGCTCGAGGCGGTGCCGCCGAGCCGCTTCCCCTCCTCCGACGTGGACCTGGCCTTCGTGGTGCCCGACGAGGTCCCGGCGCGGATGGTCGAGGCGGCCCTGAGCGAGGCCGGGGGGGCGCTGTGCGAATCGGTGCGCCTCTTCGACGTCTACCGCAGCGAGGCCCTGGGGCACGGGGTGCGCAGCCTGGCCTTCCGCCTGCGGTTCTGCGCCCCGGACCGGACGCTCACCGACGACGAGGTCGGCGGCCTGCGTCAGGGGTGCATCGACGCCGTCACGGTGGCCCATCGGGCCACGCTGCGCTGAGCGGGCGCTGCCGTGCGCCGGCGCTGTCCGGCAGCGGAGCGGCTCACGGTTGGGCCGACCCGAGGGGACGGGCCTAGGAGTCGAACCCCATCCCGGCGGCATCCAGGGCCCGCAGCCACAGGTTGCGGCGCCCGTCGTGGGCGTCGGCCCGGGCCAGGGACCACCGGGTGAGCTGGATGCCGATCCAGGCCAGCGGCTCGGGCGGGAAGGGGACGGGCTTGGTACGGACCATGGCCAGGCGGGTCCGCTCGTTCTCGGTGCCGGCCAGGAGGTCGAGGGCCACCTGGGCGCCGAAGCGCGACGCCCCGACCCCCATCCCGGTGTAGCCGGCCACCGAGGCCACCCGTCCATCGTGGGCGAGGTCGAAGAAGGCGCAGAAGCGCGAGCAGGTGTCGATGGCGCCGGCCCAGGCGTGAGTGAAGCGCACGTCCTCGAGCTGGGGGAAGGTCTCGACGAACAGGTCGGCCAGGCGCCGGTGGGTGGCTGGCTCCCGCTCGATCTCGGGGCCCATGGCCCGCCCGTAGCGGTAGACGGCGTCGTAGCCGCCGAAGAGGATCCGGTCGTCGGCGGTGCGCCGGTAGTAGAGGAACTGGTTGCCCACGCCCCCGATCCCCTGGCGGCCCTCCCAGCCGATCGACTGCTGCTGCGCCGTGGTGAGCGGCTCGGTCATGAGCACGTAGTCGTAGACGGGCACGGTGTAGCGGCGGAGCCGGCGCACCGGGGAGGGGAAGGCGTTGGTGGCCACCACGGCAGCTGCTGCGGTGACCTGTCCGTGGGTGGTGGTCACCGTGACCGGGTCGGCCCGCCCCGGTCCCGCCGGGGCGACGGCGGACACCGGGGAGTGCTCGTGGATCCGCACGCCCAGTCGCAGGCAGGCGGCCCGCAGTCCCCAGGCCAGGCGGGCCGGGTGGACCAGGGCGGTGCCCCGGCGGTCGAGCAGGGCGGCCCGGTAGGTGGGGGAGCGGACCATCCCGTGGACGGCCTCGGCGTCCAGGAGCTCGACATCAGCTCCGTGGCTCCGGGCCACCTCGGCGAAGGCCCGCAGCTCGTCGGCCTGCCACGGCTCGGTGGCCACGTCGAGCTCGCCGGTGCGCTCGAACTCGCAGTCGAGGGCGTGGACGTCCACGGCCTGCTCGATGGCGTCGAGGTTCTCGGCACCGAGCCGCTCCAGGGTGGCGATCTCGTCGGGCCACCGGTCGAGGCCGTTGGCCAGGCCGTGGGTGAGGGTCGACGTGCAGAAGCCGCCGTTGCGGCCCGAGGCGGCCCACCCGCACCGGTCGGCCTCCAGGACCATCACGTCACGGGCCGGGTCGGCCTCCTTGGCCAGGAGTGCGGCCCACAGGCCGGAGTAGCCGCCTCCCACCACGACCAGATCGCACCGTTCGGCGCCGACCAGCGGCGGGAGGGGCTCGGGGGCAGCGGGGTCGTCGAGCCAGAAGGGGACCGGGACGGCATCGGCCAGCGATGTGGGGCGGTCCATGGCCTGACGCTACCGCCGGGAGGATCGAGGCCGCCCGCGGGCGGTCGTCTGGCGCTCGGTCGGCGGCCGCCACCATGGCGCTTCCGGCGTCGTCGCCATGGCGCTCCCGGCGTCGTCGCCATGGCGTCCGCTCGGTCTCCGCCGTGGCACGCTTTGGTCATGGCAGCCACCGGGACCGACGCGCCGACCCGTGCCGTGACCCTCGGGGTCCTCCGGCGCCAGATCACCCTGGTGCCCCTGGTCGGTCTCATCTACTTCAGCGTCTCGGGCGGACCCTACGGTCTGGAGAACGCCGTGGGCAGCTCGGGCCCCGGCATGGCCATGGTGCTCATCGTGGTGGTCCCGCTGGTGTTCGCCATCCCCTGCGCCCTGATGAACGCCGAGCTCGGGTCGGCCATCCCCCTCGAGGGCGGCTACTACTACTGGGTGAAGGCGGCGATGGGCCCCTTCGCCGGCTTCGTCGAGGGGATGAGCTCCTGGCTGACCTCGTTCCTGGACACCGCCCTCTATCCGGTCCTCTTCGTGGACTACCTGGCCACCTGGTTCCCCGGGGTGGCCCGGGGGCAGCACGTCCTGTTCAGCGCCTTCGGCGGGAACGTCTCGATCGACCTGCACTGGGCCCTGGCCGTCGCCTTCATGGTTCCCCTGATCTTCCTCAACATCCGGGGCGCCAAGCTGGTAGGGGAGACGTCGGCCGTGCTCACCGGGGTGATCATCGCCCCGTTCGCCCTCCTCACCGCGCTCGGGGTCTGGCGCCTGCTGACCACGACCGGCGTGAACCCGCTGCACCCAGCCGTCCTGGCCGGACAGTCCAAGCCCTCGGCCTTCGCCGCCGGCCTGGCCGTGGTCATCTGGAACTACGTGGGGTTCGACTCGATCACCACCGCCGGTGACGAGATCGACCGGCCCAAGCGGACCTACCCGCTGGCCCTGGCCATCTCGGTGCCGCTGATCATGATGTCCTACCTGCTGCCGATGGTGGCCGCTCTGGCTTCGGGTCTCCACCGTCACGACCCCAGCCAGTGGACCGACGGCGACTTCGCCCTGGCCGGCCAGCTCCTCGGCGGCTCCTGGCTGAAGGTCCTCATCATCGTCGGCGCCGGCGTGGCCAACGTGGGTCTCTTCTCCTCGCTCCTGCTCTCCGGTTCGCGCATCCCGGCCGTGCTGGCCGCTGACCGCTACCTGCCCGTGCGCCTGGCTCGGACCCACCGCCGCTACGGCACCCCGGTGGCGGCCATCCTGGTGAGCTGCGCCTTCTTCGCCGTCTTCTGCGCCATGGACTTCACCACCCTCCTCGACGCCGACATCGTCCTCGGCCTGGGAGGCCTCCTGCTCGAGTTCGCCGCCCTGGTGGTGCTCCGGGTCCGCTTCCCCGCCATGGTGCGCCCGTTCCGGATCCCCGGCGGTTGGCTCGGGGTCGTGCTGGTCTGCCTCCTGCCGGTGACGCTGTCGGCCGGCGTCCTGTGGGGGACGGCCTCCTCGGAGCCGGCCGCCCTGTACATGGGTCTGGGCGGGTTCGCCCTCTCGGCCGCCCTCTACCTCCCGTGCGCCCGATGGTGGAAGCGGGGCCGTCCTGATGCCGAGGTGGTCGTCGGTGAGGTCGACTTCGGCCCCGGCGTGGACCCTGCCGCTCTGCTCGAGCGCCGGCGGAGCGACGACCGGGTCCCCACGGCTGTTGCCTGACGGTCGTTGCATATTCATGCATAGATGTGCATAGACTTGCATCCATGTCGGGACCGAAGAAGCAGGTCGGCGTGGTCGGTGCCTCCGGCTACGGCGGCGTGGAGCTCCTCCGGCTCCTCGCCGCCCATCCCGACCTCGAGGTGGCCGTCGCCGCGGCCGGCACCCAGGCCGGGGCCCGGGCCGCCGAGCACACCCCCTCCCTGGCCGCCGCCTATCCCGACTTGGTCTACGCCGCCACCGATCCTGACGGGCTGGACGGGCTGGACTGCGTGTTCTTCGCCCTGCCCCACGGCGAGTCCCAGGCGCTGGTGCCGGCCGTGCTCGACCGGGTGGGGGCGGTGGTCGACCTGGCCGCCGACTTCCGGCTCACCGATCCGGCCGACTACCCCCGCTGGTACGGGGAGGAGCACGCCGCCCCCGAGCTGCTGTCCTCCTTCGCCTACGGTCTGCCCGAGCTGCACCGCGACGACCTGGTCGGGGCGACCCGCATCGCCGCCCCCGGCTGCTACCCGACGGCCACCCTGCTGGCCCTGGCCCCGCTGGTGGAGGCCGGACTGGTGGCCGGGCCGGGGCTGGCCGCCGAGGGTCCGGCCATGGTGGTGGACGCGGCCAGCGGCACCTCGGGGGCCGGGCGCGGCCCGAAGGCCTCGCTCCACTTCGCCGCCGTCGACGGGGACTTCACCGCCTACGGCCTGCTCGACCACCGCCACACCGCCGAGATGGTCCAGGGCCTCGGGACCGACGTCCTCTTCACGCCCCACCTGGCCCCCATGGTCCGGGGGATCCTGGCCACCTGCTACGCCCGCCCGGCCGTCGACGGCCTCACCACGGCCGACGCCCTGGCCGTCCTCCGGGACCGCTACGCCGGTGAGCCGTTCGTGACCGTGGTGGACGCCCCGCCCTCCACCAAGGCCACCAGCGGCGCCAACACCGCCCACCTCTCGGTCCGGGTCGATCCCCGGACCGGCTGGCTCGTGGCCCTGGCGGCCATCGACAACCTGGTGAAGGGGGCGGCCGGCCAGGCCGTCCAGTGCGCCAACCTCGCCCTGGGCCTGCCCGAAGGGGCCGGCCTCCCGACCGTGGGGGTCTATCCGTGAGCATCACCACACCGCAGGGCTTCGTGGCCGCCGGCCTGGCCGCCGGCATCAAGGCCTCGGGCGCCCTGGACCTCGCCCTCCTGGCCACCGAGGACGGCGTCCCCGTCCCCACCGCAGCCACCTTCACCACCAACAAGGCGGCCGCCGCCCCGGTCCAGGTCAGCCGGGACCACCTGGCGGCCTCCGGTGGCCGGTGCGCCGGCGTGGTCGTCTCCAGCGGCAACGCCAACGCCGCCACCGGGGCCCGAGGCCGGGCCGATGCCGAGACCATGTGCGCCCTGGCCGCCGACGGCCTCGGCACCGCCCCCACCGACCTCCTGGTCTGCTCGACCGGCCTCATCGGCATCCCGCTGCCCATGGACGTCATCACCGCCGGGATCCCGCCGCTGGTGGCCGCCCGGAGCGCATCCCCCGATGCGGCGGCCGACGCCGCAGCGGGCATCCTCACCACCGACTCGGGCCGCAAGGAGGCCGGGGCCGTCGTGGACGGCGGGGTTGCGGTGGCCGGGATGGCGAAGGGGGCGGGCATGCTGGCCCCGGACATGGCCACCATGCTGGCCTTCCTCACCACGGATGCCGCCGTGGAGCCCGGCCCGCTGGCCGCCCTGCTGCGCCGGGCCGTGGGCGCCTCGTTCAACTCCATGACCGTCGACGGCTGCACCTCGACCAACGACACCGTGGTCCTGATGGCGTCGGGCCGGGCCGGCCCGTGCGACGAGGAGGCGCTCGAGGCGGCGGTCACCGCGGTCTGCGCCGACCTGGCCGCCCAGATGGCCGCCGACGCCGAGGGGTCCGAGCGCACGTTCCAGGTCAAGGTGACCGGGGCGTCCAGCGACGCCGAGGCCCACCGGGCGGCCCGCAAGGTGGCCGAGTCGCTCCTGGTGAAGTGCTCCATCAACGGGGCCGATCCCTACTGGGGCCGGGTGGCCAGCGAGCTGGGCTCGGCCGGGGTGGCCTTCGAGATGGACCGGGTCGTCATCGACTACGGCGGCACCGTGGTGTGCCGAGAGGGGATCGCTGCAGCCCACGACGCGGCCGCCGCAGCCGCGCACATGGCCGGCCCCCTGGTCACCATCGGCTGCGACCTCGGGCTCGGGTCGGGCAGCGCCGTGGTGATGGGTGTCGAGCTGGGCCACGGCTACATCGACGAGAACCGGACCACCTCGTGAGCACCCGCGACGACACGGCGCAGGCCGGCTCCTCGGCCGCCGACAAGGCGCAGGCCGGCTCCTCGGCCGCCGACAAGGCGGCCGTGCTGGTCGAGGCCCTGCCCTACATCCGCCGCTTCGAGGGCAAGGTGGTGGTGGTCAAGTACGGAGGGAACGTCCTGCAGGCCAAGCCAGGCCAGCCCGCCGTCGACGAGGACGAGGCGCTGGCCACCTTCGCCGACGACATCGTGCTCATGCGGTCGGTGGGGATGCTTCCCGTGGTGGTGCACGGGGGCGGCCCCCAGATCGGCGAGCTCATGGAGCGGGTGGGCAAGGAGCCGGTCTTCCGGGACGGCTACCGGGTGACCGACGCCGACACCATCGACCTGGTGCGGATGGTCCTGGTGGGCAAGGTCAACCGGGACATCGTCGGGACCATCAACGTGCACGGCGCCCTGGCCGTGGGCCTCTCGGGCGAGGACGCCAACCTCATCACGGCGGCCGCCCGGTCGGAGCACCTGGGCTACGTGGGCGACGTGGTCGACGTCGATCCGGTCATCGTCCACCAGCTCCTGGCCCAGGGGCTCATCCCGGTGGTGGCCACCATCGGCACCGACGAGTCGGGCCAGGCCTTCAACATCAACGCCGACACCGCCGCCTCGGCCCTGGCTGCGGCCCTGGGGGCCGAGAAGCTGGTCTTCCTGACCGACGTGGCCGGCCTGCGCTCGGACCCTGACGACCCGGCCAGCCTGGTGCACCGGGCCACGGCCGACGACCTCGACGCCATGGTGGCCTCCGGGGCGGCCACCGGTGGCATGGTCCCCAAGGTGGAGGCGTGCGCCCGGGCCGTGCGCAACGGGGTGGGCAGCGCCCACATCCTCGACGGGCGCAGTCCGCACGCCCTGCTGCTGGAGATCTTCACCGACGAGGGGGTGGGCACGATGATCGTGGACCGGCCCGGGGACCGGTCGTGAGCCCCGTGGCCCCGGAGGCTCCCACGGTGGGCGGCGACGCAGCGGACGGGGCCGTGGACCGCTCGGCCCTCATGGGCACCTATGCCGAGCCCACCGTGACGTTCGTCCGGGGGGAGGGGAGCGTCCTCACCGACACCGAGGGCCGGACCTACCTCGACTTCCTCTCCGGCATCGCCGTCACCTCGCTGGGCCACGCCCATCCGGCGGTGGCCGAGGCGGTGGCCCGTCAGGCATCCACCCTCTGCCACGTCTCCAACCTCTTCGGCACCACGGTGGGCCCCGAGGTGGCCGCCACCCTGGACCGCCTGATCGGTGGCGGGTCCGAGCGGGCCGGCGGCCAGGTCTTCTTCGCCAACTCCGGCGCCGAGGCCGTCGAGTGCGCCCTCAAGTTGGCCCGACGGTGGGCCGGGCCCGGCCGCCCGGGGATCGTGGCCACCGTCGACGGCTTCCACGGCCGCACCATGGGGGCGCTGACCGCCACCGGTCAGCCCGCCAAGCAGGAGCCCTTCCGCCCTCTGCCCGACGGCTTCGCCCACGTCCCCTTCGGCAGCCTCGCCGCCATGGAGGCCGCCGTCGACCCCGACCGGGTGGCCGCCGTGCTGGTCGAGGCCATCCAGGGGGAGGCCGGGGTGGTCGAGCCCGAACCGGGCTACCTGGCCGGCCTGCGCCGCCTGTGCACCGAGCGCGGCGTCCTGCTCATGGTCGACGAGGTCCAGACCGGTCTGGGCCGCACGGGCTCCTGGTTCGCCTTCCAGCACACCGGCATCCGCCCGGACGTGGTGACCCTGGCCAAGGCGCTGGGCAACGGCATGCCGGCCGGCGCCTGCTGGGCCCGGGCCGAGGTGGCCGCAGCCTTCCGGCCCGGCGACCACGGGAGCACCTTCGGCGGCCAGCCCCTGGCCATGTCCGCTGTCCGGGCTGTCCTGGCCACCATGGAGGCCGAGCGGGTCCCCGAGCGCGCTGCCGCAGCGGGAGCCCGGCTCCGGGCCGGCCTGGAGGCGCTGCCCGGGGTGGTGGCCGTGCGGGGTGCCGGCCTCCTGCTCGGTGCCGTGCTCAGCGGCGAGTACGCCGGTCCAGCCTGCCAGGAGGCCCTCCGGGCCGGTCTGGTGCTGAACGCCCCCCGGCCCGACGTGCTCCGCTTCGCCCCCTCGCTCCTGGTGTCCGACGGCGAGATCGACCAGGCCCTGGCCATCCTGGGCCCCGTCCTGGCCGCCGGGGCCGCTGCCCACGGTGCCGCCCCGCCCCCGGCCCCCGATGATCGGGACGTCCCCTCGGAAGCGGGGACACGGTGAGCGCCCGCCACGTGCTGGACGTCGACGACCTGGGCCCGGACGGCCTGGCCGCCGTCCTGGACCTGGCCGGCCGTCCGCCCGCCGACCTCGGACGCCCGCTGGCCGGCGCCGGGGTGGCCCTGGTCTTCGAGAAGCCCTCGGCCCGGACCCGCAACAGCTCCGAGCTGGCAGTGGCCGCGCTGGGCGGCCACCCGGTCTACATCCAGGGGGCCGAGGTCGGCATCGACGCACGGGAGTCGGCCGAGGACGTGGCCCGCACCCTGGCCTGCTACCACCGGATCGTCTGCGCCCGAGTCAACGACCACGCCGTCCTGGAGCGGATGGCGGCCGCACTGGACCAGGCCGGTGCCGGGGTGCCGGTGGTCAACCTCCTCTCCGACCGGGCCCACCCCTGCCAGGCCCTGGCCGACCTCCTCACCCTGCGCCAGGTCTTCGGGGTGGAGGGTGCCCGGGCCCGGCCCCTGGCCTACATCGGCGACGCCAACAACGTCTGGCGCTCCCTGGCCCTGGCTGCGGCCATGGACGGCATCCCCACCCGCATCGCCGCCCCGTCCGGCTACGGCCCCTCCGATGCCGATCTGGCGCTCATCCGCTCCGCCGGCGGGGAGATCTCCGTGACCGACGACCCGGCCGCAGCCGCCGAGGGGGCCGGGGCGCTCTACACCGACGTGTGGACCTCGATGGGCCAGGAGGATGAACGGGCGGCCCGCACAGCGGCCTTCGCCGGCTTCCAGGTCGACGAGGACCTCCTCGGACGGGCCGCCGACGACGCCGTGGTGCTCCACTGCCTGCCCGCCCACCGGGGCGAGGAGATCAGCGCAGCGGTGGTCGACGGGCCCCGGAGCGAGGTGTGGCGCCAGGCGGCCAACCGCATGCACGCCATGCGGGGCCTGCTGGCCTGGCTGGCCGGGGGAGCGGGGGAGCGGTGAGCCGGGTCACCAAGCACCAGCGCCAGCACCGGATCACCAAGCTGCTGGAGTCGGCCGCCGTGAGCAGCCAGGCCCACCTGGTCGAGCTGCTGGCCGCCGAGGGGGTGGACGCCACCCAGACCACGGTGTCACGCGACCTCGACGAGCTCGGCGCCGTCAAGGTGCGCCTCCCCGGGGGAGAGACAGCCTACGCCCTCCCCGAGCTCCCCTCCCACCAGGTGGCCCCCGAGGACCACCTCCGGCGGGTGCTGGGGGAGTGGGTGGTCGAGGCCGACCGGTCGGGCGACCTGATCGTGCTGCGCACGCCCCCGGGCTCGGCCCATGTCGTAGGCTCGGCGCTCGACCGCAGCGGGTTTCCCGGGGTCATCGGCACGGTGGCCGGGGACGACACGGTCCTGGTGGTGGCCGCCGAGGTGCCCGGCGGGGCCGATGTGGCCCGCCGCCTGGCCGCCGAGGGCTGCAAGCACTTCTTCGTCGCCCACATCGACGAGGGCATTGCCCTGCGCCGCGTACTGCCAGCCGTCCCGGTCTACGTCCTGAACGGCCTGCTTGCCGGCACCGAGGGAGATTTCGTTGAGCACAGTCTCACCCCCGTGCTCAATCACCTCGGCCAGCTCAACGCCTGGCGCGCCGCCGCACAGCGTTTCAACCGGCCGCTCGATGCGGTGATCCACGTCGACACCGGACTCAACCGGCTGGGCTTCGAGGCCGAGGAAGCACAGGTGCTCATCAACGAGCGCGGTCGCCTGCGCGGGCTCAGGCTCGCGCTGATCATGAGCCACCTTGTGGTTTCCGAGGAACCCGACAATCCGGTCAACGGCGAACAGCTCTCGCGATTCCGTACCTTCGTGAAGGCGATGCCGGGTGCGCCGATGTCGTTTGCAAATTCGTCGGGCATTTTCCTCGGGCCCGACTACCATTTCGACCTGCTGCGCCCCGGCGCTGCGCTCTACGGCATCAATCCCTTGCCCGGCCGCGACAACCCGATGCTGCCGGTCGTCACCCTGATGTCGCGCATCCTGCAGGTCCGGCGAATTGACGCTTTTCAGACCGTTGGATACGGTGCGGCCTGGCGTGCTGCGCGTCCCAGCCGCATTGCCACCATCGCCCTGGGATACGCCGACGGCTACTTCCGCACGCTCATCAACCGCACCCATGTGCATCTCGCTGGATACCGCGTGCCCGTGATCGGACGCATCTCAATGGACTTGGTCACGATCGACGTCACCGAAGTGCCCGAGGCCATCAGCCAGCCCGGCGCCGGCGTGGAAGTGC
>CAXBRB010000024.1:0-19074 GCA_963977795.1 uncultured Acidimicrobiaceae bacterium
ACCCCCTGGCCGGTCGCGGGACCGGTTCCGGGGCGGCCATCGGGTTCGGGCGATTCGGTTCGGTCATCGGGCCCTTGATGGCTGGCGTTCTGCTCAACGGAGGTGCCGGTGCCGGCGGTGTCGGAGGTGCCTGTGGCGCAGGCGATGCGGGCGGCGCTGGCGATACGGACGGCGCCGGGGCGACGGGCGGCGCTGGGGCGGCGGCCTCGCCGTCGGCCGCACCGATGACGGCCAGCACGGCGCCCACGGCCACGGTGTCCCCTTCGGCCACCAGGATCTGGTGGATCACACCGGCCGCCGGAGACGGCACCTCGGAGTCGACCTTGTCGGTGGAGACCTCGAAGAGGGGCTCGTCGCGGGCCACGGTGTCGCCCACGCCCTTGAACCACCGGGTGATGGTCCCCTCGGTCACCGTCTCGCCCAGCTGGGGCATCGTCACATCAGCCAACGTGGAGCCCCCTCCCGGTGAGGGCCAGCACGGTCTCGCCGAAGGCCTCGGACAGGGACGGATGGGGCTGCAGGAAGTGGGCCACCTCGTCGGGGGTGGCCTCCCAGTTGACGGCCAGGTAGCCGGCCCCGAGCTGCTCGGTGACCCACGGGCCCACCATGTGCACGCCGAGGATCCGGCCGGTCGTGCCGTCGGGGAGGCGCTCGGCCAGGACCTTCACCATCCCGTCGGTCTCGTCCAGGATCCGGGCCCGGCTGTTGCCGCCGAAGGGGTCCTTCTTGACCACCACGTCGATGCCGGCCTCGGCGGCCTGGGCCTCGGTCATCCCGGCGAAGGCCACCTCGGGGTGGCAGTAGATGGCCCACGGCACCCGGCCATAGTCGACCGGGGCGGCGGGCTCGCCCAGGATCGACCGGACGGCCACGATGGCCTCGGCAAAGGCGACGTGGGCCAGCTGCGGCGAGGAGGCCACGATGTCGCCGACGGCCCAGACGCCGGGCGCCGAGGTCCGCTGGTACTCGTCGGTGAGGACGTACCCGCGCTCGTCGACGGCCACGCCCGCCCCCTCGGACACCAGGCCCTCGGTGCGGGGACGCCGTCCCACGGAGACGACCACGGCATCGACAGCCAGGGACTCGCCGTCGCCGTGGGAGATCACGGTCCCGCCGTCCGGCCCGGGCTCGTGCCCGTGGATGGTCGTGCCGGTGCGCACGTCGATGCCCCGCTTGCGGAAGGAGCGGCCCACCACCCGGACGACATCGGCGTCGCAGCCGGCCAGGATCGACGGCATCGCCTCCAGGACCGTCACCGACGAGCCCAGGTCGGACAGGAGCGAGGCGAACTCGCACCCGATGGCGCCGCCGCCGATCACGGCGACCCGTTCGGGGAGCACGCTCAGGGCGAGCACCTCGTCGGAGGTCAGGACCACGGACCCGTCGATGTCGAAGCCGGGGATGGTCCGGGGCACCGAGCCGGCGGCCAGGATCACGTCGGTCCCCTCGACCTCGTGGAGGGTCCCGTCGTTCCCGACGACCCGCACACGGTGGCCGTCGAGCAGCGTCCCGCTGCCGTTGAAGACGTCCACCCCCCGGCCCTTGAGCAGCCCGGAGAGCCCGGTGAAGAGCTGGTCGACGACGACCTGCTTGCGGGCCTGGCTGACGGCGAAGTCGACCGACGGGCCGGAGCCGTCTCCGGCGGCCACGCCGAAGGTGGGGGCATCGCGCACGGTGCGGTAGACCGACGCCGTCTCCAGGAACTCCTTGGCCGGGACGCAGCCCCGGTGGAGGCAGGTCCCGCCCACCTTGTCGAGCTCCACCAGCGCCACCGACAGCCCGGCGCCGGCAGCGTAGAGGGCGGCGGCGTAGCCGCCGGGCCCGCCGCCCACGACGACGACGTCGAAGCGGGCCGGGCCTGCTGCGTCGGCCCCGGCGCCTCCTCCTGCTGCTTCGTTCGTCGCCGGTGCCAGGGGAACCACCTCCATCGCGCTGCCGCGGAGCCGCGACACCCTCAGACTACCGGCCCCGTTCGCGGCCGGCGGCCGGTGCCAGGGGGACCGGGACCCGTCCCACGGCGAGGTCCGGACGCGCCGGGACCCGGCCGAGGGCCGGGTCCACGGGGCACGACAAGGGCCGGCCGCAGCCGGGTCGGGCTACTTCGGCGGCATCCGGATGCCGGCGTCGATGCGGATCGACTCGGCGTTGATGTAGCTGTTGGCCAGCAGCTCCACGGCCAGGGTGGCGAACTCCTCCGAGCGGCCGAGCCGCTTCGGGAAGAGCACCCCGGTGCCCAGGCGGGCCTTGAACTCCTCGGAGGCCTCGCCCGTGCCGTAGATGGGGGTGTCGATGAGGCCGGGCAGGATGCAGTTGGCCCGGATGCCCACAGCGGACAGGTCACGGGCCAGCGGCAGGGTGAGGCCGACCACGCCGCCCTTGGAGGACGAGTACGAGACCTGGCCGATCTGGCCGTCCTCGGCAGCCACCGAGGCCGTGTTGACGATCGCCCCACGGCTGCCGTCCTCGTCGGGCGTGTTGAGGCTCATCTTGGTGGCGGCCAGGCGGCAGACGTTGAACGTGCCGACCAGGTTGATCTCGATGACCTTGCGGTAGACGTCGAGGTCGTGGGCCGACGAGTACTCGCCGTCCTTGCCGATGGTCCGGCTGGCCCAGCCGATGCCGGCGCAGTTGACCACGCTGAACAAGGGGGCGGCGGCGATGGCGGTGTCCACGCAGGCGATGACGTCATCGGTCGAGGTCACGTCGGTGCGGACGAAGGTGCCCCCGATCTCCTTGGCCAGGGCCTCGCCGGCGTCGGCGTTGAGGTCGGCCACGACGACCGAGGCGCCGCGCTGGGCCAGGAGGCGGGCCGTGGCCTCGCCGAGGCCGGAGGCGCCGCCGGTGACAATTGCTGAGGTTCCGTTGATCTCCATGCCCGCAGACTACGGGAGCAGGCGCCCCTGGCCAAAACCGGGGTCGGTCGGCGGGCCGGTGGGGTCCTGGCCGGCTGCCGCAGCCAGGGCCAGCTGGTCGACGACATCGTTCATCCGGTCGCCCGAGTGCCCCTTGACCCACTCGAAGGTCACGGGACGGCCGCCGTCGAGGGCCAGGGCCAGCAGGACCTCCCACAGGTCACGGTTGGCCACCGGGTTCCCCTGGGAGTTCCGCCAGCCGCGCCGCTTCCAGCCCGTGTGCCACGACTGGCGGAAGCAGTTGACGACGTAGGTCGAGTCGCTCACCACGTGGACCGGGCCGGACAGGGCCTCGAGGGCCCGGATGGCGGCGGTGACCTCCATCCGCTGGTTGGTGGTGTGCGGCTCCCCGCCCGAGTCCGACGGGCCCCCGTCGACGGCCCAGGCCCATCCCCCGGGTCCGGGGTTCCCGATGCACGAGCCGTCGGTGTAGACGACGGTGGGCAGACCTTCGGCGGCAGGCGGCGGCATCGGGACAGCATGCCCGCTGGCACCGGGATGGGCGCGCACCAGCGGGCACCGCAAGCCCCCGCCACCGGCCGGCGGCGGCCCCGCCCGGTGGCGTCGGCCCCGGGGTGGGAACATGGAGGTGATGGTCTTCGATGGCGTGTCGTACCAGGTCCCCGATCCGGATCCGTCCGAGACGGAGGAGTGGCTGGCCGGGTTCGACGACATCGTGGCCACCGGTGGAGGCCCTCGGGCCCGCTACCTCCTGATGCGCCTCCTCGAGCGGGCCCGCCAGCACCACGTGGACGCCCCGCTGGTCGTCGCCACCCCCTACGTCAACACCATCCCCACCTCGCTGGAGCCCGACTTCCCCGGCGACGAGGCGCTCGAGCGCCGCATCCGGGCCTTCGTGCGGTGGAACGCCGCGGTCATGGTGGTCCGGGCCAACATGCGCTCGGAGGCCATCGGCGGCCACCTCTCCACCTACGCCAGCTCGGCCGCCCTCTACGAGGTCGGCTTCAACCACTTCTTCCGGGGGAAGGACGGCCCCGACGGCACGGCGGTCCCCGGCGACCTCGTCTACGTCCAGGGCCACGCCTCCCCGGGGATCTACGCCCGGGCCTTCGTCGAGGGGCGGCTGGAGGCCGCCGACCTCGACCGCTTCCGCACCGAGGTCGGCGGCGGCGGCCTGAGCTCCTATCCCCACCCCCGCCTGATGCCCGGGTTCTGGGAGTTCCCGACGGTCTCCATGGGGCTCGGGCCGGCCAACGCCATCGCCCAGGCCCACCTGGCCCGCTACCTGGCCGCCCGGGGGCTGGCCGACACCGGGGACAGCCGCATCTGGTCGTTCGTCGGGGACGGCGAGTTCGACGAGCCCGAGACCACGGCCCTGCTCGGCCTGGCCGGGCGCGAGCAGCTCGACAACCTGACCATGGTGGTCAACTGCAACCTCCAGCGGCTCGACGGGCCGGTGCGGGGCGACGGCAAGGTCATCCAGGAGCTCGAGTCGACCCTGCACGGCGCCGGGTGGAACGTCATCAAGGTCGTCTGGGGCCGGGCCTGGGACGAGCTCCTGGCCGCCGACGTCGACGGTCTGCTCCTGGCCCGCATGGACGAGACCGTCGACGGGGAGTTCCAGTACCTGGCCACCCAGCCGGGTGCGGTCATCCGGGAGCGCTTCTTCGGGTCCGACCCCCGGCTTACCGCTCTGGTGGCCCACCTGGACGACACCCAGCTCGAGGCCCTCCCCCGGGGCGGCCACGACTACCGGAAGCTCTACGCCGCCTACCGGGCCGCCGTCGAGCACCGGGGGGCGCCCACGGCCATCCTGGCCAAGACCATCAAGGGGTGGGCGCTCGGACCCGAGATCGAGTCCCGCAACGCCACCCACCAGATCAAGAAGATGACGCCGGCCCAGCTCCGGGCCCTCCGGGACCGGCTCTCGCTGGCCGACGTCGTGACCGACGCCGACCTCGAGGGACACGAGCCCCCGTACGTGCGGCCGGCGCCCGGATCGCCCGAAGCCGTCTACCTGGCCGGCCGGCGGGCGGCCCTGGGCGGACCGCTCCCCCGCCGGGTGGTGCGGGCAGCACCCCTCCCGGCACCCGGCCCCGAGGCCTTCGCCGACCTCCGCGGCGGCTCGGCGGGCCAGCCCGTCTCCACCACCATGGCCTTCGCCCGCCTTCTGCGGAACCTGATCCGGGACCCCGGGATCGGCCGGCGCGTCGTCCCCATCGTGTCCGACGAGGCCCGCACCTTCGGCCTCGAGGCCATCATCAGCGAGGTCGCCATCTACCAGCCCGGCGGCCAGCGGTACACGCCGGTCGACGCCGGCCTGGCCCTGCGCTACGAGGAGCGGGCCGACGGCCAGGTCCTCCAGGAGGGGCTGTCGGAGGCCGCCGCCGTCGGGGCCTTCACGGCGGCGGCCACGGCGTACGCCACCTGGGGCGAGGCGCTGCTCCCCTGCTACCTCCTCTACTCCATGTTCGGCTTCCAGCGGGTCGGCGACCAGCTGTGGGCCCTGGGGGACGCCCGGGGGCGGGGGTTCCTGCTCGGGTGCACGGCGGGCCGGACCACCCTCAACGGCGAGGGCCTCCAGCACCAGGACGGGCACTCGCTCCTCCTGGCCTCGACCAACCCGGCCGTGGTGGCCTACGACCCGGCCTTCGCCCACGAGGTGGCGGCCGTGGTCGAGGACGGGATCCGGCGGATGACCGGGCCCCGGCCCGAGGACCGCTTCTGGTACCTCACCCTCTACAACGAGGCCTACCCCATGCCGGCCCTGCCCGAGGACCCGGCCGAGGCCGAGCGGATCCGCCAGGGCACGGTGGACGGCCTCTACCGCCATGCCGGGCCACCCGACGCCGTGGCGGACGGCGCCCCATCGGCCACCGTGCTCTTCTCGGGCACGGCCTGGCAGGCTGCGGTCGAGGCGCAGGGGCTGCTGGCCGAGGAGTGGGGCGTGGCCGTCGACCTGTGGTCGGCCACCTCGTACCAGGTGCTGCGGGACGACGCCCTGGCCGTCGAGCGGTGGAACCGCCTCCATCCTGGCGACGAGCCCCGCACGCCCCGGGTGGCTGCCGCGCTGGCCGGCCGGTCGGGCCCCGTGGTCGCCGTGACCGACGCCATGCGGGCGGTGCCCGACATGGTGGCCCGGTGGGCCGGGCGGCCCTGGACCTCGCTGGGGACCGACGGGTTCGGCCGGTCGGACACCCGTGCGGCCCTCCGCCGGTGGTTCGAGGTGGACGCCGCCCACGTCGTCGTCGCCGTCCTCGGCGGCCTCGAGTCCGAGGGAGCGCTGCCCCGGGGGACGGCGGCCGCCGCCGTCGACCGGTTCAGGATCGACCCCGACGGCCCGCCGCCCTGGGAGACCTGACGTCCTGCCGGCAGGCGCCGCACCGGGCCGGGCCGGGGACACGCCCCGGCTAGCCTCACGGACATGCTGTGGCTGACCGGTGACCCCGAGGCCGACGCCCTGCTGAGCACGGACCCCCTGGCCCTCCTGCTCGGCATGGTCCTCGACCAGCAGATCCCCATGGAGCGGGCCTTCGCCGCACCGGCCGCCCTCAAGGAGCGCCTGGGCGGGAGCCTCGACCCCGCCGCCATCAGCGCCATGGCGCCCGACGCCCTGGTCGAGGTGTTCGCCGCCAAGCCGGCCCTCCACCGCTTCCCCCGCTCGATGGCCGGCCGGGTCCAAGAGGTCTGCGCCACGGTGGCCACCACCTACGACGGTGATGCCTCCGCCATCTGGTCCACCGCCCCCGACGGCAAGGCGCTGCTCAAGAACCTCAAGGCCCTCCCCGGCTTCGGCGACCAGAAGGCGAAGATCTTCCTGGCCCTCCTGGGCAAGCAGCTGGGCGTGCGCCCGCCGGGCTGGGAGCAGGCCGCCGGCCCCTACGGCGAGCCCGGCTCCCACCGCTCGGTGGCCGACATCGACTCGCCCGAGGCCCTGGCCAAGGTCCGCCAGTTCAAGCAGGCGATGAAGGCCGAGGCCCGGGACCGGCTCCCGGCCGGCGGCTGACGCCGGGACCTCGGTGCCCGCCGGAGGCGCCCCGACCCCGGCCGGCCGGCGGTGGGGCCTGGAGGACCGCCGCCTCTACCTCTGCACCCCCGACCGGCCCGACCTCGAGCTCTTCCTGGCCGAGTGCATCGCCGGCGGGGTCGATGTGGTCCAGCTGCGCGACAAGCACCTCGACGACGAACAGCTGGTGGCCCGGGCCGAACGGGCCCGCCAGATCTGCCAAGACCACGGGGTGCCCTTCGTCCTCAACGACCGGCCCGACCTGGCCCTGGCCTGCGGGGCCGACGGGGTCCACGTGGGCCAGGACGACGTCGATCCGGCCGAGGCCCGGGCGCTGCTCGGCCCCGACGCCCTGATCGGGCTGTCGACCCACGCCCCCGCCGAGCTGGACGCCGCCCTGGGCGACGGCGGGACCCCCGCCCCGGTCGACTACGTTTCCGCCGGTCCGGTGGTGGCCACCCCGACCAAGCCCGGGCGGCCGGGCACCGGCCTGGGCTACGTGTCCTACGCCGCCGGGCGCTCTCCGTGGCCGGTGTGGGTGACCGGCGGGGCCACGCCCGACACGGCCGGACCGATCATCGCCGCCGGGGCGCGCCACCTGGTGGTGGTCCGGTGGCTGTGCGAGGCGGCCGACCCCCGCGGGGCGGCCCGGGCGCTCCGGAGCGCCATCGACCGGGCCATCGGGGCCGTCGGGGGGACGCCTCGAGGGACGGGGGACCCACCGGGCGCCTGACGCGCCGGACATCTGACCCGCCGGACATCTGACCCGCAGGCACCGGCCCGGTCGTCCGGGCGGCGCAGGACGGCTACTGGCCGAGCTGGCCCGGCTGGCCGGAGCGGACCGTCGCCCCCTTGGGCAGCGCCACCGCCGGCGAGGAGCCGACGGCCGAGATGTCGAGGACGATCGTCCCGCCCGGCGTCACGGCCTTGAAGCGGGACACGTACTGGCCCGACACGGTGAAGGTCAGGGTCTCGGTCTGGCCGCCCTGGTGGAGGGTGACCGTGGTGGTGTCCCCGCTGGTCACCGCCGGGCCGCGGTTCCAGTAGGCGAGGTAGTTGTGGGCCGGATCGACGTTCTGGACCCCCGACGTCTGCTGCGTGTAGAAGACCAGCTTGCCGTTCGGCGTGGACGGCGACGCGCTGACGCTCACGTACTCGGTCGATCCGATGATGACCAGGTGGGTCCGGCGTCCGGCGCTCTGGATCCAGCCCCCCAGACGGTCGGGGGCCTGGTAGACGACCTTGGCGGTCTGGCTCCCCTGCGGCGACACCTGCGACAGGTCCTCGGTGTAGCCCGATGCCCCGAGCGTGTTGGCCACGGCCGTGCCCAGCGCCACGGAGGACCCGCCCATGGAGTAGCCCAGGAGGGCGAAGGCCCCGCCGGCCACGGCCAGCAGGCCGAGGAGGAGGAAGGGGATCAGCTTGCGCATGTCAGGGCTCCGGGGGTCGACGGCTCAGATGCCGATGCGCTGGGCGAGGAGCTCGCGGTGGTAGGACGGGTCGCCCAGGAGCAGCTCGGACGACTTTGCCCGCTTGAAGTAGAGGTGGGCCGGGTGCTCCCAGGTGAAGCCGATCCCGCCGTGGATCTGGATGGTCTCGGCGGCGGCGTGGAAGTAGGCCTCCGAGCAGTACGACTTGGCCAGGCTGGCCACCACGGGCAGCTCGTCGGACCCCTCGGCCGCGGCCCAGCCGGCGTAGTAGGCGGCCGACTTGGCCGACTCCACCTCGAGGAGCATGTCGGCGCACTTGTGCTTGATGGCCTGGAAGCTCCCGATGGGCCGGCCGAACTGGATGCGGGTCTTGGCGTACTCGACCGAGCTGGTGAGGCACCGCTGGGCACCCCCGACCTGCTCGGCGGCCAGGGCCACGGCGGCCAGGTCGAGGGTGGTGGCCAGGCCGGCCTCGGCACCGCCGTCAGTCCCGATGAGGGTGGCCGGGGTGCCCTGGAACTCGAGGCGGGCCTGCTTGCGGGTCTGGTCCATGGTGGGCAGCGGGGTGCGGGTCAGCCCGGCGGCGTCGCCGGCCACCTCGAACAGGGACAGGCCGGCCGCCGTGCGACCGACCACCAGGATGACGTCGGCGATGTGCCCGTCGATGACGAAGCTCTTCACGCCGTCCAGCGTCCAGCCGTCGCCAGACGGCGTGGCGGCCAGGGTGACCCCGTCGGCGTCCCAGCGCCCCGAGTCCTCGGTGAGGGCCAGGGTGGCGATGGTCTCGCCGGCGGCGATGCCGGGCAGGAGGCGCTCCATGGCCTGGGTGTCGCCCGAGGTCAGGAGGGCGTTGGCCCCCAGGGCCACGGTGGAGAAGAACGGGGCGCACAGCAGGGCCGCCCCCATCTCCTCGAGGACCACCACCAGCTCGACGTAGGTGAATCCGGCCCCGCCGTACTCCTCGGGGATGATCAGCGACTGCAGGCCCAGCTGCTCGGCCATCTGGGTCCAGACCTCGGGGTCGTAGCCCTCGGTGGTCTCCATCAGCCGGCGCACCTCGGTCTCGGGCGACTTGTCGTCCAGGAAGCGACGGACCGACTTGCGGAGCTCCTCCTGCTCCTCGCTGAAGGCGAAGTTCATGCTGTCTCTCCATCCCGAGGGTCCCCGGCCGGGGACGCGTGCGGGCCCGTTTCTACCAGACCGGCTCCGCGGTTGACCAACGGGCGCCGGGCCGGTACAACCGGATCCGACGGGCCCGCCGGGCCCTCGGGCCGGCCCGAGCGGCAGGCCCGCTCGCCCGCCCCACCGGGAGGACGGACACCGTGGCCCAGACTGCCATCGACTACGAGGACGCCGCCGTCGAGGTCCACCGGGTGGTGGTCGGCCCGATGGACAACAACGTCTACATCGTGCGCTGCCGCCAGACCGGGGACGCCCTGCTCATCGACGCCGCCAACGAGCACGACCTGCTCCTCGAGCTGTGCCGGGACCTCGGGGTCCGGCGGGTGGTGGAGACCCACGGGCACTGGGACCACATCCAGGCGGTGGAGGCCGTCCGGGACGCCGGCTACGACGTCGCCGTGACGGCGGCCGACGCCGGCATGCTCCCCGCCTACGACCAGCTCCTCGAGGACGAGTCGGTCCTCGAGGTGGGCCGTCTGCGGGTGGCCACCATCGCCACGCCCGGACACACCCCGGGCTCGATGTGCTTCGCCGTCGCCGGCACGCCGCTCCTCTTCACCGGGGACACCCTCTTCCCGGGCGGACCGGGCAACACCTCGTTCGAGGGTGGGGACTTCCCCACCATCATCCGCTCCATCGAGGAGCGGCTGTACGGCCCGTTCGGCGCCGACACCGTGGTCCTGCCGGGGCACGGGGCCGGCACCACCATCGGCGCCGAGGCGCCCCATCTGGCCGAGTGGGTGGCCCGGGGCTGGTAGCGGACGCCCGACGAGTCAGGGCCGGACCCGCCGGGCGCACCGGCACAGGAGCGGGGCCGGTCAGCCGTCGCCCGTGGCCGTGATCGGCCGCCGGGGCTCCCGCACCACCTCGATCTCCGGGGGGAGGCCGGTGATGGCGACACCGTCGGGCAGGTGGTCGCCGACCTCGATGGTCACCCGGGACCCGGCCAGCGGGATGCCCTCCACCTTCAGGTGGCCGATCCCCTCGGGCAGGTTGGGCGAGAGCCAGATCTTGCCGTAGGGGATCCAGGGGTCGAGCCGGAGCAGGGTGCGCAGGCACAGGAGCGGCGAGGCGGCGGCCCAGGCCTGGGGCGAGCAGGACGTCGGGTAGCCCACCGGGATCTCGAACTCGGTGCGGTCGAGGCCGCTGAAGAGCTCGGGGAGTCGGCCGCCCTGGGACGCGGCGGCGTCGAGCAAGCCGAAGATCAGCGTCTGGGCGGCGGCGTCGAACCCGTAACGGGCCAGGCCGGCGGCCACGATGGCCGTGTCGTGGGGCCACACCGACCCGCAGTGGTAGCTGATGGGGTTGTAGCCGCCGCTGTCGGAGGCCAGCGTGCGCACGCCCCAGCCCGAGAACATGGCCGGCGAGAGCAGGGCCTCGGCCACCCGGCCGGCCTTGTCCTCGTCGACGATCCCCGTCCAGAGGCAGTGGCCGATGTTGGAGGTGAGCGAGTCGATGGGCCGCTTGTCGGCGTCGAGGCCGACGGCGAACCAGCCCCGGTCCTCCAGCCAGAAGTCCCGGTTGAACGCCTCCTTCAGGTGGGCCGCCTTCATCCGGTACCGGTCGTAGGTGGCGGTGTCGCCGACCTCGAAGGCGAAGTGGGCGCTGGCCAGGTAGGCCCCGTACGTGTAGGCCTGCACCTCGGCCAGGGCGATGGGGGCCTGGGCCACCCGGCCGTCGCCGTAGCGGATGCCGTCCCAGCTGTCCTTCCACCCCTGGTTGGCCAGGCCGCGATCGGTGGCCCGGTGGTACTCGACGTAGCCGTCGCCGTCGGCGTCGCCGAACTGCTCGATCCACGCCATGGCCCGGTGGGCGTTGGGCAGCAGCTCGTCGACCAGGTCGCGGGCCACCCCCCAGCGCCGCAGCTCGCCCAGGAGCATGACGAACAGCGGGGTGGCATCCGCGGTGCCGTAGTAGATGCTGCCGCCGCCGAGCGACAGGGAGGCGGCCTCGCCGAAGCGCATCTCGTGCAGGATCCGGCCCGGCTCCTCCTCGTGGCGGGGGTCGACCTCGGTCCCCTGGAACCGGGCCAGCGTCTGGAGCACGCCCCGGGCCAGGTCGGGATCGACCAGGAGGGCCATCCACGCAGTGAGCAGGGAGTCCCTGCCGAAGACGGTCATGAACCAGGGTGCGCCGGCGGCCACCACCACCCGCTCCGGGAAGTCGGGGTCGAAGATGCGCAGGGCGCCCAGGTCCTCCGCGCTCCGGGCCACCACCTCCGTGAGGACCGGGTGGTCGGTGCGCACCTGGGGCACCTGGCGCCGCCACTGGGCCAGGCGCTCGGCCGGGGTGGCCCGCTCCACGGGCTGCCCGCAGCGGTAGGTGGGCGAGAAGACCGTGCCGTCGATGACCGGGCCCACCTCGATGCAGGCCGTCCACTCCCCCCGGGCCGGCAGCAGCACCTGGTAGGTGACCAGACCCGGGGCGATCGAGGTGGCCCCGGGCAGGCGAAGCTCGACCCCGCGCTCGAGGTTGCCGCGCCGGTAGCCGAAGGTCAGCGTCGGCGGCGCCGGCTCGCCGTCGGGTCCCGGCCCGCCGCCGTGGTCGACGTCCACCGAGACGTCCGGACGCCACGCCCCCGAGCCGACCCGGCCCTCCTTGACGGCGAAGAGGTCGGCGAAGTCGGAGGCCACCACCACCTCGACCGTGCAGGAGGTGGCCTCGTCGGCGAAGTTCCGCAGGTGGAGCTCCTCGCGCATGCCCTGGCCCACCTGCCGGCTGCGGAAGACCATGAGCGTGGAGTCGGCCCGGCCCGGCGCCGGCGCGGTGCGGGCCACGAAGGTGGCGCTGAAGGGGTCCTCGGTCACCGCGGCCAGAGGCTCGGCCCGGCTCCCGTCGATGAGCACCTCGAAGTGGGAGAGCAGCCGGGTGTCCCGCACGAAGAGCCCCTGGGCCGTCCCGGCGTGCATGTCGCCCGCCCCGGCGCTGATGGCGAAGGTCGACTCGTCGACCAGGGTGACCGAGCCGCCGCCGGCGTCCAGGTGGGTGACCGGGCCGGCGTAGTTCCACGGATCGGTCATCGCCACGATGGTACCGGAGCACCCCCAGCGGCCCCGGCCGGCGCCCACGGGGAGGGCATCTGGATTCCCACTACGGCCGTAGGAGAAATGGCGGTGACGGGCTAGGCTCGGGACGTGGCCTCCCCCGTCCCCGATCCTGCTCCTGCACTGGCCGACGCCGGCAGCACGCCGCCGCTCCTGGAGATCTCCGGCCTCCACGCCTCTGTCGACGGGACGCCGATCCTGCGCGGCCTCGACCTGACCGTGGAGGCGGGCCGGGTGCACGCCATCATGGGGCCCAACGGCTCGGGCAAGTCGACGCTGGCCAACGTGCTCCTGGGCAACCCTGCCTACGAGGTCACTGCCGGCACCATCCGCTACCGGGGTGAGGACATCACGTCGTGGGCCACCGACGTGCGGGGCAAGGCCGGGATCTTCCTGGCCTTCCAGGAGCCCGAGGTCATCGGCGGGGTGCCCGTCATCCAGTTCCTGCGCCAGGCCATGTCGGCCCGCCAGGGCATCGACCTCTCCGTCCTCGAGGTCCGCCTCCAGATGATGGAGTGGATGGAGCGCCTCGGCATGGACCCCGCCTTCGGCGAGCGCCACCTGAACGAGGGCTTCTCGGGCGGCGAGCGCAAGCGCAACGAGATCCTCCAGATGGCCCTCCTCGACCCGGAGCTGGCCGTGCTGGACGAGACCGACTCGGGTCTCGACGTCGACGCCCTGCGCACGGTGGCCCGGGGCGTGCGCACCGTCCGCGAGGTCCGCCCCCAGCTCGGCGTCCTGGTCATCAGCCACTACCAGCGGATGCTCGAGGAGCTGGACGTGGACCGCATCCACCTGCTGGTCGACGGCGTGGTCGTCGCCGAGGGCGGGCCGGAGCTGGCCGCCCGGCTGGAGGCCGAGGGGTACGACGCGTGGCGGCGGTGAGCCCGGCGGCCGGCGGGGGTGCGCTCGACGCCGCCGCCCTGGCCAAGGACTTCCCCCTGCTGTCCCGTGAGGTGCACGGACGGACCATCACCTACCTCGACTCGGCGGCCTCGTCCCAGCGGCCTACGGCCGTCCTCGACGCCATGCGCACCTACGACGAGACGACCCACGCCAACGTGCACCGGGGCGTCTACACCATCGCCGAGGAGGCCACCCGGCGCTTCGAGGCCGCCCGGGCCGCCGTCGGCCGGTTCATCGGCGCCCCGGACCCCGCCCGGGAGGTGATCTTCACCAAGAACGCCACCGAGGCCCTCAACCTGGTGGTGCACACGTGGGGCCGGGCCACCCTGCAGCCCGGCGACGCCGTGGTGCTGACCGAGATGGAGCACCACGCCAACATCGTCCCGTGGCAGATGCTGGCCGCCGAGCGAGGCCTCGAGCTGCGGTGGATCGGCACCGACGACGACGGCCGACTCGTGCTGGACGACCTCGACGCCCTGCTCGACGGGGCGAAGGCCCTGGCCGTGACCTGCATGTCCAACGTCCTCGGCACCATCAACCCGGTGGCCGAGCTGGCGGCCGCCGCCCACGCCGCCGGGGCCGTCGTGGTGGCCGACGCCTGCCAGTCGGTCCCCCACCTGCCCACCGACGTGGTCGCCCTGGGGGCCGACTTCGTGGCCTTCAGCGGGCACAAGATGTGCGGCCCCACCGGGATCGGCGTGCTGTGGGGACGCCACGACCTGCTCGCTACCCTCCCCCCGTTCCTGGGAGGCGGCGAGATGATCCTCGACGTCCGCAAGGACGGCTTCACCCCCAACGAGATCCCCTGGCGGTTCGAGGCCGGCACGCCGCCCATCACCGAGGCCATCGGGCTGGGGGCGGCCGTGGCCTACCTGGAGGGGGTCTCCATGGCGGCCGTCCGGGCCCACGACGTGGCCCTCACCCGATACGCCATGGACGCCCTGGCCGACCGGTTCGGCGCCGGCCTGCGCATCTTCGGGCCTGCCGACCCCGAGGCCCGCGGCGGCGTGCTCTCCTTCGCCCTGGGCGACGTCCACCCCCACGACATCTCGCAGATCCTCGACGAGTACGGGGTGTGCGTGCGGGCCGGCCACCACTGCGCCAAGCCCCTCATGCGGCGCCTCGGGGTGCCGGCGACGGCCCGGGCGTCCTTCGCCCTCTACAACGACGAGGCCGACGTCGACACCCTGGTCGACGCCCTCGACGCGGCGGCCCGGTTCTTCGGGTGACCGCCGGCACCCACGAAGGGAGACCCCGCTGATGCCCGGACTCGAAGACCTCTACCGGGAGATCATCCTCGACCACTACCGCTCCCCCCGGAACCGGGGCGAGCTGGAGTCGCCCCCAGCCCTGCGGGCCGAGGGGTTCAACCCGCTGTGCGGCGACGAGGTGGTGGTGACGGCCCGCATCGAGGACGGCGTCCTGGCCGACATCAAGATCGCCGGCACCGGCTGCTCCATCAGCCAGTCCTCGGCCTCGCTCATGTCGGCTGCCGTGAAGGGCCGGCCGCTGGCCGAGGTGCGCGACGTCATCGCCACCTTCAAGCGGATGATGTCGATCCACGAGTCCACCCTCCCCTCCGACGGCCCGTCCGGCGGGGAGGACGCCCCGGCCGACCACGGGGACGAGGTCGAGCCCGAGGCCATCGACGTGGAGGCGCTCGGCGAGCTGGCCGCCCTCCAGGGCGTGGTGAAGTTCCCGGTGCGCATCAAGTGCGCCACCCTGAGCTGGAACACCCTGGCCCAGGGCCTCGACGAGGCAGGCGCCCCGGCCTGAGCCTGGCGCCCTGAGCCTCGCGCCGGCGGGCTCAGCAGGGCGTGGGGTCGAAGTCCGTCGGGATGGTGGTGGTGGTGACCGAGGGCGCCGTGGTGGCCGGCGTGGCACCCCCGGAGTCGGTGGCCGGCGGGACCGTCGTGGTGGTGGTGGACGTCACCGGGCCGTAGGGGCCGGGGGGCGGGGTGGCCGGGGTCGGCGCCGTGGGTGCGCCCAGGAAGCCGGCGATGACCTGGTCGGCCTGGGGCTGCTGGACGAAGAGGATGGCCCCCAGATAGGGGTAGTCGGACGACCCCGGCGAGTAGGTGGGGAGCGTGGACGTGGCCAGCGAGTCCGCAGCGAAGCCGTGGAACTGTCGGGCCAGGGAGACCAGGTCGCGCACGGTGAAGGTGGAGTCCACGGTCACTCCCTGCACCACCGAGCCGACGAAGGCGTTGAGGGTGAGCGGGTTGTACTGCTTCTCGGCCTGCGTGATGAGGGCCTTCAGGAAGGCGTTCTGGCGCTGGATCCGGCCGAAGTCGCTGGTGCCGTCGTACTGCCAGTAGCCGTTGGCGTAGTACTGGTAGTGGCGGCTGCGGGCCACGGCCAGCGAGTAGCCCCCGTTGAGGTGCTGGCAGCCCGTCTGGGTGATGTCGAGGCCGGTGTAGGCGTCGCGGGCCGGTGTCGGGAAGTTGAGGTAGATCCCGCCGATGGCGTCGACGGCCCCCCGGAAGCCCACGAAGTTGACCTGGACCACGTGGGCGATGGGGATCCCGAAGTTGTCCTGGATGGTCTGGACCAGCTGGTCCGGCCCGTTGTTGTAGGTGGCGTTGATGCGGTTGACCTTGCCGATCTGGCTGGTGTCGCCGGCCACCGTGACGGCCGTGTCCCGGGGGATGGAGAGGACGCTCACCCGTCCGGTGGCCGGCACCACGTGGACGATCTTGATGACGTCGCTGCGCTGGCCGCCGGCCGTCGAGGTGTTGCCGTAGGCGGCCTGGTCGGCCGCGCTCACGTTGGCCCGGGTGTCCGACCCGATCAGGAGGACGTTGAAGGGGGCGCCGGTCGGCGCCACCTGGAGGTGCTTCACCGTGACCTTGGTCACCTGGTTGAAGCGGTACTGCACGTAGGCGTAGCCGGCGCCCACGGCCAGCAGGGCCACGGCAACCACGATGACGCCGGTCAGGAGGACGACGTCGAGCCAGGTGTGCTTGGGGCGGGAGGCCTTGGCGGCTGCCCGGCGCTCCCGGCGGCTGGCCGGTGCGCCTTCGGCAGCGGACCGGGCGGCGTCCGCCCGCTCCCGCTTCTTCCGGCTGGCGCTGTGGGCCCCGCCACGCCGTCGTCCGCTGCGGGCCATGGGATGACTCTACCGACCGTCCGGTCCGATCATGGGGCAGGCCGCTGGGCGGGCGGACCGGACGAGGCGCTCCGCCCCTCCGGCGCTCAGACGTAGCCGGCGTACCCGCTGCGGTCGACGGCCGCCGCCAGGTCGGGACCGCCGGTGGCCACCACCCGGCCGCCGGCCAGGACGTGGACGACGTCGGGCACGAGCACGTCGAGGAGCCGGTGGAAGTGGGTGATGGCCAGGACGCCGAGGCCCCACTCGGTGGTGGCGGCCTGGACCCGGCGGCCCACGTCGGCCAGAGCGTCGACGTCGAGGCCGGAGTCGATCTCGTCGAGGACGGCGAAGCGGGGCCGGAGCACCGCCAGCTGCACCGTCTCGTTCCGCTTGCGCTCGCCGCCCGAGAGGTCGACGTTCAGCGGACGCCCGAGGAGGCGGCGGTCGAGGCCGATCCGGTCAGCCTCGGCCTCGAGGCCGGCGGCGAGGTCGGGTGCTGCGCTGCCGCCGCCGTCCGCGGCGGACGACCGGGCGGCGGCCAGAGCCTCGGCCAGGGGGACGCCGGGCACCTCGATGGGGTGCTGCATGGCCAGGAAGAGGCCGGCCCGCGCCCGCTGCCAGGTGGGCAGGGCCAGGAGGTCGATCCCGTCCAGGGTGACCGAGCCGCCCAGGATCTCGTAGCCCGGTCGTCCCATCAGGACGTGGGCCAGGGTGCTCTTGCCCGAGCCGTTGGGGCCCATGACGGCATGCACCTGGCCGCTGGCCACGGTGAGGGAGATGCCCTGGAGGATCTCCCGACCCGGGATGCCGGCCCGGAGGTCCTCGATGACCAGCTCGCCGGTGCTCACGGGACCACCACCGAGACGTCGTCGTCGGTCACGACCAGCTCGTAGACGGGGACCGGGGCGGTGGCCGGCAGGGAGCACGGCTGCCCGGTGCGCAGATCGAAGGTCGAGCCGTGCTTGGCGCACTCCAGCTCGCACTCGGCCGCCCACACCTCGCCCTCGGCCAAGGAGACGTCCTCGTGGCTGCACCGGTCGCCCACGGCGTAGAAGTCGTCGTCGATGCGCACCAGCGCCACCCGGAGGCCGGCCACGTCGAAGCGCCGGGCCTCGCCAGGCGCCAGGTCGTCGCGCCCGCACAGGCGGGCCGTGGTCACTGCGCCCTCACCCACGGCTGGCTCCCACCCGCCCGGCCAGTGCGGCGCCCACCAGCGGGCGGACCCCGGCCAGCGGGACCTCATCGGCGATGGCCTCGAAGAACCCGGCCACGATCAGTTGCTCGGCCCGACCGGGCTCCACCCCCCGGGACTCCAGGTAGTACCGCTGGTCCTCGTCGACCGGACCGACCGTCGACCCGTGGCTGCACTGCACGTCGTTCTCCTCGATGTCGAGGTTGGGCACCGAGTCGGCGTGGGCCCCCTCGTCGAGCACCAGGTTGTGGTTGGTCTGGCGGGCGTCGGACCGCACGGCGCCCTTCTGGATCCGGATGAGGCCGCTGTAGACCGAGTGCGCCGTCTCGGCCACCGCCCCCATGAAGAGGAGGTCGCTGGTCGTCCGGGGCGCCCGGTGGTCCTGGAGGGTCCGGAAGTCGAGCATCTGGTCATCGCGGCCGAGGTAGGCGGCCCGCAGGCGGCTGGCCGCTGCGTCGCCGACGAGGGCCGAATCGGTCCGCAGGCGGGCATACGAGCCGCCGAGGGCCACGGCGTAGCTCGACAGGGAGGACCGGGCGGCCAGGCGGCTGGCCTGATGGGCCACCTGCCAGTCAGCCGGGCCGAGCGCCTGCACCGACACGAAGGAGGCCGTGGCGCCCTCACCCAGGTCGATCTCGGTCGCCGGCACCACCAGCCGCTCGACCGGGGCCGCCGGGGCCAGGCGGCCGGCCCCATCGGCCAGCGCACCTCCGTCGACGTCGATCACCAGCTCGACCACGGCGGCCCGTGCCCCGTCGCCCACCCGGACCACGGTCCGGGGGAAGACCGCCGTCCCGGCCGGGCCGGTGACCACGTGGACCACGACGACGGGATCGTCGACGGACTGGCCGGCAGGAACGTCGACCACCACGGGGTCCGGGGCGAAGGCATCGTTCAGGAGAGCGAAGTCGGACGGATCAGCCAGCACCGCCCCGAGCAGACGGGGGGCCTCGGGGTGGTCGGCCAGGCGGCCGAGCTCGGCCGCGCCCGCGGCAGCCTCGCCGGCCACGGTGGCCAGGACGCCGTCGATGGTCACCACCAGGCCGGCCCGCGGGCCGAGGCGGTCGGCCAGGGCGTGGACCCGCTCGCTGGCCGCCGGGCCTGCGCCCTCACCGGGGGTCCCGGCCGGGGTGAAGCGCTCCAGGTCCAGCCCGTCGATGCGGCTGTAGCGCCAGACCTCGTCCTTCTCGGTGGGCAGCGGGGCGGCGGCGAAGGCCTCGGCGGCGGCCGTCCGCCGGTCGCGGAGCCACGGGTCACCCGGGAGCCGGGCGGCGCTGTCGGTGGCGAAGGTGGACACGGCGTCGTCCTCGGAGCGGGGCAGGGATCGGGGCGGGCAGATGCGGCGGGGCG
>CAXBRB010000025.1:0-18841 GCA_963977795.1 uncultured Acidimicrobiaceae bacterium
AGGAGAGCTCCGAGATCTTGGAGAAGAGAACGCCAGAGTCCTCGTCGTCGAAACGTCGTCCACTGACCAGTACTCGGGAGCCCGTGCCTTCTACCGAGGTCTCGGCTTCGATGAAGAGGCTCGAATCAGAGACTTCTACGGCCCAGGAGACGACAAAGTGACCTACAGGAAGTCCTTGGTCGATTCGCCCTAGCGAGGATCCATCTTCCGGGGCACAACACCCTTGGTCTCTCAGCCCTCCAGGGAGGATCGGTAGACATTGGTATCCCTGATGTCAGTAGAAACCCGATCACGGCTCATGCCGAATGCCACGACCGGATCTTGTCCTTGTTTCGTCTCGCAGACCGCGCCATCGATCTGAGCTCACCGATCTGAGCACGGGTTCCGGTTGCTTTCGGGGCAAGCGAACCACTTCGGTGGATTTCGATGAACCGCCCCTCACCAATGACGCCCCTCAAAGTGACCTGGCGAAGATCAGACATGTGCGCGTGCTCTTCGTGAAAGAGGATCTGGGCGGCTCCATCGTGGAGATCCCCCACGTCGGGCATCCCGTCAGCTCCAACGGCAATCGGTTCGATTCGGAGCTGCCCATCAACCAGTTGCGTCGCTGTGATCTCGTCACCACCCTCGATTCGCTCGACGGAATCTGGTGCGAAGCGAATAACGATCCTCCCGACGTACCAAGGAAAGAGGCAACGGTGTCCAGGTATCGCCAGGATGTTCTTCGTAGGCGGAAACTTCTCAATCTCCGCTTCCCGGATGTTGGCGTCAAACCATCGTGGGCTTTCGTCAACGAAGACCTCAGCATGACCGACTGCAAGCTTCCCACCGGCCAGGAGCGCGACCCGGGAATCGCGCCGTACCGCCGCAGCCTTTGTCGTAAATGCGAGGGTGGACGTAACGACCACCTCGCCATTGACCACGTACGGGGTAACTGGGCACGATCCGGGCGTTCCGTCCCCACGTACCCAGGCAAATACACCGATACGTGAATTCGCAATATCATCGAGCGGGATCATGGTCCATGCCTAGACAATGTGCCGCTCCATCAGCCTTCCAGCGAAAATCGGTAGACATTGGTCGACCGGGCCTCGAATCCCATCCGCAGGTAGAGCCGGTTGGCCGCCTCCCGGCTGGGCCGCGAGGTGAGGTCCACTGTGCGGGCCCCGAGGGCCCGGGCCCGCTCGAGCGCTGCCTCGACGAGGGCCTGGCCGGCGCCGGCACCCCGGGCGGCGTCGTCGACCACGACGTCCTCGATCCACGCCCGGATGCCGGTGGGGATGGGGAAGACGGCCAGGGTGAGCGAGCCGACGATGGTCCCGTCGCCGTCACGGGCGACGAGCAGGGTGCACGCCGGCGAGCTGCAGATGGCGGCCAGGTCGGACGCCGAGGTCGGTGGCGAGGAGGACGAGAGCTGGGGGATGAGCCGGCCGAAGGCGGCGACGAGCTCGTCGTCCACCGAGGTGGCCTCGGTCACGGTGACACCGGTTCCGGCTGAGGCGGTGTCCGGCGATGGATCGAGGGTCACGGCCCGGCAGTGTAGCCAGGGGAGCCCCCGGAACCGGGACGGCGCGCCGACCCGGGAGCCCCGTCAGAGGGCGTCGGGGTCGCCCCGCCAGACCGGCGAGCGCCGGGGGTGGTAGAAGACGCCGACGTCCTCGCCGCCGACGGCCCGGAACACGTGGTCGCCCCACAGCTCGACCCCGGCCATGGGGAACGGCAGGGCGTCCCGGGCGAACCAGCCGACATCGGTGCACTCGAGGGGGTGGGCGGCCAGCTCGCCGCCCACCGGGTGGCAGAGGAAGACCAGGGAGTAGAAGGGGATGCGGCCCATGCCGGCCCGCATGCCGTCGAGGACGGCGATCAGCTTGACCACCTCGACATCGATCCCGGTCTCCTCCTTGACCTCCTTCACCACCACCTCGGGGGCCGAATAGCCGACGTCGGCCCAGCCGGTCGGGTAGAGCCAGATGCCCGAGTCGGCCCGCTGGACGAGGAGGATCTCGCCTGCCTCGTTGCCGACCACCGCTCCGACGGCCACCTTGGGGGTGACGTAGCCGGGGACGCCCTGGCCCACGGAGTCCAGCCACTCGTGGACGACCCCTCCCATGTCGTCGTGCTCGTTGCCCTCGATGGCGGCCCGGATGTCGGCGGCCACGTGGAGCACCTCCTCGAACCGCTCGCGCTCGTAGAGCGACTGGGTGAAGCCGAGGCCGGTGCGGGCGATGCCGGCCAGCGCCTCGCTCCAGCGCAGGAGTTGCTTGGCCGAGGGTGCCGACCCGCCGACGCCGTCGGCAGCGTCCGTGCCGCCCTCGGAGCCGCCGCCGGCCGGGTTGTCGCCTGCCATGGGGGCGACGCTACCGCACCGGCCACCGGGGTCGTCCGGCATCGGGCAGAATGCCCGGATGGCCGTGCTCGACGACTGCCGTCACTACATCATGCAGACCACCGCCCACGAGGAGAAGGTGGAGAAGTGCCGGATGGGGGCCAACGAGCCGTTCCCGTTCGCCTGCCCCGAGAACTGCCTCTTCTACGAGCCCCGGAAGGTCTCGGGGGCGGGGTGGACGGTCCGGAACCCCGACGACCCGTCCGACTGAGCCACGGCGGGACGGGGGCGGCCGCCCCGGCAGGTCAGGTCCGGGTGGCCACCAGGGTGTACGAGAGCGGGATCCGGATCCGGTCCGGCGGGGTGACGAACTCCTCCTCGCCGACCTCCACCAGCCAGGGGAAGCGGGGGAAGCTCGTCCAGTCGTGCTCCTCGAGCCGGTCCAGGCGCAGGCCCCGTCCCAGGAGGGCGGTGACGATCTCGCCCAGGCCGTGGCTCCACGTGTAGGTGGGCTGGCCGGGCAGCGCCTCGGTGGCGCCGAGGTCGGCATACGAGCCGGCGGAGGTGTCCCGGTAGGCCGTGGCTCCCTCGAACCACGGATGGACCACCACCAGGTCGTCGTCGGCCAACGCCTCGCTCATCGGGTGGACCTCGTGGAGGAAGAGTCGGCCGCCGGGCCGCAGGAGCGCGGCCACCTGCTCCGCCCACGCATCCACCCGGGGCAGCCAGCACAGGGCGCCGAGGCTGACGTAGACGATGTCGAAGGTCCGGCCGCCGAGCGCGTCCGCCGCCTCGGCCACGGGTGCGCACACGAACTCGGCCCGGTCGGCCAGGCCGGCCCGCTCGGCCAGGGCCCGGGCCGCGTCGACCGCTGCCGGGGAGAGGTCGAGGCCGACCACCCGGGCGCCGGCCCGGGCCCACGACAGGGTGTCCTTGCCGAAGTGGCACTGGAGGTGGACGAGGTCGAGGCCGGACACGTCGCCGAGGACGGCGGCCTCCCGGGGGCGCGGGCCGCGCCCGTCGCGCAGCCATCCCTCGACGTCGTAGAAGGCCGAGGCCAGGTGGACGGGCACCGTGGCATCCCACCAGGCGCGGTTGGCCTCGACGGCGGCGTCAGCGGCGATGGCCACCCGGCCGTCGGGCGGCCCGTCGTCCGCCGCGGTCACGGGATCAGGGCTCAGCTCTCGACGATGTCGCCGAGCAGGTCGACCCGGACGCCCTCGCCGCGCAGCCAGTCCAGGGCGGCGTCGATGGACGCGGCGTCCCCGTCGAGCTCGCAGACGATCCAGCCGCTGTGGTCGTCCACGTCGGCCTTGCGGATGTTGGGGACCACGCCGTGATCGGCGGTCAGGCGGGCCATGAACGGCTCGCGGACCAGGTCCTCGGGGAAGGTCAGCCGGACGCGGACGCCGATCATGGATGTGCTCCTTGCGGGATGGCGGCGGCGGGAGCCGTTGCCGGGGACAGGCCGACGGGCGCCGTGCCCCGCTCGGCCGACGACAGGGCGTCGTTGAGGTTGCCCGAGCGCAGGCCGTCGAGGTCGAGGGTGACGTAGCGGTAGCCGGCGGCGTGCACCGCCTCGCTGACCTCCCGGCGACGGGTCACCACCTCGCCGAGCGCCTCCTCGGGCACCTCGATGCGGGCGGTGTCGCCGTAGTGGCGCACCCGCAGGGCGGCGAACCCCAGCCGGCGCAGGCCGGACTCGGCCCGGGCCACGGCATCCAGGGTGGAGAAGGTCACCGGCGTACCGTAGGGCACGCGGGAGGCCAGGCAGGCGGCGGCCGGCTTGTCCCAGGTGCGCAGGCCCAGCGCCCGGGACCACGCACGCACGGCGTCCTTGGTGAAGCCGGCCTCGACCAGGGGGAAGCGGGCCCCCCGCTCGGCTGCCGCGGCCTGGCCGGGCCGGTGGTCGCCCAGGTCGTCGAGGTTGACCCCGAGCACCACGGCGGCGCCGGCCGGCGCCGCAGCCACCACCGGCGACAGGGCGGCCATGAGCGAGGACTTGCAGTGGCCGGCCGGCGCCGCAGCCACCACCGGCGACAGGGCGGCCATGAGCGAGGACTTGCAGTGGTAGCAGCGACTCCCGTCGTTGGCCGCATAGGCCGGATCGGCCAGCTCGTCGGTGACGACCTCGTGGTGGGACAGGCCCCACTCGTCGGCCAGGGCCCGGCAGTCGGCCAGCTCCTCGGGGGCCAGCGACGGCGAGACGGCGGTCACGCACAGGGCCCGCTCGGCCCCCAGGGTGTCGGTGGCCACCTTGGCCAGGAAGGCCGAGTCGGCCCCGCCGCTGAAGGCCACCACCACCTGGCCCAGCCCGGCCAGGGTGCCCTGGAGCAGCGCCAGGTCGCCGGCGGCCGGCGCCCCGGCGGTCATGCCCGGGGCAGGACTTCGGCCAGGACCTCCTCGACGGAGGCGACCATGCCGGTGATGAAGGGGCCGAACTCGCCGAAGCGGGTGGAGGCCTCGTCGAAGCGCATGGCGTAGACGCACGCCTTCAGGTCGTCGGGGTGGACGGCGAAGAGGGTGACGCCCCACTCCCAGTCGTCGATCCCCGTCGAGCCGGTCACCACCTGGAGGATGCGGCCGGCGAACTCGCGGCCCGACGCCCCGTGGGCGTACATCATCCGCTTGCGCTCCTCGTAGGGCTCGGCGTACCAGTTGGCACCCTCGAGGTCGCCCCGGCGCTTGGACATCGGGTAGAAGCAGAAGGCCGTCATGCCCTCGGGCGGGAGCACGGGGTGGAGCCGGGCCTGGCGCATGGGCTCGGGCACGCCCTGTGCGTACTCGGACAGCTCGGTGAGCGAGACGTAGGAGTCGACCACCTCCACCCCGGCGGCCTGGAGATCGGACTGGAGCCGGCGCAGCCGCCAGAGGTCGGGGCCGAGGGCCATGAAGGCGAGGTCGGCCTTGTGGCCCAGCACCGCCACCGACACCACCTGGACGTCGTCGTCCTGGGCGCCCTTGACGGCCTGGACGACGCCTTCGGTGTCCGGCGACGGGCCGAGCTTGCAGAAGAGGTGGAGGACACCCCAGCCGACGGTGGGAGCGAGCGGTTCGGTCACGGGGACAGTCTAGGGAAACGCGGCGAGGGCGCCCCCTCGGGGCGCCCTCGGCCGTACTGCCAGGTCAGGGCCGCACGACGGCCCGGGGACGGATCAGAAGTCGTCCATCCCGCCGGCCATGGCCGCAGCGGCGTCCTCGGGCTTGTCCACGATGACGGCCTCGGTGGTCAGGAACAGGGCGGCGATCGACGCAGCGTTCTGCAGCGCCGAGCGGGTCACCTTGACGGCGTCGATGACGCCGGCCTTGACCAGGTCCACGTACTCGCCGGTGGCGGCGTTGAGGCCCTCGGCCGGCTTCTTGAGGTTGCGCACCTTGTCGACGATGACGCCGCCCTCGAGACCGGCGTTGACGGCGATCTGCTTGAGGGGCTCCTCGACGGCCTTGGCCACGATGCGGGCACCGGTGGCCTCGTCGCCCTCGAGCTTGTCGGCGGCCTCGACCACGGCAGCCTGGGACCGCAGCAGGGCCACGCCGCCGCCGGGCACCACGCCCTCCTCGATGGCGGCCTTGGTGGTGGAGACGGCGTCCTCGATGCGGTGCTTCTTCTCCTTGAGCTCCACCTCGGTGGCCGCGCCGACCTTGATGACGGCCACGCCGCCCGACAGCTTGGCCAGGCGCTCCTGGAGCTTCTCCCGGTCGTAGTCGGAGTCGGTGTTGTCGATCTCGGCCTTGATCTGGCCGATCCGGCCGGCGACGTCGGTCTTGGAGCCGCCGCCCTCGACGATGGTGGTCTCGTCCTTGGTCACCACGATCTTGCGGGCCGTGCCCAGCAGCTCGAGGCCGACGTTCTCCAGCTTGAGGCCGACCTCCTCGGTGACGACCTGGCCGCCGGTGAGGATGGCGATGTCCTGGAGCATGGCCTTGCGGCGCTCGCCGAAGCCGGGGGCCTTGACCGCCGCGCTCCGGAAGGTGCCGCGGATCTTGTTGACCACCAGGGTGGCCAGGGCCTCACCCTCGATGTCCTCGGCCACGATGACCAGCGGGCGGCCGGACTGCATGACCTTCTCCAGCACCGGGAGCAGGTCGCGCACGGCGGTGATCTTGGAGCCCACCAGCAGGATGTAGGCGTCCTCCAGGACGGCCTCCATGCGCTCGGGGTCGGTCACGAAGTAGGGCGAGATGTAGCCCTTGTCGAAGCGCATGCCCTCGACCAGGTCCATGTCCATGCCGAAGGTCTGGGACTCCTCGACGGTGATGACGCCGTCCTTGCCCACCTTGTCGATGGCCTCGCTGATCATCCCGCCGATCTCGGTGTCGGCCGCCGAGATCGAGGCGACCTGGGCGATCTGCTCCTTGGAGTCGGTCTCCTTGGCGATGCCCCGGAGCGACGCCACGGCGGCCTCCACGCCGGCCTCGATGCCCTTCTTGAGCGACATCGGGTTGGCGCCGGCGGCCACGTTGCGCAGGCCCTCGTGGACCATGGCCCAGGCCAGCACGGTGGCCGTGGTGGTGCCGTCACCGGCGACGTCGTCGGTCTTCTTGGCGACCTCCTTCACCAGCTCGGCGCCGATGCGCTCGAAGGGGTCCTCGAGGTCGATGTCCTTGGCGATGGACACGCCGTCGTTGGTGATGGTGGGGGCGCCCCACTTCTTGTCGAGGACGACGTTGCGGCCCTTGGGGCCGAGGGTGACGCGGACGGCGTCGGCGAGCTTGTTCATCCCGCTCTCGAGCGCCCGGCGGGCCTCTTCATCGAACGTGATCAGCTTGGCCATCGGTGGTTCCTCCCTGGTCGGTTGGCACTCGGGGGTCGTTAGCACTCATGGGTGCCGAGTGCTAAATGGTAGCCACGCCCGGGCCGGGCGTGCAAGGCGGCCCCTCAGGGGTGCAGGCCGGCCCGGCCCAGGAAGCCCTCGAGGAGGTGCTGCGCCTGGTCGTCGGGTCCCCGGCCGTCGGGCCCGAAGCCCGAGCGCAGGGCGGCGATCCCCACCTCGTCCACGAAGCCGCTGGAGCGCAGGTCGACGATCCACTCCTCGACGATGGCCCGGGTGGCCTCGGGGTGGAATTGGACCCCGGTGTGGACCCCCTGGACGAAGGCGTGGAGGGACACCGCGGTGGAGGCCAGCGCCTCGGCGCCAGGCGGGCAGGTGAAGGCGTCCTCGTGGCAGTCGAGCCACGGCCCGGGCGGGATCCGGTCCGGGTCGACCGTGTCGAGCGCCGGCCAGCCGATCTCGGGGCGCACGGCCCGGGCCACCGTCCCGCCGAGCACCTGGGCCAGCAGCTGGCCGCCGAAGCACACCCCGAGTACGGCGACCTCCCGGGCCACGGCCTCGGTCACCAGGGCGCGCTCGGCCCGGATCCAGGCCAGGTCGTCGAGGACCGAGGCGGCCGAGCCCAGCACCACCAGGGCGTTGACGTCGTCCAGGCCGGGCAGTTCGGCTGCCCCCCGGTCGGCCCGGTGGGTGGTCACGGTGAGGCCGAGGGCGGCGGCGTGCTGGCCGAGGACGCCGGGCACGTCCGAGTCGGAGTGCTCGAGGAAGGCGATGCGGGCGGGCACGCCGCCAGTGTGGCCGATGGGCGGCCCTGCCCGCCCGCCGGCGTGCGGGGGAGGGATAGGCTTGCCCGGTCACCCCGGCAGGTCCGGGTGCCGGTCCGCCGGCCCCGCCCGCCGGTGCACCGGGAGAGGTGCGAGAGCGGCCGAATCGGACTCACTGCTAATGAGTTGACCTGGGTAACCGGGTCCGAGGGTTCAAATCCCTCCCTCTCCGCAGCGCAGGCCGGCCCGACGGGCACCCGTCGGGCCGGACCCCGCACCCGTCCTGGCGGGCGCCGGATCCGGCGACCCGCCCCGGCGGGCGCACGATCCACGACCCGCCCCGGCGGGTGCACGATCTGAGGAGCACCGATGAGCCCGTTCCCCTACGAGGACCGCTACCCCGTCCACCGCACCCTGCCCGATGCCGGCGTGGACCGCGCTGAGCTCCTCGGCCAGCTGGCCGCCATGGCCACCGAGGAGGACGCCGCCTGGGAGGACGGCGGCTGCTCGGGGACGATGTACTGCGGCGACCACGACCACTACGAATTCATGACCGAGGCCTTCGGCCGGTTCGGCCACGTCAACATCCTCCAGCGGGACATGTGCCCGAGCGCCACCAAGATGGAGTCCGAGGTCATCGCCATGACCCTGGACCTGCTGGGCGCCGGCCGACTCGATCCGAGCGAGGCGGCCAGCCGGCCGGTGGGCATGCTCACCACCGGGGGGTCGGGCTCGATCGGCCACGCCATGCTGGCCTACCGGGAGCATGCCCGGGCCACCCGGGGGATCGACCGGCCCAACGTGGTCAAGCCCGAGACGGCCCACCCGGCCTTCGACAAGGCCTGCCACCTCTATGGGATCGAGGTGCGCAAGGTGCCCGTCGACCCGGCCACCACCACCGTGGACCCGGCCGTGGCCGCCGCCGCCGTCGACGGCGACACCGTCGCCCTGATCGGCTCGGCCTGCAACTACGGCTACGGCACCGTCGACCCCATCGAGGCCCTCGGCCAGGTGGCCCTGGAGCGGGGGATCGGCCTCCACGTGGACGGCTGCCTGGGCGGGTTCCTGCTGCCCTTCGGCCGTGAGCTGGGCGAGCCCATCCCGGCCTTCGACCTCTCGGTCCCCGGGGTCACCACCATCTCGGCCGACACCCACAAGTACGGCTACGCCTTCAAGGGCACCTCGGTCCTGTGCTTCAAGGACCGGGCCCTCCGCAACAGCCAGTACTTCTACCTGACCGACTGGTCGGGCGGGAAGTACTGCTCCCCGGGCATCGAGGGGAGCCGGTCGGGCGGCCTGCTGGCCGCCACGTGGGCCTCCATGCTCTCCCTGGGCCATGCCGGCTACCTGGAGTACGCCCGTGCCATCTTCGCCACCGCCCGCACCATGCGGGCCTCGGTCGAGCGCCACCCCGAGCTGCGCCTCATGGGCCAGCCCACGTTCCTGTTCAGCTTCACCTCGGACGAGTTCGACGTGTACCACGTCAACGACTTCCTCCGGACTCGGGGCTGGCGGCTCAACGGCCAGCAGTACCCGAACGCCCTCCACCTGGCCGTCACCCGGCCCCAGACCCGGCCCGGGGTGGCCGAGCGGTGGGACGCCGACCTGGCCGACGCCGTGGCCTATGCCGCCGCCCGCACCGGCGAGCCGGCCCAGTCGTCGGCCATCTACGGCGGTGTGGCCGGCGGCATGACCGACGAGGCCGACGAGTTCATCCGCGCCGTCATGGCCGACATGATGGACAAGCAGCAGGACCTGCCCGACGCCGACGGTCCGTCGGCCGGGGCCTGACCGGCGGGCCCGATGGCGGCCGCTCCGGGGTCCCGGGACGACCTGGCCCTCGTCGTCGACCTGGGCACCACCGGCCTGAAGGTCGGTCTCGCCACCCTCGACGGCCGCCTCGAGGCCCACCGGCAGGCGTCCGTCGCCACCGCCTACGGCCCTCACGGCGCCGCCCGCCAGGACGCCGGGGCGTGGTGGTCGGCGGTGGCCGGTCTGGCCCGGGAGCTCTGCGCCGCCACCGACCCGGCGCGCATCCGGGCGGTGGCCGTCACCGGCCAGTACGCCTCGCTGGTCCCGGTCGACGAGGCCGGCGCACCCGTCGGCGAGTGCGTGATGTGGATGGACATGACCGGCGGCCGTGCCGTCCGGGCCGCCGTGGGCGGTCCGGTGGCCGGCTACACCCCCCGGGCCGTGTGGTCCTTCGTCCGCAAGACCGGTGGCGCCCCCTCGCCCTCGGGGGCCGACGGCACGGGCAGCCTGCTCTCGCTGCTGGTCGAGCAGCCCGACGTGGCCGCCCGGGCCCGGTGGTTCCTGGAGCCGGTCGACTACCTGACCATGCGCTTCACCGGGGTGGCCGCAGCCACCCACGCCTCCATGGTGGGCTCGTGGCTGACCGACAACCGCCGCCTCGACCGCCTGGCCTACGACTCCGGGCTGTGCCGCCTGCTCGGCATCACCGCCGCCCAGGCCGGGCACCTCCCGCCCCTCGTCCCCTTCGGCTCGCTCACCGGCGAGGTGACGGCCGCCGCGGCCGCGGCCACCGGCGTGCCCGAGGGCACCCCGGTGGTCACCGGCGCCCCGGACCTCCACGCCGCCGCCCTGGGGTCGGGCACCACCACCCTGGGCGGCCCGGGCCACCTGGCCCTGTCGACGACGTCGTGGGTGTCGGCCCCGGTGGCGGCCAAGAAGACCGACATCCTCCACTCCATCGCCGCCGTGCCGGGCCTCGACGCCTCGTCGTACCTCATCGCCGACAACCACGAGATCGGGGCCAAGGCCCTGGAGTGGCTGGCCGGCGCCCTCGGCGTGCCGGCCCCGGTCGACTTCGACGCCCTGACCGCCGAGGCGGCCCGGGCCGAGCCGGGCAGCGGCCGGGTCCTCTTCACGCCGTGGCTGGCCGGGGAGCGCTCGCCGGTGGAGAGCCACTCGGCCCGGGGCGGCTTCCACAACCTCTCGCTGGCCACAGGCCGGCCCGAGCTGGTCCGGGCCGTGCTCGAGGGGGTGGCCTACAACAGCCGGTGGCTGGCCGGCTACGTCGACCGCTTCGCCGGCCGGCCGCTCGCCCCGCTGCGGCTGCTGGGGGGCGGGGCCACCTCGGCGCTGTGGTGCCAGATCCACGCCGATGTGCTCGGCGCCCCGGTCGACCAGGTGGCCGAGCCGGTGGTGGCCCAGCTGCGGGGCATGGGGATCCTGGCCGGCCGCTCGCTGGGCGTCGTCGCTGCCGACGAGATCGACGGGCTGGCCCGCATCGGCGCCCGCTTCGAGCCCGACCCGGCGGCCCACGCAGCCCACGAGGAGCTCTACGCCGAGTTCCCGGGCCTCCTCAAGGTCCAGGCTCCGATGTTCCGGCGCCTGCAGCGCCGCTGACCGCCGGACGGGGCGCGCCGCGGGCGGTCCCGGCCTCCGGGAGGGCGGTCCCGGGCACCGGTAGCATCTGCCCGGTGACCGGGCGGTACTGGATCGAGACGCTGGGCTGCCCGAAGAACCAGGTGGACTCGGACAAGCTGGCCGGGACGCTGGTGGGGGACGGTCTGGAGGCCGCCGCCGGCCCCGAGGAGGCCGACCTGGTCGTGGTCAACACCTGTGCCTTCATCGAGGCGGCCCGCCAGGAGTCGATCGACACCGTCCTGGCCCTGGCCGATGCCCGGCGGGACGGCGCACGGCTGGTGGTGACCGGCTGCATGGCCGAGCGCTACGGCGCCGAGCTGGCCGAGGCCCTGCCCGAGGTCGACCTGGTGGCCCCGTTCGGCGTCGCCCTCCACGACGGCCCCGTGCGCCCGGACGTCGTGGGGCCGGCGCCCACCCCGGTGGCGCTCACCACCAAGCCGGCCGCCCCGGGCGTGCCGGTGCCCTCCTTCGACCTGCTGAACCTGCCCCGGCCGGCCTCGGCCGCGCCGTGGGCGTACGTCAAGGTGGCCGAGGGGTGCGACCGGGCCTGCGGGTTCTGCGCCATCCCGTCGTTCCGGGGCCGCCAGCGCTCCCGGACCCGGGACGCCGTCCTGGACGAGATCGACCAGCTGGCCGCCGCCGGCACCCTGTCCGAGGTGGTCCTGGTGGCCCAGGACCTGGCCAGCTACGGCCTCGACCGCTCGGGCGACCGTGCAGCGCGGGACATCGACGGCCCGGCGGTGGGGGGACGGCGCCCCCTGGTCGACCTGGTGGCCGCCGTGTCGGCGCGGGTGCCCTGGACCCGCCTCCTCTACCTCTATCCGTCCACCCTGGACGACGCCCTGGTCGAGGCCATACTGGGCACCGGCGTGCCCTACTTCGACCTCTCCCTCCAGCACGTCTCCCGGCCGCTGCTGCACCGCATGCGGCGGTGGGGCGAGGGCGGCCGCTTCCTCGACCGGATCGCCGCCATCCGGGCGGCCGAGCCGACAGCCGCCTTCCGGTCCTCCTTCATCGTCGGGTACCCGGGCGAGACCGAGGACGACCACGACCTGCTCCTCCAGTGGCTGGAGGAGGCCCAGCTGGACTGGGTGGGGTTCTTCCCCTTTTCGGACGAGGACGGGACCCATGCCCGCAGGCTGGACGGCCACGTGGACCCGGGCCTGGTTGCCGAGCGGCTGGCCGAGTGCGGCGAGCTCCAGGACCGGATCACCGCGGCGCGGCGCGAGGCCCACATCGGGACCGAGGTCGAGGTCCTGGTGGACGCCCCCGGCGAGGCCCGCTCCTACCGGGAGGCCCCCGAGATCGACGGCATCGTCACCGTGCCCGAGGACCTCGCCGTCGGCCGCTTCCACCGGGTGGCGGTGACCGACGCCGACGGACCCGACCTGGTCGCCGTCCCCGTTGCCACGGGCGGTGCCCGGTGACCGACACCGCCCGCACGCCCACCTTCGGCCCGTCGGCCCTCCTGACCCCGGCCAACGCCATCACCGTGGTCCGCCTGCTGGCCACCCCGGTGCTGATCGTCCTCATCCTGCGCTGGGGGGCCAGCTGGTTCACCTTCGTCTTCGGCGGCATCCTGGCCTTCAGCGACGGGATCGACGGATGGGTGGCCCGCAAGCAGGGCTCGACCCGGTCGGGGGCCTTCCTCGACCCGCTGGCCGACAAGGTCGCCGTGCTCGGCGCCCTGGCCGCCCTGGTGGCCAAGGGGATCGTCTGGTGGCTGCCCGTGGCCATCATCGCCGTCCGCGAGATCGCCATGAGCGTCTACCGCTCGGTGGTGGGCCGCCAGGGCGTCTCCATCCCGGCCAGCCGCACGGCCAAGATCAAGACCCTGGTGCAGGACCTGGCCATCGGCGCCTGCCTGGCCCCGCCGCTGGCGGGCCGCTGGACGTTGCTCAACGCCGGGATGTGGGTGGCCACCGTGCTCACCGTGTGGACCGGCGTCGAATACTGGGTCGACGGCCGGCGCATGCTGGCCGAGCGGGCCGCTGCGGCACGGACCGATGCCGCACAGTCCGACGCCGACGGGGCCGGGAGCGGCCGGCATCCCGACCGGGGGGCCTGAGCCGTGCGCATCGAGATCGTGGCCGTCGGCACCGAGCTGCTGCTCGGACAGATTGCCGACACCAACTCCCAGTGGCTGGGCGAGCACCTGGCCGCCATCGGGGTCTCCTCCCACTTCCACCAGGCGGTGGGGGACAACCACGAGCGGATCGTCCTGGCCTTCCGGACGGCCCTGGCCCGCAGCGACGGGGTCATCGTCTGCGGCGGGCTCGGGCCGACCCACGACGACATCACCCGGGAGGCCATCGCCGAGGTGATGGCCGTCCCCCTGGTCCGGGACGACACGGTGGTGGCAGCCATCCGGGCCATGTTCGAGTCCCGGGGACGGACCATGCCCGAGACCAACCTCCGCCAGGCCGACGTGCCCGAGGGGGCCGAGCTCATCCGCCAGACCATGGGGACGGCCCCCGGGCTCATCTGCCCGGTGGGCCACAAGGTCGTCTACGCCGTGCCCGGCGTCCCCTACGAGATGGCCGACATGTTCACCCGTGCCATCGCCCCGGACCTCCAGCGCCGCCTGGCCGCGCAGGGCGAGTCGGCCGGGACCATCGCCAGCCGGGTCATCCGGACCTGGGGCATGAGCGAGTCGGGCCTGGCCGAGGCGCTGGCCGACCACATCGCCGGCCTCGACGGGGCCGACGGCGGGGCGACCATCGCCTTCCTGGCCAGCGGGATCGAGGGGATCAAGGTCCGGGTCACCGTGCGGGCCGACGACGAGGCGGCTGCTGCGGCGGCACTCGACCGGGAGGAGGCGGCGGTGCGGTCCGTGCTGGCCGCCACCGGCGGGGACGTCGTCTTCGGCATCGACGACGAGGCCATCGAGGACGCCGTGGCCCGGGTGCTGACCGCCGCCGGCCAGACCCTGGGCCTGGCCGAGTCGCTGACCGGTGGCCTGGCCGCAGCCCGGCTGGTGAACGTGCCGGGTGCGTCGGCGTGGTTCCGGGGCTCGGTCGTCTCCTATGCCTCCGAGGTGAAGTTCGACGTCCTCGGCGTGCCCGAGGGTCCGGTGGTGTCCGAGGCGGCGGCCCGGGCCATGGCCGAGGGCGCCCGCCGGGTCCTCGGTGCCGACGTGGGCCTCTCGATCACCGGGGTGGCCGGGCCCGGGACCCAGGACGGCCAGCCTCCCGGGACGGTCTTCGTCGGCCTGGCCCGGGAGGGGCACGAGACGGTGGCCGTCCCCTTCACCGTGCCCGGCGACCGGGCCCGGGTGCGCCAGTATGCGGCGATCTCGGCGCTGGACCTGCTGCGGCGGTCCCTCCGCGGGAGCCCGACGAACTGACCCGCCCCATCTGACCCCTCCCGGTCCGGCCCTCGGCCCCGGGCCCGGCTCAGTACCGGGTCTTGCCCCCGCCCGAGGTGGCCGGCTTGGTGGTGGTCGGCCTGGCGGGCGCCGTGGTCGAGGGTGCCGTGGGCGCGGGGGCCGCCGCCGACACGTCCACGGCGACGCCCTGGGGGACCAGCTCGACCCAGGTGCCGCCCGGCGCCAGCGCGATGGGCTGGCCCGAGGTGTCGGTCAGGGCCGCCGGCTGGGTGAGGTCGGACCGGGTCCATGTGCCCGAGATGGCGGCGCCGTTGCGGAGCACCACCACGGGGCCGGTGCCGACGGCGTTCACCTGGATCTCCCGGCCGCCCTGGGAGTTCTCGACCCACGAGCCCACCGAGGTCTCCACCGTCATGGCCACCACGTTGCTGGTCCCGGTCTGGACACCGTTGAGCAGCAGGTCGGGACCGGTGGCGTAGGAGCGGAGGTAGGTGCCGGTCTTGGGATTCCACGTCCAGGTGACGTCGGCGTCGGTGGAGAAGGGGATGTGGATGCTCTGGCCCGACCCGATGGCCACCTGGGGCGGGAGCCCGGCGCTGTAGGTGAAGATCGGCGCCGGCGGGGTGACGTCGGTGCCGGCCAGGGCCCAGCCCGGCCCGGTGGCCATGAAGGTGTCGTACGGAGCGCTCCGGCCCGGCGGGTTGGTGACCACGGCGCCGAACCCCCCGCCCAGGACGTTCTTGTCCTGGACCGGCACCAGGCCCAGCAGGTCGATGACGGGCTGAATCCCGCCGGCGTGGAAGAAGAGCGGGTTGGAGAGCTGGGCGAGGATGCCGGCGTCGGGCTGACGGGCCGAGCGCATGTCGCCCACCAGGTCGGCGCCGTGGCACTGGAACACGGCCACCAGGCGGGTGTACGCGCCCTCGACCGGCTCCTCGAAGACGACGTCGGCCTGGTTCAGACCGGCCGAGGGCCGGTCGCCCGAGTAGTTCCCGATCTTGACGGCCAGTGCGGGCCGGCCGGGCACCACGCCGCCCGGCGCCGGCGTCCCGGTCAGCGGGCACGGCGGCGGCGGAGCGGTCGGGACCGGCGGCGGGGTGGTGGTGGTGGGGGCGGCCTTCGTCGCCTTGTGCCCCGCTGTCACCGCGGCGGCGATCCCCACGGCCACGACCAGGGCGGCCACGGCGCCGAGGATCCACCACCACGTCTTCGAGCCCTGGCCCTGGGTCCGGCGCTCCTTGCGGGTGAGGCCGTCGGTGCTGTCGGCGGGGGTTCCGGGCGGGGTGGTCTCGTCGTCGGCCATCGACCTGACGCTACCCCCCGGCGGGTCCCGCCCCGGGCCGGTCCGGGGGTGCCCCCGGGTCCCAGGGCCCGGGATCCCACATCGAACATGCGTTCGGGTCTAGGGTGGCGCCGTCGGACGGCGACCCATCGTCCGAGGCCTCCGGTGCCAGGCTCGGCACCGGGACGGGGACGGCGTCACACCCCATCCGTACCGTCCGCAGGGCCAAGCGAACGGCAGCACAGAGGAGAAGAAGCGATGGAACGTGACAAGGCGCTGGACATGGCCCTCGGCCAGATCGAGAAGCAGTTCGGCAAGGGCTCGATCATGCGGATGGGCGAGAACCTCAACATGAACATCGAGGCCATCCCGACCGGTGCGCTCGCCCTCGACCTCGCCCTCGGCATCGGCGGGCTCCCCCGGGGCCGCATCGTCGAGATCTTCGGCCCCGAGTCCTCGGGCAAGTCCACCCTGGCCATGCACGTCGTGGCCGAGGCCCAGCGCAACGGCGGGATCTGCGCCTACATCGACGCCGAGCACGCCATGGACCCCGTCTACGCCAAGGCCATCGGCGTCAACATCGACGACCTCCTGATCTCCCAGCCCGACACCGGTGAGCAGGCGCTGGAGATCGCCGACATGCTGATCCGCTCCGGCGCCCTCGACGTCCTCGTGGTCGACTCGGTGGCGGCGCTGACCCCGCGGGCCGAGATCGAGGGGGAGATGGGCGACTCCCACGTCGGCCTGCAGGCCCGACTGATGTCCCAGGCCCTGCGCAAGCTCACGGGGACCCTCAACAAGTCCCAGACCATCGCCGTCTTCATCAACCAGCTCCGCGAGAAGATCGGCGTCATGTACGGCTCGCCGGAGGTGACCCCGGGCGGCCGGGCCCTGAAGTTCTACTCGTCGGTCCGCCTCGACATCCGCCGGATCGAGACCATCAAGGACGGGGCCGACCAGGTCGGGAACCGGACTCGGGTCAAGGTGGTGAAGAACAAGTGCGCCCCGCCCTTCAAGCAGGCGGAGTTCGACATCGCCTTCGGCCGGGGCATCAGCCGCGAGGGCTCGCTGCTCGACGTCGGCGTGGAGCTGGGCTTCGTCAAGAAGTCGGGTGCCTGGTTCACCTACGAGGGCGAGCAGCTCGGCCAGGGCCGGGAGAACGTCAAGAACTTCCTGATCGAGAACCCCCAGCTGATGGCCGAGATCGACGAGCGCATCCGTGAGCACCTGGCCGCCCAGAACGCCGCCAAGGCCGCCGAGGCCGCCGGTGAGGGGGCCCACGACCTCGACCTCGACGACCAGCCGATCACCCTCGACTGAACCGCCCGGCGGACCGGGCCGGCACTGCGCTGGTCCGGTCCGACAGGGCACCATCGCCGGCCCGGGCTGCCTCTGGCGTCCCGGGCCGCTGCGCGCCCGGGACGTGGGCCTGCCCTGGTCAGCCCGGGTAGGCGGCCCGCCAGGTCCCCGTGGAGGGATGGGTGGCCCCGGCCGGCCCGTTGCCCAGCGCCCCGTAGAGGTTGAGCATGATGCGCAGGAGGACCGGCGTGACCCCCGGGACGGCGGAGGGGAGCACGTTGGACGGGATCAGCGGGGCGTTCGACAGCTGGCCCACCCAGGAGGCGTTGCCCGAGCCGAAGACCCCGCCGCCCGGGGTCGCCGTGTACCAGGTCACGTCCGAGAAGGTGTGGCCCCGGTTGGGCACCGGCGAGTGGGCCACGACGTCCACGTTGGTCGGCGCCGAGCTCCCCGGGACGTAGTGGTCGAACTCGCCGAGGACGACGTTGGGGAGGTGCTGGCCGGTCTGGAGCCCGGTGCCGGCCAGCAGCCAGTGGCTTCCGTCGGCGATGACCATGTCGGCGTGGGCGTCGACGTCCTGGTAGGTCGAGCCCACCAGCTGCGCCTCGGAGTTGTTCACCGGGGCCTGGTCCCAATTGACCGTCACCACGGCGTTGTCGACGCCGGTCATGGGGTCCTCGGCCGCCGACTTGTAGCAGACGATCTGCCGGTCGGGTCCGAGCGGGGAGGGCTGCACCCGGATCTGGCGGTAGCAGGCGTTGGCTCCCAGGAAGGCGATGTTGCACCCCTGCTGGACGGCCGTCTCGGCGCCGTTGCGCATGGCCGCCGACCAGTATTCGTCGTGGCCGAGGGTGATCAGCCCCCGGTGGGCGGCCAGGCGCTCGGGGTGGGCGTGGAGGTCGAGGTCGGTCCAGTAGGTCACGTCGAGGCCGAGCCGCTCCACGTCGAAGATGACGGGGAGCTCGTTGCCCACCAGGTCGGCAGCACCCGAGGCCCAGTCGTGGTCGTAGGGGCGGTCGAAGGAGACCACCCGGGCCCGGTTGGCATAGGTCGCCCCGCCCGAGGCGTGGGTGTAGGTCAGGGCGCCGCCCTTGTTCCCGTAGTAGAGGGAGTAGCCGCCCCACCGGTTGTAGGCCTGCCAGGAGGCCACGCCCTGCTGGACGACGATGGCGGCCCGGGACGTGTCGTCACGGATGCACAGCGGCACGAAGGACTGCTCGCTGGCCGTCCCCACCAGCTTGAGCAGGTAGACGCCGGGCGGCCAGGCCCGGTCGACGGGGAACGAGATCGACGGGACCCACCGGCACTCCACCGTGTTCGTCGGGGCGACCAGCACCGGGGCGTCCTGGCGGGTGCCCGGGACCGGCTCGGACTGCCACACCAGGCGGCCCCCCACCCCCTGGTACCAGCCCATCCGGTAGGCCTCGACGTGGAACGACGGGGACTTGGTGCTGACGTAGAGGGTGACGGTGTCCCCGGCGGTGGCGCTGACGTGGTCGGCGTAGCCCTCGATGTCGCCGGCGGCCTGGGGCGTGGTCACCCACCAGGCCGTGCCCTGCTTGGCGTTCTCGGCCACCACGGCCGGCGAGGTGGGGAGGGACACGCCGTCGACCACCGTCGTGGTGGCCCGGGGAGGGGCGGTGGCGCTGACGTGGTCGGCGTAGCCCTCGATGTCGCCGG
>CAXBRB010000026.1:0-18754 GCA_963977795.1 uncultured Acidimicrobiaceae bacterium
GCGCCACGGCAGGCACGGCCGCCTGAGGCGCCACGGCAGGCACAGCCGCCTGAGGCGCCACGGCAGGCACGGCCGCCGGATCTGTCACGGTTGTGGCCTCAGGCGGAGGCACGGGCGAAGAGACCGAGTGCGTCGGCGTCGACGAGGCCACGGTGGCGGCGGGTGCGGACCTGACGGGTGCCGGGGCGTCCCCGAGGTGCTGCTCCACGGCCACCGACCGGCGGGTGGGGACGGACGGGACTGGGGCCGGTGCGCCGGCGGCCCGCAGGGCCGATCCGGCCGGGTGCCAGTCGCGTGCGCTGGTCCGCCCGGTGGCGTTGGGATGCTGCTCCGGCGGGTACCAGGACCCGTCGCTGGCCAGCCACCATCCGAGCCCTTCTGCAGTTTCGTTGGTCACGGTCACTCCACGGTTGTGCGTCTCGACTCCGAGGTGCCCCGTCGGGGGCACCCGTGGTCTTGTTTTCGGACGATCCGGGCCGGTGCTTGAGCGATTCCATTGCGGGAAGGTTGCTGTCGGGCTCGCTCGCCGACCCGGACGGTGCCGCCCAGGTGCGGGGGCGGCGCACGGGCCGGGTGGCCGGAGCCTGCGCCGGAGTCCCGCCGGTGCCCACGCCCGATGGCTGCGGTCGGGGTGGCCAGGGCGCTTGCGGGGCCGTCCGGGGTGGTCGGCCACCGTGGCCGGGGCGGTACCGTTGGGCCATGGACACCGCGCCCTTCGCCCTGACCGACACCCACCGCGAGTTCCGGGACACGCTGCGGCGGTTCGCCGAGGACCGGATCGCCCCGCACGCCGCCCAGGTCGACCGCGACGCCACCTACCCCAAGGCCTCCTTCGACGCCTGCGTCGAGCTGGAGCTGTGCGCGCTGGGGATCCCTGAGGCCTACGGAGGGGCCGGGGCCGACATGGTGACCCAGGCGATCATGGCCGAGGAGCTGGCCCGGGTCTGCGCCTCCACCTCGGTCACCATGCTCATCTCCAAGCTGGGGATGCTCCCGGTCATGAACTTCGGGTCCGAGGAGGTCAAGCAGACCTACCTCCCCCGTGTCGCCTCGGGCGAGGCCCAGGCCAGCTACTGCCTGTCCGAGGCCGACGCCGGCAGCGATGTCGCCTCCATGCGCACCCGGGCCGTCCGGGACGGGGACAGCTACGTCCTGACCGGTGCCAAGCACTGGATCACCAACGCCGGCGTGTCGGACACCTACACGGTCTTCGCCGTCACCGACCCCGACGCCGGCCGGCGGGGCATCAGCTGCTTCCTGGTCGAGGCGGGCTGGGGCGTCCAGGTCGCCCCCCACGAGGACAAGATGGGCCTCCGGGGAAGCCCGACGGCCGGCGTGACGTTCGACGAGATCCGGGTGCCCGCCACCCATCGGATCGGCGAGGAGGGCGACGGGTTCCGCATCGCCATGCACACCCTCGACCGCAGCCGTCCGACCATCGGCTCCCAGGCGGTGGGCATCGCCCAGGGGGCGGTCGACGCCGCCGCGGCCTACCTGCTCGAGCGGAAGGCCTTCGGCAAGCCCATCGCCGACCTCCAGGGCCTGCGCTTCATGCTCGCCGACATGGCCATGAAGACCGAGGTGGCCCGGACCATGACGTACCGGGCCTGCTCGATCATCGACCAGGGCGACCCCCATGGCGAGCTCAGCGTGGTCGGGGCCATGGCCAAGTGCTTCGCCTCGGACACCGCCATGGAGGTGTCGACCGACGCCGTGCAGCTCTTCGGCGGCTACGGCTACACCAAGGACTTCCCCGTCGAGCGCTTCATGCGGGACGCCAAGATCACCCAGATCTACGAGGGCACCAACCAGATCCAGCGGGTGGTCATCGCCAAGGGCCTGCTCGGCTGAGCGACCCTGCCACGGGGAGCCGGTCCCCGGGAGCATGACCCGTCAGGGCCGGAGGTCCAGGGCGCCGAGGTCGTCGATGGCCGCCGTGGTGCGCTCGACCAGGGCATGGGCCAGGTCCCGCTCCCGTGGGGTGGCCAGGTCGAGGCCGCCGACGGTGATGGGGGAGCAGAACCAGAACAGGGCGGCCAGCGCCAGGTCCCCGTCCAGCTCGTCCCGCCCGTAGCCGTCGACCCCTGAGGCGATCAGGGTGGCGTGGTACTCGGTCACCAGGTCGTCGAGGATGGCCCGACGCACGTCGACGGCCAGGCTCATCACGGCGAAGCAGGCCAGGTCGACGGCACCGGGCCACGGGCAGGCCAGCTGCCAGTCGACGGCCACCACCGGGCCGGTCGACGGGAAGAACAGGTTGTCCAGCCGGAGGTCGCCGTGGGTCAGGGTGGCCGGCCGCTGGCCGAGGCGGGCCATGAGGGCGGGACCGGTCTCGGCCCAGCCGTCCCCCAGGGCCAGGAAGCGCGGCGCCAGCCCGGCCAGCACGCCGTGGCGTCCCGCTGCCCACGAGGCGGCCATGGCATCGGCGTGGAACCCGGGATAGGGCGGGGACGAGAACGAATCGAGCCCGGCCAGCTCCCCGGGCCCGGCCCCCCAGGAGGCGGCGTGGTGGCGGGCCAGGTCCCGCACCACCCGCACGGCGTCCTCGGGGGTGCAGCCGGCCAGCTGGTCGGCCGTGCGCAGCCCGGAGAGGTCTTCGAGCACCAGCGCGAAGGAGGCGGAGTGCCGGTCGATCTCGGCCAGGTGGACCTCCGGGAGCCCGAGGCCGACCGCGCCGGCCAGGACGGCGTAGACCGCCACCTCCCGCTCGTAGAAGCGGTAGCCGTCGGCCAGGGCGCGGGCGGCCGGTGAGGACGACGCCAGCTTGACGACCACCCGCCGGCGGCCGCCCGGGCCGGCCACGTCGGCCGCCAGGAGGTCGCTGAGCAGCCCGACGCCGACCCCGAGCGGCGTCAGGGTCACCTCGTCCACAGGCTGGCCCAGCACGTCGGCCATCCAGGCCGCGTCGATCGCCTCGGGCCCGCCGGGGATGGCCATGGGCCACCGTACCGCCCTGATCCGCCGGCGTCCCGGGCCGCCCTGATCCGCCTGCGCCCGAGTCCGCCCTGATCCGCCGGCGTCCCCGGCCGCCTGGCACGTCCGGGCCGTAAGCCATCGTTCACCGGTAGGACACCTTTTCTTGTCTTCCCGTTCATGTTGCGATGGTCCCCGGGTCACCTGGCCTCAGTACGGTGCCGATGGGCAGGCCTGCGGACCCCGGCGATTCGCCGGAGCCGGAGAGGGTCCGCCCGGCAGGACCGTCCTGCTCACCGAACCCACAGAGGGAGGGGAACGCCGCGTGAGGCGCTCGACCACCACCACCACCATTCGTTCCTTCCGCCACCGGGGCACGGCCGCCGCACTGGCCGCCGCCACCCTGTCCGGAGGCCTGCTGCTCGGGGCATGCGGCTCCTCGTCGTCCACCTCGACCACCACCACCGCCCCGGCGGGCGGCACGGTCGCCCCAGGCAACGCCGCCTACCTCGCGGCCGATCTCAAGGCACCGGCCGGCACCCTGGCCGCATCGGGCTCGACCTTCGTCCAGCCGTTCTTCACCCGGGCCTTCTACACCTACACCTCGGCCAACCACGGCCTCCAGATCAACTACCAGGGGGTGGGGAGCGGCGCCGGCATCACCGCCTTCGAGGCGGGGACGGTGGCCTTTGCCGCATCGGACGTGCCCATGGGCGCGACCGACCTGGCCAAGGTCTCGGGCCCCGTGGTCCAGGTGCCCGACACGCTCGGCGGCATCGCCGTGGCCTACAACCTGCCCGGGGTGACCAAGCGGGTCCGCCTCGACGGCGCCACGCTGGCCGGCATCTTCACCGGGACCATCACCAAGTGGGACGCCCCGCAGATCGCCGCCCTCAACCCCGGCGTCACCCTGCCCGCCAACCCCATCGTTCCCGAGGTCCGAGCCGACAGCTCGGGCTCGACCTACATCTTCACCGACTACCTGACCTCGGCGGCGCCCACGGGGTGGACGCTGGGCAAGGCCAAGACCGTCGCCTGGCCGTCGGCCGCCGTGCAGTCGCCGAAGAACTCGGGAGTCGCCGCAGCCATCAAGTCGACCCCGTACTCGATCGGCTACATCGAGCTGGCCTACGCCATCCAGAACAACTTCAGCTACGCCGCCGTCAAGAACAAGTCCGGCGCCTTCGTGGCCCCCTCTGCCGCCTCGGTGGCAGCGGACGCCGACCAGAAGACCTCGGTCAGCGCCACGGACTTCTCCATCGTCGACCAGGCCGGTGCGGCCAGCTACCCGATCTCGGGGTACAGCTGGGCCATCCTGCTCCAGAAGCAGGCCAGCGACACCACCGGCGCCCAGGTGGTCAAGGTCCTCGACTGGACGACCCACACCGGCGGCGGGCAGGACGTGGCTCCGGCGCTCGACTACGTGCCGCTGCCCCCGGCCGTGCAGAACCAGGTGCGGACCCAGCTCCTCACGGTCACGGGCCCGGGCGGAACGGTACTCCTGACCAAGTGACCGCACCCCCCGGCAGGTCGGCGAACGGCGCTGTGCCGGCGTGACCGCCACCCTCGATCCACCGGTGCCCTCTGCGCCGCCCGCCGGGCGGCGCAGAGGCATGCCGGATGGGGTCTTCCGGGCCCTGCTCGGGCTCATGGCCGCCTGCTTCGCCGCCCTCGTGCTGTGGTTCCTGGTGGCGATGGTCTCCCAGGCGCGGCCGGCCTTCTCCACGCTGGGGTTCTCGTGGATCGTCCAGAAGACCTGGGATCCGCCTCATCAGAAGTTCGGCCTGCTCCCCTTCGTGCTGGGGACGCTCGAGACGACGGCCATCGCCCTGTGCATCGCCGTCCCCGTCGGCCTGGGCACGGCGATCGCGCTGGCCTACCTGGTCCCGGGGCGCCTCCGGGCCGCACTGTCCACGGCGGTCGAGCTGCTGGCGGCGGTGCCCAGCGTCGTCTACGGGCTGTTCGGGCTGATCGTCCTGGCTCCGGTCTTCCGCTCGACCGTCGAGCCGGCCCTGACCTCGGCATTAGGCTGGACCGGCCTGTTCGGCGGGCCCGACGAGGGCGTGGGGCTGCTCCTGGCTGGGGTGATCCTCTCGGTCATGATCCTCCCGACCATGGTGGCCGTGTCGCGTGACGTGCTCGCCGTGGTGCCTCACGAGCAGGTGGAAGGGGCCATGGCCCTCGGCGCCACCCGCTGGCAGGTGCTCCGCAAGGTGGTCCTGCCGGAGGCCCGCACCGGTCTGCTGGGTGCCTTCACCCTGGCCACGGGAAGGGCCCTGGGGGAGACGGTGGCCGTGGCCATCGTGATCGGGAACTCCCCCTACATCGCCCACTCGTTGAAGTCGCCGGCGGCCACCCTCCCGTCGTTGATCGTGAACAACTTCGGTGAGGCCACCGGCCTCGAGCTCTCGACGCTCTTCGGCGCCGGCCTGGTCCTGCTGGTCATCGGCGTGGCCGTGAACTCGGTGGCCCGGTGGCTGGTGCGCTCGGCCGCCCGCAGCCAGGCCGCCATCGCCCGGGGGGCGCCATGACCGCCGTCGTGGGCCTCCCCCCGGACCCCGTCGTCGAGCGGCGTCGGCTGATCCAGGAGGCGGCCGCCCACTCGCTGCGCCGCCGCCGGCGGTCGTCGCGCCTGGCCCTCGGGCTGTGCTGGGCCTGCCTGGCCGTCGCCGTCGTGCCGCTGGTGGCCGTGCTGGCCTATGTGGTGGTCGAGGGGCTGCCGGCCTGGAACGTGGACTTCTTCACCCACGCCACGACACCGGAGGGCATCCCCGGCGGCGGCGTGTGGAACGCCATCGTCGGGACGGTGGTCATCACCGCCGCGGCCACGGCGGTGACCGTGCCGCTGGGTCTGCTGTGCGGTCTGTTCCTGGCCCGGTCCGACGGCCGGATCGGGGCGGCCGTGCGGTTCACGGCCGACGTGATGACCGGGGTGCCGTCGATCACCGTGGGCATCTTCGGCTACATCGCCGTGGTGCGGAACACCGGGGGGTACAGCGGTCTGGCCGGTGCCTTCGCCATCGGGTTCATCATGCTCCCGGTGATCATGCGGGCCGGCGAGACGGCCATCCGGGGGGTGCCCCGGTCGCTGGACGAGGCGGCCCTGGCGCTGGGGGCCCGGCAGGCCACCATCACCTGGCGCGTCGTGCTGCCCACCGCCCTGCCCGGCCTGATCACGGGCGTGCTCCTGGCCGTGGCCCGCGGTCTGGGCGAGACGGCCCCCCTGCTCCTGACCATCTTCGGGAACCAGTACCTCGAGTGGAACCCGACCAAGCCGATGTCGGCGCTCCCCCTCGTGATCTATCAGAACAGCAGCCAGCCCTACGCCGACCTGGTCCAGGTGGCGTGGGGGGCGGCCCTCCTGCTCATGGTGGTCGTCCTGGTGCTCAGCATCGGCAGCCGCCTGGCGGCTGCCGCACTCCGGAAGGAACGCCGATGACCGAGGTCCGATCGAGGATGTACGAGAGGGAGGACACCGTGGTGCACATCACCCGCGAGGACCGGGCCCCGGTCGTGGAGCCAGAGGTGGTGCTGTCGCTGGCCGACCTGGCCGTGTCCTTCGGTGGCCGCACGGCTGTGCGCCACGTGACAATGGGCATCCATGCCGACGAGGTGACGGCGCTGATCGGGCCGTCGGGCTCCGGCAAGACCACCGTGCTCCGGGCGCTCAACCGGATGCACGACACCGTCCGGTCGGCATCGGTGACCGGCACCGTCCGGCTGGGCGACCTCGACATCTACGGCCCCGATGCCGACCCGACCCTGCTGCGCAGCCGGGTCGGCATGGTCTTCCAGCGGCCCAACCCGTTCCCGACCATGAGCATCTACGAGAACGTGGTGTCCGGCCTGCGGTTTAACGGCGTTCGGAAGAAGGCGCTCCTCGACGAGGCCGCCGAGTCGGCGCTCATCGGGTCGGCGCTGTGGGACAGCGTCAAGGACCGCCTGAAGGCCCATGCCAGCACCCTCTCCGGCGGGCAGCAGCAGCGCCTCTGCATCGCCCGGGCCCTGGCCGTCGAGCCCGAGGTCCTCTTGATGGACGAGCCGACCTCGGCGCTCGACCCCATCGCCACCCAGCGCATCGAGGAGCTGATCGTCGAGCTCCGCCACCAGGTGACCATCGTGATCGTGACCCACAACATGCAGCAGGCCATGCGCATCTCCGACCGGTGCGCCTTCCTGCTCATGGGCGAGGACCGGGCCGGTGAGCTGGTCGAGTTCGGCCCGACCGCCCGCCTCTTCAGCGATCCCACCGATCCCCGCACCCTGGACTACGTGAGCGGCCGCTTCGGCTGAGCCGGGCCCTCCGCCTGGGTGCAACAACTATTGCACCTTTCCCGGGCGGGAGCACTGGGCATGTGGGGGTGCCCGCCCTACCATGGGAGGGCCGGTACACCACTTCGGGCCCGGTGAGCACCCCTGCCGGGGGTGGGGGGATGCGCCGGTGCCACCTGAGCCCATGGATGTGGAGGACCGGCCGGGGGCGGCCGGGAGCGCCCTGCCCGCATCCCCGTCCGCCCCGACACCAGAGGAAGAGAGCGGGGAGGACGTCCGGGCCCGTCGCCTCGGTCCGGTGGCCACGGTCGGCCTCGACATCATCCTGGCTGCTGTCGCTGCAGCGGCCGGCCTCCTGCTGGGCTGGCCGGAGTTCTCCAGCCAGGGCAACCTCACCGTCTGGTACGGCGCCATCGCCATCGGCGTGTTCGTGGCGCTCCCCCGGTGGCGGTGGTGGCCCTACCTGGTGGCCCTGGTGGCCTCGGTGGCGTGGGCCTCCCGGCTGGGGTCGTGGTCGCCGGCCGGTTCAGCGGTGCGGGCGGCCACCGACGCCGTCATCGCCGTGGGGCTCGCCGAGGTGCTCCGCCGCCTGCGGTGCATCCCCTTCGCCAGGACCCGTGACGCCGTCCTCTTCCTCCTCGTCGTGGACGTGGCCGGGGGGCTGCGGTCGCTGGTCGGACCGGCGCTCTCGCTCCTGATCCCGGTGACCCGGGGCGGCCTCGCCCTGCCGTCGATCAACGTCGGCCTGTCGACGGTCATCGGCTGCGTGGCCGTCGTGCCCTTCGTCGTCCTCATCGCCGACCGGCGCACCTGGCCCCCGTACTCCCGCCGGGCCATCTGGGCCGGGACCGGCGCCGTCCTCGGCATGGCGGCCCTCATCGCCGGCACCTACTTCGAGCCGCCCGGCCTCCTCTACATCGGACTCGGATTCCTGGTCATCCCGGCCTTCGTCGTCCTCGCCATCCGGTTCTCCCAGCTGACGGTGGCCACCGCCCTCGTGGTGGCCGTGGCCGGCATCGCCGCCGGCACGGCCCGTGGGTGGGGTCCCTTCGCCGTGGAGGTCGTCTATCCCGGCGCACTGGTGCACGTGATCCTCACCGTCCAGCTCTTCCTCGTCTCCCTGCCCTCGGGCACCTGGATCCTGGTGGCGGCACTGGAAGAGGCCGAACGGAAGCGGGACAGGCTGCGCCAGCAGATCGACGTCGACCGGGTGACGGGCCTGCGCAGCCGGACCTGGCTCACCCACCACCTCGCCACGCTGCTGGACTCGGGGGCCACCACGGAGGTCCCGGTCGCTGCCCTTCTGGTCGACCTCCGGGAGTTCGAGTCGGTCCGCCACGCTCTGGGATTCGTCGCCGGCGACGAGGTCATCGGGCAGATCGCTCGGGAGCTGGCCACGCTCGTCCCAGAAGGTGCCGAGCTGGGCCGGATCAGCGGCGATCTCCTCCTCATGGTGGTCCCGGGGATCAGCGGGGTCGTCGAGCTCAGCGAGCTGGCCGACCAGATCGTGCGGGCCGTCGGGAGGGAGCGGTGGGTGCACGGCAAGCGCATGGCGGCGCGGGGGTTCGTCGGCGTGGCGCTGGGCGTGCCGGGCACCTCGGCCGAGGCGCTGCTCCGCGACGCCGACCTGGCCCTCAACACGGCGGAGAACGCAGGCGAGCGGGGGTGGAAGATCTTCGACGCCGACGACGCCGACGGGAGGCATTTGCTGGAAGTGGGGCACGCCATCCGGGTCGGACTCGACAACGGGGAGTTCGTCGCCTGGTTCCAGCCCCAGGTGCAGATGTACGACGGCACGGTCTGCGGCTACGAGGCCCTGGTGCGGTGGAACCACCCGATGCGCGGCCTGGTGCCGCCCATCGAGTTCATCCCGGCGGCCGAGCGGACGGGCCTGATCAACCCCCTCGGGCAGGTGGTCCTGGAGCAGGCGTGCGCCCTGCTGGCCGCCAGGCCGGACATCGCGTCGATCTCCGTCAACGTCTCGCCGGTCCAGCTGGCCCACGAGGAGTGGCTGGCCTCGGTCCGCCGGGTGCTGGACGCCACCGGGATCGAGCCGTACCGCCTCGTCCTCGAGCTGACCGAGACAGCGGTGTTCCGCCTGTCGGACCTGGCCCGCTCAGCCCTGGTCGAGCTGCGGGACCTCGGGGTGGGCATCCAGGTCGACGACTTCGGCACGGGCTTCTCCGCCATCACCAACCTCCGCGACCTCCCCCTCACCGGCCTGAAGCTGGACCGGTCGTTCGTCGCCGCCCTGGACGACGGAGATCCCGGGTCCCTGGCCCTGGTGCGGGGCCTGGCCGGGCTGGCCAACGGACTCGGTCTGGAGACGGTGGCCGAAGGCGTCGAGACGGAAGCTGAGGCGGAGCTGCTCCTCGAGGCCGGGTGGACCCTGGCCCAGGGCTACCTCTACGGGCGCCCCGAGCCCATCGTGGCGGTCACCTCGACCCATCGACCCGTGGGGTCGGGGGCGCAGGAGGCGCCCGGCGTCCCGCCCGGTGCGCCCCCGGCGACCGCCTCCGTGGCGAAGCGCCCGGCTGCCCGCCCGTCGTCCTAGCGGCAGCCCTCCCGACTGCTACGGCCACCCAGGGTGGCCAATCCGGCCACGCTCCGCAGCAATCGTGGGTCGGTGGTGGCGAGGAGGTGGAGAGCCGGGCAGATTGCCCCTGTCGCCGGCACGAGGCACGTCGCTACCATCACGGGAGGTGGTGACCGGAGACCGGAGGGGCACCTCCCGGCCGCCTGGAGCAGGACGTCAGCGACCCATGGGCCCCGTGCCCGTGCCGGGTCACCTCCGTCTGTCGGGAGCGAGGTCATCGATGCGAGGTTGGGGTTCATCAGGTCCACGCCGCCCGGCGGTCGCCGTGGTGGGCACCGTCGTCCTCTCGGGCGCCGTCGTCGCGGCGACGCTGGGCACGGCGCCGCCGTCGGGCGCCGCCGTCTCCGCCGCTCCCGCCGTCAGCGCCGGATCCTCGACGGACGTCCCGGCCGCCGATCCGTCGTCGGGCCACCCCTATCGCCACGGATGGGTCGGCCTGCGGGGCCGCAGCGGGGCCCGGACGGCACCCCACGCCGCCGGCACGGCCACCACCACCCAGGCACCCATGACCTACCACGGGGGCAGCGCCGGGGTCGGGGTGACCACCGGGACCCCCAGCATCTACCTCGTCTTCTACGGCTCCCAGTGGGGGACCCAGGGCACCACCTCGGTGGGCGGGCGCACCTACGCCACCTTCTCGGGTGACACCGCCGGCATGGCGCCGGTCCTCCAGGAGCTCTTCGCCGGGATGGGCACGGGCGGCGAGACGTGGAGCGGGGTGATGACCCAGTACTGCCAGGGGGTGGCCGCCGGGTCGACCACCTGCCCGGCCGGCTCCGCCCACGTGGGCTTCTCCACCGCAGGCGTCCTCTCCGGGGTCTGGGAGGACACCTCGGTGGTGTCGCCCTCCCAGGCCACCCAGGCCCAGCTGGCCACCGAGGCCCAGGCGGCGGCCACCCACTTCGGGAACACCACGGCCACCGCCAACCGGAACGTCCAGTACCTGGTGGTGTCGCCCCCGGGGACCCACCCGGATGGGTTCAACACGGCGACCGGCACCTTCTGCGCCTGGCACGACTACACGGGCGACGCCTCGCTGGGCACGGTGAGCCAGCCCAACGGCCCGGCCGCCTTCACCAACCTCCCCTACCTCCCGGACATGGGCGCCAGCTGCGGGCAGTCCTTCGTCAACGCCGGGTCGGCCGGCGCCCTCGACGGGGTGACCATCGTGGAGGGTCACGAGTACGCCGAGACGGTGACCGACCAGTTCCCCAGCGGGGGCTGGTGGGACTCCTCGGGCTCCGAGAACGGCGACAAGTGCGCATGGATCGCCCCGGGCAGCGCCGGCGGCGCCCAGGACGTGACCATGGCCACCGGCACCTTCGCCATGCAGGCGACCTGGGGCAATGACGGTGCGTCCGGTGCGGGCGCCTGCGAGATCGCCCACCCCTTCATGGGCAACTCGGTGGTCACCGTGACCACGCCACCCGCCCAGACCACCACGGCGGGGAGCCCGGCCTCCCTGGTCCTCACGGCGACGGACTCGGCGACGGGCCAGACGCTGGCCTGGTCGGCCTCGGGCCTCCCGGCCGGCCTGGCCATCGACCCCGCCTCCGGAACCATCTCCGGCACGCCGACCTCGCCGGTCTGGCAGGCCCCGGTCACGGTGACGGCCGCCGACGGCCTGGGCGGGTCGGGGACGGCGTCGTTCTCCTGGACGGTGGCGTCACCCACCGGGAACACCGTCACCGTCTCGGCCCCGGCGACGGCATCGGCCACCACGGGGACTCCGATCACTCCGGTGGTGCCCTCCGCCTCCGACACCCAGGCGCGCCAGGTCGTCACCTGGTCGGCCTCGGGACTCCCGGCCGGCCTGGCCGTCAACGTCGGCACCGGGGCCGTCACCGGGACGCCCTCGGCGCCGGGCGTGTCCACGGCGACCCTGACGGCCACCGATGCCACCGGGGCGGCCGGCTCGGCCACCGTCACCTGGACGGTGTCCAACACGGTCACCGTGGCCAACCCCGGGCCGCGGACCTCGCCGCCGGGAGCGGCCATCGCCCCGCTGCAGCTGGTGGCGACCGACTCGGCCGTCGGCCAGACGCTGACCTGGTCGGCCACCGGCCTGCCTGCCGGGCTGGCGCTCGATCCCGCGTCCGGGGTCGTCTCGGGCACTCCGGCCGCCGCCGGCACCTCGACGGTGACGGTGGTGGCCACCGACGCCACCGGGGCCGCAGGATCGGCGACCTTCACCTGGACGGTGGCCAACACGGTGACCGTCACGGTCCCGGCCACCCGCTCGGACGTCTCGGGCGCGGCCATCGCCCCGCTGGTGCCCGCCGGGACCGACTCGTCGCCCGGTCAGACGCTGACCTGGTCGGCCACCGGACTCCCCGCCGGCCTGGCACTCGACCCGGCCACCGGGACGGTGTCGGGCACCCCGACGGCGGCCTGCTCGTGCCGGGTCACCCTGGTGGCGACCGACACCACCGGGGCCGCCGGATCGGCCCTGATCGCCTGGACGGTGACCAACCGGGTCGCCGTCCAGAACGCCTCGTCCCGCACGTCGACCACCGGTTCGGCCATCGCCCCGGTGACCCTGACGGCCACCGACAGCTCGGCCACGGCGACCATCACGAGCTGGTCGGCCACCGGCCTCCCCGCCGGCATCGCCCTCGGGGCCTCCACCGGGACGCTCTCGGGCACTCCGACGACCCCGGGCACCGCCACCGTCACCGTCACGGCCGTCGACAGCGCCGGCTCGTCCGGCTCGGCAACCTTCACCTGGACCGTGGCCAACACGGTGACCGTGGCGGCGCGGTCCGCCCAGTCGGGCACGACCGGGACGGCCATCACCACCCTGACCAACTCGGCCACCGACTCCCAGTCCGGCCAGACGTTCACCTGGTCGGCCACCGGCCTGCCGGCCGGCCTGGCCATCAGCGCCTCGACCGGGTCGGTCACCGGCACCCCGACGGCCCCGTGCGCCTGCTCGGTCACCGTCAAGGCCACCGACAAGTCGGGCGCCTCGGGCACCACCTCCTTCGCCTGGACGGTGGTGAACAAGGTCACCGTGACCTCGGTCAGCTCCCAGTCCTCGACCTCGGGCAAGTCGGTCACCGCGGTCACCGTGAAGGCCACCGACTCCCAGTCCGGCCAGACGTTCACCTGGGCGGCCACCGGCCTGCCGTCCGGACTGACCATCGGATCGTCCACCGGGACCATCTCGGGCACGCCGACGGCGGCGTGCTCGTGCTCGGTCACGGTCACGGCGACCGACACCTCGGGGGCCAAGGGATCGACGACGTTCACCTGGAAGGTGGTGAACACCGTCACGGTGACCAACCCGGGCGCCCAGACCACCGCCGTGAACACCTCGGTGAGCCTCCAGCTGGCGGCGTCCGACTCGGCTGCGGGCCAGACGCTGACCTGGTCGGCCACCGGCCTCCCGTCCGGGCTGACCATCAGCTCGTCCTCGGGCCTGATCTCCGGGAAGCCGACCAAGGCGGCCACCTCCACGGTCACCGTCAAGGCCACCGACACCTCCGGGGCCAGCGGGTCGACCACCTTCTCGTGGACCACCAAGTGAGCGCCCCCGGGGTCGACCCCCAGGCCCACCCCCCTGGTCCACCCCGGCCTGCCGGTGGGCGGCCATAGGGTCTGCCCCCGACCTGGGACCTTCGGCCCTAGAGTGGACGGGCGCTCCGGAGGCAACATGGAGTGCGCTGTCGGGGCGCATGTGCGTCCGACGGTTGCAGTTGGGGAAGGCGGGCCTGCGGCGTCAAGTTGGCCACCGGTCCGTCCGAAGGAGAGTCGAAGGTCCGCGGAGTCGGGCGGAGGAGGGATCGGGCATCGATGAGCACGAGCACCACGGCATTGATCCTGGTGGGCTACCAGAACGACTTCTTCGCCCAGGACGGCATCATGCGGGGCGTGGTGGAGGACCCCACCCGCCTCGACTCCGTGCTGGTCAGCACCATGCACTTCATCGAGGAGATGGCGGGGACGGAGATGACGATCATCTCCACGCCGATCGTCCTTGCGCCCGACTACCGGGCCATGGCCAATCCGGTGGGCATCCTGAACACCATCAAGGAGTCGGGTGCGTTCACCGTCGGCTCCTTCGGGGCCGAAACCATCCCTGAGCTCCTGGCCTACGGGGACCGCATCGACTACGTCAGCGGCAAGTCCGGATTCAACGCCTTCTCCAACACCGCACTCGGCGACGTCCTGGCCGAGCGCGGCATCCGCGATGTCCTGGTGGCCGGAATGGTCACCTCGCTGTGCATCGACTCCACCGGCCGGGCCGCCTATGAGCGGGGCTATGACGTGACGGTGCTCTCGGACTGCACGTCGGCCCGGACCACCACCGAGCAGGAGTTCTTCTGCACCAACGTCTTCCCCCTCTACGGGCGGGCCATGACGTCGACCGAGGTGCTCGACGAGCTGCGGGAGCTCGTCGCCTGACGAGCGGCCCTGCCATGTGCGCCGCCCCCCACCGCCGCCGGCCCCTGCCGGACGACGCCATCAACACCACCGATCTCCATGTCGAGGCCACCCATCGCCTCACAGAGGCGCTGGTCGACTCCGAGCACCGCATGCGTCGTCGGGTGGAGCTCCTGTCGGAGGTGGTGTTCGAGGTCGACGAGGCCGGGTGCCTGGTCTTCCTCAACGAAGCCTGGCGGACCCTGACCGGCCTGGATCTGCGCGCCTGCTTGGGGAGCGAGCTGGTCAACTTCTTCCCGGTGGAGTGCCGGCCGGCTGTGTCGGGCGCCATCGGGGCGCTCACCACGGTGCCCCAGAAGCTGCGGACGCACCTCGTGCACCAGGACGGCCGGACCGTGTGGGTCTCGCTCTCGGCGGCCCGGATGGCCTCGGGCGGGGCGGTGGGGGCCTTCCACAACATCACCGCCGAGAAGTCGGCCCAGGACGAGCTGGCCCTGCTGTCGCTGGTGGCGAGTGCCACCGACAACATGGTGCTCATCACCGACGACCTGGGTCGGCTCGAATGGGCAAACCCGGCCTTCGAGGAGCGCACCGGCTACCGGTTCGACGAGGTCCAGGGGCGCACGCCCGGCTCCTTCCTCCAGGGCCCGGGCACCGATCTCGTTGCTGTCGATCGGATCCGCCAGGCCCTCCGACAGCGCACCTCGGTGCGCGAGGAGCTCCTCAACTACACCCGGGACGGCGAGCCCTACTGGGTCGTGCTCCAGATCTCGCCGGTGTTCGACTCGGAAGGCCGGCTGGACCGCTTCGTCTCGGTCCAGGCCGAGACCACCGAGCGCAAGCGCCACGAGCAGGAGATCCTCGAGCAGAAGTCGGCCCTCGAGGACCGCGTCCTGGCCCGCACAGCGGAGCTGCGCAAGGCCAAGGAGGCCGCCGAGGACGCGGTGCGGGCCAAGAGCGCCTTCATCGCCAACGTCAGCCATGAGATCCGCACTCCGCTGAACGCCATCATCGGGCTGTCCAACCTCTGCCTGCGCACCGACCTCGACGACAAGCAGCGGGACTATGTGGCGAAGACCGAGGTGGCGGCCAAGAACCTCATGCGCATCGTCGATGACGTCCTGGACTTCTCCAAGATCGAGGCCGGCGCTCTGGTCCTCGAGCACGCCCCCTTCGCGCTGGCCACGGTCATCGGGAACGTGGACTCCATGGTCGGCACCCTCGCCCGGGACAAGGGCCTGGAGTTCGCCATCGAGACCGCCGATGCCCTCCCCACCTTCCTGGTGGGCGACCCCCTCCGCCTCGAGCAGGTCCTCCTCAACCTGGTGGGCAACGCCGTCAAGTTCACCCACCGCGGCTCGGTCCGGGTCTCCATCGCCATCGAGTCCTACGGCGACCACGAGCTCACGCTGGAGTTCCGGGTCCACGACACCGGCGTGGGCCTGACCCAGGTCCAGATCGACCGGCTGTTCCAGAACTTCGCGCAGACCGACGAGTCCGCCACCCGTAATTTCGGGGGCACCGGCCTGGGTCTGGCCATCTCGAAGCGCCTGGTTCAGCAGCTCGACGGCCGGATCGGCGTGTCCAGCATGCCCGGCGTGGGGAGCACGTTCTTCTTCACCGCCCAGTTCGCCCCGATGGAGGAGGAGCCGACTGGCGACCTCGTGGCGTCGGGCCGGGGTGCGCCGCCGGTCGACACCTCGCGGCTGGCCGGAGCCCGGATCCTGGTCGCCGAGGACAACCCGTTCAACCAGCAGGTGGCCGCTGAGCTCCTCGAGGCCATCGGGGTCGAGGTGACGACGGCGTCCACCGGGTTCGAGGTGATCCAGATCCTGCTGCGCGACCCGGACTTCGACGTGGTGCTGATGGACGTGCTGATGCCCGAGCTCGACGGCCTGGAGGCCACCGAGCGCATCCGTGCCACCCCGGGCATCGAGCACACGGTGATCATCGCCATGACCGCCGGAGCCTCCGAGGACGAGCACGCCGAGTGCCTGGCCGCAGGGATGGACGACTACGAGCCCAAGCCCATCGATCCCGATCGCCTCTACGCCACCCTGCTCCGGTGGCTTCCCGAACCGGCGACCGTGCCGGCGTGGACGGTGGTCAGCCACCCTGCGTCGCAGGGGCCGGGCGTGGTGGACCGGGGGGCGCTGGCTCGCCTGGTGAACGACGACCCAGACAAGATCCGCCTGTTCGCCACCAAGTTCGTCGAATCGTCTCGGGAGACGGTGACCGAGATGATCGAGGCCGGGGAGCGCCGGAACCTCACCGATCTGGGCAGCCTGGCCCACCGGCTCAAGTCAGCGGCGGCCACCGTGGGCGCGCCGGAGATGGCGTCGATCTGCCTGGCCATCGAGACCGCCTCGCACCAGGGGGACCTCGGTGAGGCCCTGACGCAGCTCGAGAAGCTCCCGGAGAATCTCGACGTGGTGGCCTCGGTCCTCCTCGACGAGGTGGTCGCGCCGTGAGCGCATTCGGCGTGGTCGGCCACGACACTCCGGTGGACCCTGCGGTGCGGGTGCTGATGGTCGACGATGACATCTTCATGCTCGACGTGATGGAGGAGCTGCTGCGCCAAGCCGGCGCGCTCCGGGTGGAACGGGCCACGGACGGCCGGGCGGCGCTGGCCATCGTCGACGAGCCGTCCACCCACCCCGACGTCGTCCTCTGCGACCTCGACATGGCCGGCATGGACGGCATCGTGTTCATCCGCCACCTGGCCGACCGGGCCTTCTCGGGGGCGATCATCGTGATGTCCGGCTCCGACGACCGCATCTTGTCCTCGGTCAGCGACCTCGTGCGCGAGCACGAACTCGTGCTCCTGGAGACGCTGTCCAAGCCCGTCGATCCCGAGCGCCTGTTCCGGGCCATGCGCAACGTCATTCCGGCCGCCGAGCGCCACCGGAACGACGTGGTGACCACCGGCATCGAGTTCTTCACCGCCGGCTACCAGGGGGATCAGCTGACGGCGGCGGCGGTTCGCAAGGGCCTGGAGCAGGGGTATGCCAAGATCGCCGTCCAGCCGAAGGTCCGGCTCCACGACAACCGGGTGGTCGGCGCCGAGGCCCTGCTCCGCTGGACGGATCCGGTCCGCGGGCCCATCCCGCCCACGGCGGTCGTCCCGACGGCGGAGAAGCACGGCCTCATCGACAACCTGTCGCTCATCGTCTTCCGCCAGGCCGTCGCCGCCCTGGCCGACTGGCGTCAGCAGGGCCATGACATGACCGTGTCGGTCAACCTCTCCGAGCGGAACCTGACGGACCTCCACCTCCCCGAGCGCCTCGCCGAGATCGCGCACACGGCGGGCGTGGAGACGGGATGCATCATCCTGGAGATCACCGAGAGCGACGTGGTCGACTCCAGCACGGCCAGCCGCCTCGAGGTGATCGGGCGCCTCCGGTTGAAGGGCTTCGGCATGTCGATCGACGACTTCGGCATCGGCTTCTCCTCCATGAAGAAGCTCGGCTCCATCCCGTTCACGGAGCTGAAGATCGACCGTGAGTTCGTGCACGGCGTCACCGGTGTGCACGACTCGGCAGCCCGGGTCATCCTCGGCTGCAGCGTGGAGCTCGGCCACGCCCTGCAGCTGTCGGTGGTGGCCGAGGGCGTGGAAGACGAGGAGGAGCGGCGCCTGGTGGCGGCCCTCGGCTGCGATGAGATCCAGGGCTATCTGGTGGCCCGGCCCATGCCGCCCGATGAGTTCCTGGCCTGGAAGATCGGGTGGGATGCCACGCCCCGGGTGCAACGGGACGACCGTCCGAGCGCCCCGTTCGCCTGGCGCCGCTGACGCGCCCGGGACCTAGCGCCCCTCGAGCCGTCAGGCGGCGGCCGGGGATGGTGCGACGGCCACGATGGCCACGGCCTCCCGGCGCCGGTCGCTCCACCCGGGGGCGCGCACGACGTGGCCGATGCGCTCGCCCCAGCCGGTCGCCCCGGCCACGTCCCGGGCCATGCGGACGTACTCGTGGGAGGCGATGCCCGCCGGGTTGAACGTGTCGATGTTGGTGGTGAGCCCGTAGACGACGGGCTCGTCCTCGCGCTCGAAGGTCCGGAACAGGCGGTCCCACACGATGAGGATGCCCCCGTGGTTCCGGTCCAGGTACTGGCGGTTCGACCCGTGGTGGACCCGGTGGTGCGAGGGGGAGTTCAGCACCTCCTCGGCGGCCCCGATCCGGTCGATGGCCTCGGTGTGGATCCAGAACTGGTAGACGAGGTTCACGCCCCGGGCCGTGGCCACGAGGTCGGGGGAGATCCCGAGCAGGGACAGGAGCCCGTAGGGGATGCTCGTCCCCAGTGCGTCGGCCACCGGCTGGCGCAGTGCGGTGGACAGGTTGTAGCGCTCGCTCGAGTGGTGGACCTCGTGGAGGGCCCACATGTAGCGGCTCTCGTGCATGAACCGGTGGTTCCAGTAGTAGATGAGGTCCCAGCCCACGATGGCCAGCGCCAGGGCCAGGGGGCCGCGACCCAGGGACGGTCCCCGGCGTCGGGCCCAGAGGCGCTGGGCGCTGGTGAGGCGGGCCCATGTGGTGGTCACGGCCAGTCCACCGGCGGCCACCGCCACGACGCCGCCCACGGCGGCCACCC
>CAXBRB010000027.1:0-17815 GCA_963977795.1 uncultured Acidimicrobiaceae bacterium
ATGTTCTTTCGGGGGACGCTCTTCGGCGGTCTGGCCTCGGTCTCGCCGACTCGTACCAATCTGGTTATGGCGGTGGCCGTGAGCTCGGCACTTTTCGGTGCGGCTCACGTTGAGTGGTTCCAATTCCCCGGTCTGGCCGCCATGGGCGCGGTGCTGGCCATCGTGGCCTGGCGCACGAAGCGTCTCGCGCCCGCGTTCATCACTCACGCGGCGTTTAATGCCGTGGCCCTACTGGGTGTGATCGCCCAAAGGGTGCACCACTGATGCGCAAGTGGGAGCGTACGTACCTCTGGTTGGAACTCATCGCGCTGGCGGCCGCCACCGTGGTGGTGCTGAGCGCCGTCCACCCCAACCTGGTGTTCTCGTCGTCGCTCGTGACCGGAGGCGACACCGGCGCTCACCTCGCTCTTCCGGCGTATTTGCGCACGACGGGAAACCTGTTCAACCTGACGCCGTGGTATCCGGGCTGGTTCGCCGGCATGCCGGCCTACACCTACTACTTCATCGTGCCCGACTTCCTCGCGGTCTTGGGAAGTTACGTGGTGGGATTCGCGGTTAGTTTCAAACTCGTCACGCTGCTGGGATCATTTCTCATGCCCTGGGCCGCGTACGCCATGGGTCGACTGCTGCGCGCGCCACGTCCGGTTCCGGTCGCCTTGGGAATGGCCACGCTGCCCTTCCTCTTCGACGCCTCGTTCACTATCGACGGCGGGAATCTCTTTTCGACGATGGCGGGGGAGTACGCCTTTTCCGTGTCGCTCGCCTTCGCCATGGTGGCCGGGTGCTCCGACCCGGACCTCGTCCTGCGCATCGTCGGCGCCCTCGCCGACTGCACCCCATTGACACGCAACCGATCCGTTCGCCTTGGAATCAGCACAACAATTGTGTCCCGTCGGCGAGGGCGCCGACGTCGCCCTGGCCCCCGAGGAGGCCGCCGGGGCGATCCAATCGCTCACCGGTGGACAGGGTGCCGACGTGGTGCTCGACTTCGTGGGCTCGGACGCCACCCTGGCCCTGGCCACCGCTGCCGTGCGCGTCCTGGGCGAGGTGACCGTGGTGGGGATCGGCGGCGGGAGCTACCCGTTCTCGTTCTTCACCGTGCCCTATGAGGCCTCGCTGTGCACCACCTACTGGGGGAGCCGGCCCGAGCTGGCCGAGGTCCTCGACCTGGCCGCCCGGGGCGACCTGCGGCCGGTGATCACCACGTGCGGTCTCGACGAGGCGGTCGGGGCCTACCGGTGCATGGAGGAGGGCGCCGCCCTCGGTCGCCAGGTGGTGGTCCCGACCGGGACCTGACCGGTCCCCGGGCGCAGCCGGTGGACGGCGGGGCTGCCGCCGGGTGCAGCCGGCGGGCCGACGGTCAGGGGACCAGACCGGTGCAGGTGGCAGTGCCCGAGAGACTGGGCATCGACTGCGTGATGAGCCGGTTGTCGTCGAAGACCGAGCAGGAGATGGTCTGGCGGGCCGTGCGGGCGGTCACCACGATCGAGTAGCGGGCGCCGCTCTGCAGGGCGACGGTGATCCCCTGGTTCGGGTTGACCACGGCGTGGGTGACCACGCCCCAATCGGTGCTGATGTAGGAGGCATCGGCCTGCCCGGAGCCCCAGGAGGCGGTGTAGACGATGGTGTGGCGGTGGACCGGCGGGGTGGTCGTGGTCGGGGCCGGTGCGGGTGTGGGCGGCGGGACCACGACCGGGGCCAGGGGTGCGGTGGTGGTCGGGGCTGTGGTGGTCGGGGCCGGTGCGGGTGCGGGCGGCGGGACCACGACCGGTGCCGGGGGTGCGGTGGTGGTCGGGGCGACGGGGACCGGGGCGGTCACGGTCGGGCTGTAGACCGTGGTCGGAGGCACCGAGACCCGGGGGATGGTCGGTGTCGTCGTGGAAGGCAGCGCCGTCCCGGCGTTGTGCGGGGCGGCGGCGGCAGCCACCACCACCACGGCGCTGACGGCCACGACGCCGGCGATCCCGGCGACCACGCCCTTGGGCAGCGAGGCCCGGCGCAGCTTGCTCGACTTCGTCGCTGCGAAGGTGGCAGCAAGCGGTCCGGCACCGGGCGAGCTGGGCGTCATCTCGCCCCCGGGCATGTCCCCTGGGTTCCATCCTCCGGATCGCACGTCCGTCACGGCAACTCCTCGGTCCGACCCGCCCTTTTCGGCAGGGGGCGGTTTCTGCATCTCCCTCCCTGATCGGCCGATCGGCCGTCGGGCTGAAGGGGTTTTCCTCTGATTTCGGGGCCTCCTCAAGTGAAGCCCCCGTCTGCCCGATGCACAAGGGCCAGCGCCGAGAAACGAGAGGTCGACCCATGCACGATGCTGACGCCGTTCGCACCTGCCCCCACTGCCGCACACGCGACGTCCCCCGACTGGTCCTCTGGCCGGGGAGGCGCACCGGGACGGCGACCGACTGGCAGTGCCGGTCCTGTGGTCGCTTCTGGTCGGACGCCGAGATCCTGGCCCTCTCCGCCTGAGGCTGGCCCTCTCCGCCTGAGGCATGCGTCGAGGGCGAAGGCCCGGACCGGGAGGCCGGTCCGTGTGTGGCCCCGTGTCGTCCACGGCTCTCGGTGCCGTCGAGCGCCAGCGACCGGCATCCCACGGCCAGACCACCTCTGCCCCTCGTTCGACACGTCGGAGGGCCATCTGGAGCGTTCCGGGACCTTCGGCACCGGTGAGAGGACCTTCGCCCCTGACCGTGGTCACCGCCCGGGCGGACAATCGGCGGTGGCCGGAGGAGGTGGTGGGCGTGGGTGTCGACACGGCGATCCGATTGGCGTTGGCGGTGCGGGACTGGGCGGACCGGACAGCGCCGGGGGCGACGGCGCTGGGTGACCGGGCCGTCCTGGTGGCGCTGTCGACCTACGCCGGCGGGAGCACGGCGGCCGACGCCGACGCAGCCGCCCGGCAGTTCCTCAGGAGCAGTCTCGCCCACCCCTCCCATGCGGGGGATCCCCGGCCTGTCGGATCGGGAGGTCCGGAGTGGCCTGGCCGCGGCGGGCAGGTGCGGGACCTCGCATGCCGCGGGATGGCGGCGGAGCGGGAGACGGCGGACATCCTTCCCTTCACCCGTCCTCGTCACCGCCCCACGGGCGTCCGGAACGGTCCGAGGAGAGCCGCTCGACGGGTGCCCTGACGGCCCGCCCTGGTTCAGGGGGTGCGGAAGCGGTCGGATCCCCGGCGGCCGGCACCCTTGGTGCGGCGGTCGTTGGGGTCCGGCTCGGTGTCCGGCCGGGTGTCGGCCACCACGGCCGCCCGCAGCTTGAGGGCGTCGGTCAGATGGTCGAGGGCGGCCCGGAACTGCGGCTCGCCGGAACCGATGAGGGGGCCGAAGGCCTGGTTGCCCATGAGCAGGGTCAGCAGGAGCACTCCCCACGACATCGACTCCTCGGCGTCGAGGCCGAACAGCTCGGCCACCGCCTCCTGGAAGGCGACCAGCAGGGGGGCAGGGTGGTCGGGCTCGAGGGCGCGCAGCTTGTCCCGGCCGGCCAGGTACCGGTGGAGCTTGAACCACACCTGGACGTCGGCCATCTCGAGGAACCGCTCGAGGCCGTCGGCGATGTGGTCGAGGTCGAGGTGGACCTGCTCGGCCCGGACCAGAACGGTGATGCGTCGGCCCAGCTCGATGGCCACGTCGACCAGGAACTCGTCCCGGCCGCCCCAGTAGCGGGTCAGGTAGGAGACCGTGGTGCCGGAGTAGTCGGCGATCAGGCGGCTGGTCACGTCGTCGACGGACCGGTCCCGGAGCAGGTCGATGGCCGCATTCACCATCTTCGTCTCGTTCAGGATCTGCTTGGGAAGCTTGCGCCGAGGGGTGACCCCGGGCTCGGGGTTGGCGATCACCGACGTCATGGAGGCAGCGTACCGACTCATCCCCGGAAATGGCCCGCGCGGGACCAGAAGAGGACTTAGGTCCCGTAGCGCTGCAGCGCGGCGGCCCAGTCGGTGGCGATGGCCTGCTGGGCGGCGGCCAGTGAGAGCTGTCCGGCGCACACCAGATCGTGGAGGTGGTTCTCCAGCGGGTCCTTGCCGTTGTAGGTCGAGGCGGCACCGGCGCGGTCGTTCGGCTCCACCCACAGGTTCCTGGGATCGTTAGGATCGCCGCCCAGCTCCAGGGAGACCAGGTGGTCGTACTCGCCGGTACGGAACGACCCGGTGTAGCCGTAGGCGGCAGCCGAGCCGACCTTCTCGGCTCCGGTGATGCTCGACGGCGGGCGGACCGAGGAGGTGTACCCGGGCATGCAGATGGTGGAGGCGAGGTTGTCCTGGGTTACCGCCGGGCTGAGGGCCCCGGGGGTGCAGGCCGGGTCGGGCAGGGGGAGGCCGGCGTCGTAGCGGTAGTGGCAGGAGCCCGGTGCCGGCTGGGCCTGGACGGCGTAGGTGGCCTGCGGACCGGGACCGATGGGGATGCCCGACGGCGGCGGTGGCGCCGGAGGTGGGGGCGGGGCGGTCGTGGTGGGAGGCACGGTGGTCGGGGGTGCCGTGGTCGGGGCCACGGTGACGGGCGGTGTGGTGGGCGTCGCCGTGGTGGTCGGGATCGTCGAGGCAGCGGCCGGACGGGACGTCGCCGGCGTCGCCGACGACCGTCCGCAGGCAGCGGCGATCAGCGCCACGGCGGCCGCCAGGACGGCGGTGCCGGCCGACCGTGCGGCGCGCCGTCGGGCGGTCCGGTCAGGCATCGGGGTAGCGGATGTCGGCTCGTGACCCGTCGGGCGACGGACGGACGGCGATCCCGTTGGGCAGGGCATCCTTGACCTCCTGTACGTGGCTGATGACGCCGACCATCCGGCCGCCGTCCTGGAGCGAGCGGAGGACGTCGACGACGTTGTCCAGTGAGCCGGCATCGAGCGAGCCGAACCCTTCGTCGACGAAGAGCGCACCGATGGTGGCGTTCGAGCCGGCCGAGACCACGTCGGCCAGGCCCAGGGCCAGGGCCAGGGCGGCGACGAAGGTCTCGCCGCCGGACAGGGTGGTCGCCGGGCGGGTCTGCCCGGTCTCGGCGTCGATGACGGCGAGATCGAGCCCGGTGGCTTTCCGGTTGTCCTCGGTCGTCTCGTCGATGACCAGGGTGTAGCGGCCCTGGGACATGTGGTCGAGGCGCTGGTTGGCCTGGGCCAGGACCTTGCGAAGGTAGGTGGCCAGCACCCAGTCGACCAGGGAGCGCCGGCCGTCGACGGGCCCCCCGGAGGCACCGGCGCAGACCGATGCCACCGTCTCGGCCTCCTCCTTCGACCGTCGGGCGGCGTCCAGGGCGTCGGCCGTGCCGGCCAGACCGGCCCAGCCGTCGCCGGCCGAGTGCAGGCGCTCGGCGGCGGCGGCGCTGCGGGCGGTGAGCTGCTCCACGATGGTGCGGGCGACCTCCTCGGCTGCTGCCAGGGGACCGGGGTCGGGTCGGTCGGCCGGCCGGCCGGCTGTCTCGTACACCTCGATCCGCCGCTGGACGTCGCGACGGTCGGCCAGCCGGCTGGCCAGGCGCTGCTCCTCGGTGGCGATGTCCTCATCGTCGCGGGCCCACGCCGCCAGCCCCTCGGGCCCGTCCACCCCGAGGGTCTCGGCCGCCGGCACCAGGAGGGCTTCGGCTGCTGCCCGGTCCGCTGCTGCCTGCTGGCGGCGGCCCAGGGCCTGGGCCAGGACGCTGAAGGCACCGGCCCGGGCCCGTAACCGGTCGATCTCGTCGGCGGCGCTCTCCAGCGTCCGGCCGGCCGCCAGGTGGCGCTGCTTGCGCTCTTCCCAGGCTGCCCGGCTGGCCCGGGCTGCGGCCCGGTCAGCGTCGAGGTCCGACCGGCGCTGCTGGAGCACCCGGCCCTCGTCGTCCAGGCGGCGCACCTCTTCAGCCACCTCGGCCTCCTGGCGGGCGGCGGCCTCGGCGACCGACTCCAGGGCGGTGCACCGTGCCGTGGCCTCGGCCATGGCGGCGGCGGCCTCCTCGACCGGGCCGGCGACGGGCAGGCCGGCAAGGCGACCGTCGGACTCGGCCAGGGCGGCCCGGGCCCGGGCGCTCTCGGTGGTCGCGCTCGTTAGGCGGGCCTCGGCCACCTCGAGGTCGTGGTCGTCCGGGGCGTCTTCCTCCACCGGGGCCGGTGCGGGGTGCTCGGTCGAGCCGCAGGTGGGGCAGGGATCACCGGTGACGAGCCGGAGGGCCAGCCGTCCGCCCAGGCCGGCCCGCCACCGAGCGGTCACCGTGGCGAGCTCGGCCGATGCCGCCTCCTGGGCCACCGCTGCAGCTGCGGCCTGCTCCTGGCGACGGAGCTGCTCGGCTGTGGCGTCGGCGCGGTCCCGGGCGGCGGCCAGCGCCTCGTGGCACCGGGTGACCGCCGCCTGCGCCTCGCCCAGTCCGGCAGCCTGGCCGGTCAACTCGGCTGTGGCGGCCCGGGCAACCTCCAGCGCCGCCTCGGCGGTGCGGTGGCGCTCCTCATCGGTGTCGAGGCCCTGGGAGCGAGCGGCGAGCTCCTCGTCGAGGCGCCCGAGTCCCGCCTCCTCGTCGACGATCGCTGTGCGCTCGCCCTCGGCTTCGGCCAGCGCCTCTGCTTCCCGGCCGAGCCGGCCGGCCGTCTCGGTGGCCACGAGGGGATCGTCGACCGTCCCGTCACCGGCCACAGGCGGACCCCCGAGCGCCTCCACGTCGGCCCACGCGGCGGTCCGGGCCGCCTCGGCAGTGTCCAGGTCCTGCGACGCCCTGCGCCACTGGTCGAGCGCCCCGGCGAGGCGGGCCACCACCCGGGCCCGCTCCAGGTCCGCCGCCGCGGCGGCATCCTCGGCTTCGGCGGCGGAGAAGTCCTTCGCTGCCGTCAGGTCCGCCTGCCACCCCTCCCAGGCCGCCACTGCCTCTTCGGCGGCCACCCGCTCCTGACGGGCACGATCATGGTCTGCCCGTGCGGTATCCACTCGGGTGGTGAGGGCCGCAGCGGAGGCCCGGAGCCGATCGAGCTCGTCGCCGAGCCCACCGGCGGCGACGTCCCCGTCGCCCCCGGCAGTGGGCGCCGTGCCGTCTCCGTCCCCGTCGGGGTCGGCCTCCGGCAGGTCCGAGGGTGCATCGTCCCCAGGCCCGGTCCCCGCCGGCCCGGTGTCGTCCCCGTCGCCGTGCTCGCTGCCTCCCTCGGCACCCGCATCGCTGGACCCGGCGTCGGAGAGCGCGGCCCGGGCCGCTGCGAGGTCGGCCTCCACGCGGTCGACCAGGCGGAGACGCGAGGTGACCACCTCCTGGTAGGCGGCCTCGGCCTCACCGGCCTTCGCCTGGAGGACCTCGGTGACCCGCTGGAAGGTGTCGACCGGGAAGAGGCGCAGCAGGAGCTCCCGGCGCTTGGCCGTTCCGACCTTGAGGACCTCCTCGAACCGGCCCTGGGGGATGAGGACGACCTGCTGGAACTGGGCCTGGTCCAGGCCGATGAGCTCGGCGATCCGGTGGTCCACCTCCTTCTTGGTCGTCCAGCCGCCCCCGTCGGCCCCGACCTCGCCCAGGTGGAGCTGGGCCGCCAGCGTGCGGGTGCCCGGGCCGTGCTGGCGGGGCACCTCCTGCTTCGGCTGACGGGTGATCTGCCACTCCCGGCCTCCGGCGGCGAAGGAGAAGGTCACGGAGGTGACCAGGTCGGGGGGCGCGTGCTGGCTCCGGACGTGGCTGTTGGTGCGGAAGCCGGGGAGGTCGCCGTAGAGGGCGAAGACGATGGCGTCGAAGATGGTCGACTTGCCCGCACCGGTGGGCCCGGTGATGGAGAAGACTCCGTGGCCGCCGAGGCGGGCCAGGTCGACGGACTGGTGTCCGCCGTAGGAGCCGAAGGCCTGGAGGTCGAGCTGCAGCGGCTTCACCGTCCCGCCTCCCGCAGGACCTCGGCGACGGCCTCGCTCACCAGTGTCCGGCCGGTGGCGGTCAGGCGGTCGCCGAGCACGTCGTCCAGGAAGGCGAAGACCACGGCGTCGACCGGCTCGCGGGACACGTCGGCCGGCGCCGTCGACGTGCCGGCATCCGGGGAGCGCTCCCGGGTGGCGTAGCGGACCGAGACGGCATGGGGGAACCGGGCCCGGAGACGCTCGAGGGGCTGGGTCTGGATGGTGTCGTCGGTCAGGACGGCGGCCACCCAGTGCTCCGTCCGGTCCGCCAGGCCCGGGTCGTCCAGCAGGTCCTGGAGCGGGCCCTCGAGCGTGGTCACGGGCCGGCCGACGGGGACCGGGATGCAGGTCACCTCGGTGCGCCCGTCCGGTGCGAGGTCGACCAGGCGGACCGACTTCGGGTGGGTCTCGCTGAAGGAGTAGGGGAGGGGGGAGCCGGAGTAGGCAACGGTGTCGTCGCGCCCGACAGTCTGGGGACGGTGGAGGTGGCCCAGGGCCACGTAGTCGAAGTCGGCGAACACCGCAGCGTCGACGAGCTCGGTGCCGCCCACGGCCAGGGTGCGCTCGGAGTCCGAGACCTCGGCGCCGCTCACGAAGGCGTGGGCCACTGCGACCGAGGCAAGCGGCCCGTCGTGGTCGGCCCGCAGCTCGGCCAGTCCGGTGCGCCCGTCGTCCAGCGCATCCTCCAGCACGCTCTGGTGGGTCCGGGCCCGACGGGAGCCGTCAGCCGCCGGCCGGGGGGCAGGGGAGGTGTAGGGGTCGAGGAAGGGGACGGTGATCATGGCCACCTGCTCGCCACCCGCCTCGAGGATCCACGGGCGGGCGTCGGGGTCGGCCATCACGTGCACCCCGGCTGCCCGCTGGCGGTCGGCCCCGAAGGCCAGGCGGGTGGCGCCGTCGTGGTTCCCGGGGATGAGCACCACCTGGGCCCCGGCGGCACGGAGGGCGTCGATGCCCTCGTCGAGGAGTGCGGTGGCCTCCTCGGAGGGGAGCGACCGGTCGTAGATGTCGCCGGCCACCACCACGGCGTCGACCCCGTGCTCGGCCACCTGGCCGGCCAGCCAGGACAGGAAGGCCCGCTGGTCCTCGGCCAGCGGCTCGCGCTCGAAGGTCCGGCCGATGTGCCAGTCGCTGGTGTGGATGAACCTCATGGGCGCCTGCCGCCCGCCGTCTGCCGCATCCCGCCAGCCTGCCAGACCGCTGCGACACGGCAGCCGGGTGCCGCCGGTGCCGGCAGAGGGTCGCTCAGAGGCGGACCACCAGGGCCACCGTCTCCTCCACGGCCGTCGTCCGGTGGCCGGAGCCGGCCGTGTCCTCCAGCAGGACCAGGTCTCCTGCCCCGATGGTCCGGATCTCGCCGCCGGCGTCGACCTCGAGGCGTCCCATGGTGAAGGCCATGAGCTGGCGGGCCGGGGCCGGATGGCGCGGCCCGGTCCAGCCCGGGGTGAAGCGCAGGAGGAACGTCTCCCGGGCTGCGAGGTGGGCCGACTGCTCGAGCGGCGGCGCCGGTGGTGCCAGATCGTCGAGGACGAGGTCGAGCTCGACGTCCTCGAACCGGGCTTCACCGTCGGCGCCGTCGAAGATGCGGATGACGCGCATGCCCGATCCTGGCACGGGCGATGCCTGTCGGCACCGCCCCGAGGGTGGGGCCCGGGACCGGCTGCTCCGGCAGCCGCCAGGCGTCGGGGATGCCGCCTGCCGGTCCGGCCTCTGGCTAGCGTGACGGCGTGCCGCCGCCCGGACCCTCCGCCGACGAAGACATCGACCGCCTGGCCCGCAGCGCAGGGAAGTTCCTCCTGCGCAACAGCGCCGAGGGCACGTTCGACCTCCAGCTCCACCTGCGTCAGATCGGCGCCGCCTACGGGGCCCGCATCGAGTCCTTCGTCAACATGGAGGGGATGAGCTACGTCGTCACCCACGCCGACGGGAGCCAGCGGACCGGCGTGGTCCATGCTCAGCCGTCGCTCGAGCGGCTCGACCTCCTCACCGGATTCAAGAAGCTCACCACCCGGATCGCCGCCGGAGCGGTCAGCGCCGGCGATGCGGCGACCGAGCTGGCCGACCTGGAGCACTCCCCGGCGCCGTTCCGGTGGTGGGCCCGCTTCCTCGGCGTGGTCCTCTTCGCCGCAGGGTTCGCCCCCAGCGTCCAGGCCAACTGGCGTCAGGTGGGCGGGTCGGTGGTGCTCGGTGCGGTCATGGCCGCCGTCCTCCTCTTCGGCGAGTCCCGGGCCGTCCTCCGCACCATCCTCCCCCTGCTGGCCTCCCTGGCCGTGGCCCTCGTCGGCTTCGGCCTCTTCCACCTCGAGGACGCCCACGGGGGGCCGGTGCTGGTCATGGTGCCCGCCCTCTTCGTGATGATCCCCGGCGACTTCCTGTGCGCGGCGGCGGCCGAGATCGCCGTGGGCCAGTTCACGGTGGGGACGATCCGGCTCGTCCAGTCGGGGTTCGTCCTCCTGCAGCTGGCCGCCGGCGTGGTCATCGGCGCCGCCATCACCGGCGTCCACGCCTCGGCCCTCATCACCTCCACCACCGTCAACGACCTCCCCTGGGTGGTCACGGCGCTGGCCTGGATCCCCTTCACGGTGGGGATGGCCCTGACCTTCTGCGCCCGCATGGCTGATGTGCCCTGGCTCCTGTTCGGCGTCTACCTGGCCTGGGGCGTCCAGCTCGGGGTGACCTGGATCGCCGGGGATGCGGCGGGGACCTTCGCCGCTGCCGCCGTGCTGACCCTGGCCGGCGTGGTGCTCAGCCAGAAGGCCGACCGGCCGCCCAGCCTGGTCATCATCCTGGGCGGCGTGTTCGTCCTCACCGTCGGCTCGATGGCCCTTCGGGGCCTCACCACGCTGGCCGGCGGGAACCTCATCGAGAGCTTCCACGATTTTGGCACCTTCACCCGGATCGCCGGGTCCCTCTCGCTCGGCCTCATCGTGGGGACGAGCCTCGGGATGCTCGTCGTGCGCCGGTCGGACCCGCTGGCCGCCGAAGTGGCCGCCGCCGACCGCTGAGTCGGGCCACGCCTGCCGCCCGACATGGCGGGCCAGATCAGCGGCAGCGGTAGACGGCGTCGATCAGCGAGCGGTTCCGGCTGGACTGCCAGCGGGGGATGACGTGGTTCATGACGTACCCCAGGGCCACCCCGCCCTCGGGATCGGCGAACCCCACCGCTCCGCCGGTGCCGAAGTGGCCGAAGGCGCCGGCATGGGGGCCGAACGGCCGTCGGGGGGCGGTGGGCTTGAACCCGAGCCCGAAGGCGACCTCCTCACCCAGCACCGGGCACCACCCGGCCGACTGGACCCGGGTGGCCTCGGTCAGGAGGCCGGGGTCGAGGAGGCGACCCGGCTCGAGCAGGCCCTGGTAGATGCGGGCCACCCCGCTGGCGGTGGCGTGGGTGTTGGTCGAGGGGACCTGGGCGGCCCGCCACGAGGCGGTGTTCACCACCCCGACCGAGGAGTAGCCCGGGGGGTTGAAGTAGCTCTGCCAGGCCAGTCGGGCGTCGTCGTCCATGGCCGCCACATCGGCCGTCGGCTGCCCCGGCCCCGGCGCCCACAGCACCTCCGCGCAGCGAGCCTGCTCGGCCGGGGTCAGGCCGACGTGGATGTCGGCATCGAGCTCCTCGGCCACGGCCCGGAGGCGCCCGCCGGGCAGCTCGCCGGAGAGCCGGCGGACCAGCTCGCCGATCAGATGGCCGTAGGTGTTGGTGTGGTAGATGTGCCGCGTTCCGGGCTCGAACCACGGGGCGGTGGCGGCCAGGGCCTCGGCCATGACGTCCCAGCGCCACAGGTCGTCGTCGGTCAGCGGCGCCCGGATGGCCGGCACCCCGGCCCGGTGGCACAGGGCGTGGCGGATCGTGGCCGCCTCCTTGCCCTCCGCGGCGAACTCGGGCCACACCGAGGCGATCGGGTCATCGAGGCCCACGGCCCCGGTCTCCACCAGCTGGAGCAGGAGGAGGGCCACCACGGCCTTGCCCACTGAGTAGACGTCGACCAGCGTGTCGGCCTGCCAGGGCCGGGTGCGGGCCTCGTCGGCCCACCCGCCGACCAGGTCGACGACGACCTCCCCGTCCACGATGACGGTGACGCCGGCCCCGACCTCACCCCGCTCGGCGAAGTTCGCCACGAAGGCCCGTCGGACCTCGTCGTAGCGCTCGTCGCACACCCCCGACACCGGCACGGCGCCGGCGTCCGGGTCGGGGGCGTCCGGCTCGGCGGCGTCCACGGGCGCGGTCAGTGGGCCGAGGACGACGCCAGGGTGGAGGCGAAGATCTGCCAGGCCAGCAGGGACTTGGCCACCAGGCTGAGAGTGATGTAGGCCCGCTCGCCGACCAGGTAGTCGGCCCACCGGCCCCGCCCCCGGTACTGGAGCCACTGGTTCACGGCGAACAGGTTGAAGAAGACGAAGAGCGAGAAGAAGATCCCGTAGACGAAGCCGGGAGGCGAGGCCGAGGCGCCTGGGCCGGCCAGGTAGACGGCGATGGCCGCCCACGGCACGATGCCCGCCCCGCAGCCGAGCACGAAGGGCCACCAGCCGCCGCCGGGCTGTTCGTAGCGCTCCTGGAGCCAGCCGAAGCCGATCATCGAGGCGTTCACGCCGACCAGGGCCAGCAGTGCAGCCACGTCGTCGATGCCCACCAGCTGGGCGATGACCACGATCATCAGCGACGAGCTGACCGAGTACTCGATCCACCGGTAGGGGTTGCGCTGGCGGGCCAGGTCGGTGGTGTAGCGGGACCAGCCCGGCCCGGCCACCAGGAGGTGGGCCACCGCCGAGAGCAGGAAGAAGGCGGCGACCACCCAGGCCGTGCGCAGCTGGAAGAGGGTCACCGACTGGCGGCCGGTGTGGGGCCCCGGGGGCCCGGTCATGTAGGTGGCCACCACGGGCAGGGCGAAGGCGTTGGCCAGGACCAGGATGGCCACGGCCTGGATCAGGTGGGCGCCGCCGGCCACCAGGTTGTAGGGGCGGAGCCGTGCGACCTGCCGGTCGGTGTCGGGGCTGGACATGGGGCGGACCTCCCTCCGCTCGGGTGTCCGCAGGCTACCGGCCGGACCCGCCGCGACGGTGGTGGCGGGGGACCTGGTGTGTCGGCCGGGAAGCTCCGGGTGTCAGCCGGCGGCCAGGAACGCCCGGACGTCGGGGCCGGCCGTGGGGTCCTGGAAGACGAAGAGGTGGCCTCCGTCGTAGTGGCGCAGCTCGGCACCCGGGATGCGCCCGGCCAGCGCGGCGCCGTTGGCCGGTGGGGCCACGGGGTCGTGGGCGCCCACCGCCACCAGGGTGGGGCAGGTGATCCGGTCGAGGCGGTCCCAGGTGTCGTGGTGGCGCCGGACAGCCATCTGGGCCCGGCGGCCGGCCAGGGCGGCCGGGTCCCCGTCGTCCGGCCGGACCACGAGGTCCACCAGCGCGGCGTCGCCGGGATGGGAGGCCAGCCAGGACTCGTCGAAGCGGGCGTCGATCAGCGTCCGTCGGACGGCCGCCCGGGCGTCCGGGTCCAGGTCCTCGAGCTCGTGGAGCGGGTAGGAGGACCCGCCGGCCCCGCCCGAGGAGGTGCACAGCAGGGCGAGGCGCTCGACGCGTTCGGGGGCGGTGACGGCGACCTCCTGGGCCACCATCCCCCCGAAGCTGATCCCGCACAGACGGGCCTGGTCCCAGCCGACGTGGTCCATCAGCCCGAGGACGTCGCCGGCCAGGTCGGCCATGGCGTAGGGGCCCGGGGACGGGGGCGAGCCACCCAGGCCCCGGTAGTCGAAGGCCAGGACGTCGAACCCCTCGCCCAGGACCGCCAGCAGGATGCGCGCCTCGTCCAGGGTCGTGCCCGACCCATTGCAGACGACGAGTCGCGGGCCGGTGCCCGTGCGCTCCCAGGCCAGGTCGACGGCGCCGATCCGGTCGATGGGCACGGCACCTCCGTCGTCATCTCGGCCGGCCGCCCCGTCACCGACGGTGCGGCAGCGCCGACCGGTCCGTCGGCGTCCACCGGGGAGTATCGCGCCCGGGTCGCCGAGCGGTGCGGGAACCGGCCTAGTGTGCCCTGCCATGACGTTGGAGCGATTCACGGGACGACGGGCGCTGGTCACCGGCGCCGCCTCGGGCATCGGGCGGTGCACCGCCCTGCGCCTGGCCGCCGAGGGCGCCGAGGTCTGGGGGGTGGACGTCAACGCCGAGGCGCTGGATGCCGTGGCCGCCGAGGCAGCCGGCTCGCCGGGCTCGGTGCGGACGGCGGCCGGCGACGTGTCGACCGAGACGGGGGTGCAGGCCATCGTGGGCGGCGCGGTGGACGCTCTGGGCGGCCTCGACGTGGTGGTCAACGTGGCCGGGGTGCTCTCCTTCGGCCATGCCCATGAGACCACGCTGGAGGAGTGGAACCGGCTGATCGGCATCAACCTCACCGGGACGTTCCTCATGTGCCGGGAGGCGCTGCCGCACCTGCTGGCATCGAAGGGGAACATCGTCAACGTGGCCTCGACGGCGGCGCATGCCGGGCAGCCCTGGGCGCTGGCCTACACCGCCTCCAAGGGCGGGGTGCTGGCCATGACCCGGGAGCTGGCCGTGGAGTACGCCAAGGCCGGTGTCCGCTGCAACAGCGTGAGTCCGGGGGCCATCGACACCCCCATCACGTCGGCGTTCCACGTGCCCGAGGGGGCCGATGCCAAGCTGATCCAGCGGGTCATGCCGCTCGGTGCCTTCGGGACCCCTGAGGGCATCGCCGCTGCCATCGCCTTCATCGCCTCGGAGGAGGCGTCGCACATGAACGGGGCCGACATCCGCATGGACGGCGCCACGCTGTCCTAGGGGACGTCGGCGCCACGCTGTCCTAGTGGACGTCGGCGCAGCCGGACCACCAGGCTGGCGTCCTGCCGTCAGGACAGGTTGGAGCGCCCGCCGGTGGCCCACCAGTCGGCGGTGATCCGCAGCCCCTGGACCGAGGCCCGGGGGAGGAGCTCCTCGAAGGTGCGCTTGTAGCCGGTGTGGAGGATCTTCCACTCCCCGTCGCGCTTCACGTAGCGGTCGGTGTAGAACGCCGCGCCCTGGACGTTGATGCCGAAGTCGGTGAGCACCACCACGTCCTCCAGCGCCCAGATGGCCGTGGCCTCGTCGGGCCCGAGCAGGTCGATCTCGGGATGGTGGCACCGGTGGCTGGAGAGCATGGTGGTGGCCCCCATCGACGACCGGAGGAACTCCAGGATGGCGTCGCGTCCGTCGAACTCATAGAGCCCGCCGCCGTAGCGGGCGGTGGCCTCCGGGACGAAGCAGCCCTCGATCTCGTCCCACAGCTTCTGGTCGAGGCACCGTAGGTAGCGGTACTTGAGTCGCTTGATCAGCTCGATCTCGACGAGGTCCTCGGGGGTCATGGTGGCTCCGTTCGTGTTCGTTCCGTGTGTGCCGGCCAGGTCCGTGCCGGCCTGGCAGCGAAGTCCGGACTCCGGCTCAGCGGATGGTGCCGACCCCGGGGATCAGCGGGAGGTCGAGAGCGGTGACCCACCCCGGGGGCAGGTCGTTGACGTAGGGGACGGCGTTGAGAGCCCGAAGGCCGGTGGCCAGGCACCCGGCCGCCGCGGCGTCGCGGCCCGAGCCGTCGGAGAAGCGGAAGGCCGTCTCCTGGGTGATCGATGGCGTGCCGTCGATCACCACCCGGTAGACGTCGTCTTGGTTGCCCCGGGGCCAGTCGGGGGCGGCGTCGGCGCCCACCCGGTTGATGTGCTCGAGGCAGATCCGCGGCTCGCCCTTGACGATCCCGTTGATGGTGAAGCGGATGGCCGCCACATGGCCCGGCTCGATGACGCCCTTGGCCGTGGTGATGGCCGTCGGGGTCACCCACTTGTCCCAGGACGACGTCATCTCGTCGAGCTCCACGCCGACGGCGTGGGCCATCATCGGCACCGTCCCGCCCCAGGACATGGCCAGGATGTCGTTGTTGGCCAGGAGGGGCTCGAAGTCGGGCGGCATGCCGATGCCCATCTCGAACTCGTAGTCGCCCTCGTAGTTGATGTAGTCGAGGATCTCGAGGGCCCGGACCTGGCGCACCTCGCTGCACAGCCCCATCAGCGTCATCGGGAAGAGGTCGTTGGCGAACCCGGGGTCGATGCCGGTGGTGAAGCACGACGCCTGGCCGGCCTCGCAGGCCTCCACGATGGGCTCGGTCCACGACGGCGGGTTCTGGCGGATGTGCGGCCACACCCACGGGGTCATGGCCGTGGAGCACACGTCGATCCCGGCCCGGAGGAAGGCACCGATGTGCTCGATGTTGGTCCGGGCCTGGGCGGCGGTCGGGCCGTAGTGGACGAGGGCGTCGGGTGCCAGGGCGATGAGCTCGTCGATGTCGGCGGTGGCGGTCATGCCGATGGGGTCGGTGCCGCACAGCGTGCCCACGTCGGTGCCGGCCTTGCCGCCTTCGGCCGAGACGCCCACGCCGATGAGCTCGAAGGAGGGGTGCTTGAGGATCTCGGGGATCACCATCCGGCCGACGAAGCCGGTCCCGAAGACCACGACCCGCTTGGGGGCGCTCACCGGGACATCTCCCCGGCGTTGACCAGCAGGTGCTGGCCGGTGACGGCCCGGGCCAGGTCCGAGGCGAAGAAGGCGACCACCTCGGCCACCTCGCCGTCCTCGGTCATCCGACGGAGCGGGAACTTGCCCACCACGTCATGGAGCGCCTCGTCCACGGTCTTCTCCTCGTTCTGGGCCCGCCAGTTCATCAGCATCTCCACCGGCGGCCCCCACATCCACGACGGGACCACCATGTTGACCCGGATGTTGTCGGGGCCGAGCTCGTCGGCCAGGTAGTACATGGCCGAGAGCAGGGCCCCCTTGGAGGCGGCGTACCCGCCCTGAGGCATCTGGGGGGCGAACATGGACTGGGAGCCGATCAGGATGATCGACCCGCCGCCCCGGGCCTTCATGGCCTCCGCCGCCGGCCGGATCACGTTCAGGGCGCCGAGCACATTGGTCTCGAAGGCGTTCCGCCAGTTCTCGAACTTGAGGTCGTAGAGGCCGCCCCAGGCGTTGTCATAGGCGGCCACCTGGGCCAGGGCGTCCACGCCGCCGAAGCGCTCGTTGGCCAGGTCGACGAGCGCCGTGCACGAGTCGGCATCGGTGATGTCCGTCACCTGGTGGGCCACCCGCGCCCCCGTAGGGTCGAGCTCGCCGGCGATGGCGGCCAGGGCGTCGGCGCTGCGGGCCGCCACCACGACGTTGCCGCCCTGGCGGAGCACGGCCTCGGCGCACTCGCGCCCCAGGCCGGCGCCGACGCCGGTCACCACCACGGTCTTTCCTTGCAGGATCATCGACTCCGTCTATCGGGTGGCGGCCCCGGGTGTCAATCACGGCGGCGACCGTCCTGGCCCGGACCGGCCTTCCGATGCCGGCGATGCGACCGAGAGGTGCAGCCGACGCGTTCCGGTAGGGACTTTCGGCCCTGTTCCTGACTGGGCCCCGGACAGAAGATGGCCGGCGCCGGCCCGGCCGGACCGTCGCGCGCAGCGCGGCGGACGATCCCGAGGAGAGTGGACGATGGAGTTGGTGCTGAGCGACGCCGAGCTGGTGGATCTGCGAGATCTGCTCGACGGGACGTTGGGCGACCTCTCCTTGGAGATCGCCGACACCGACAACGCCGCCTACCGGGTGGCCCTCAAGGAGCGGCGGGACCGCCTGAAGGGCATGCGCGTGCGCCTCAACACCGGGGACTGACGCCGCGCCGTCTGGCCGCGGGCCCCGGGGTGGTCCCATGGTCGGGACGGGCTCTCCTACCATCACCCCATGCCCGAGGCCTCCGACGTCGCCGCGCCCGCCGGCACCGGGGTACCGGCACCGCCGGGGCGCTCCCGGGCCGACCTCCGTGACGCCCGGGCCCGCGCCGCCGCAGAGCGCCGCCGCCGCCGTCAGCGTCGGCTCCTCCCCCTGCTCGCCGCCGTGGCCGTGGTGGTCCTGGTGGCCGTGGTCGCCCTCGCACCCGAGGGTCGCCGTGCGCCCCGGGGCGGCGGGTCGTCGGCTCCCGTCCGGAGCACCACCACC
>CAXBRB010000028.1:0-17572 GCA_963977795.1 uncultured Acidimicrobiaceae bacterium
CGGCGCCGTGGCCGGCTCGGGCCGGGTGCGCAGCGAGCCGGCCCGCCGCTTCAGCTCGTCGCCCCCGGCCTGGACCACGAACTGGCCCACCGCACGGGCCGAGCCGACCTGGATGCCCAGGCGGGCGCGCCCACGCTCGGTCAGCCGAGGCAGCTCGTCGGCCACGGTCACCACCAGGCCGGTCGGCAGGTAGACGAAGAGGTCGAGGACCCGCTCGCTGAGCGGCGGGTGGGAGCGGGTCTCCGCCTCCCCGGCGTCGGTGGCGTCGGTTCCGCTCACACGCAGTCCCGGCAGAGCATCTTCTTCTTGTCGGCCAGCTGGTTCCCGTGCTTCACCAGGAAGCACGACCGGCACACGAACTCCCCCGGCTGCTTGGGCAGGACGCGCTCGACCCCGTCGGCGCTCCGGTCCTCGGGCTCGGGAGCCTCCTCGTCGTCCTCCGGCTCTTCGACGACCAGGCGCTCCTTGAGGATGATGTCCAGGCTGGCCTCGACGTCCTCGTCGTCGGCCAGCTCCTCGTCCTCGTCGCCGTCCTCGTCACCCTTGCCCGGGCGCTTGGCCGGCGGCTCCTCGTCCTCGTCCTCGTCGGCGCCGGCCCCGGCGTCGTCATCGTCGTCGTCCTCACCGTCGAGGCCGAGATCCTCGTCCATATCCTCGTCGAGGTCGTCGATCTCCTCGTCGGCCAGGTCGTCTGGCTCTTCGACCGGTTCGGGCGCTTTCTTTGCCATGTCCATCTTTCGCTGGTGGTTGCGCGGGGAGCCTAGACGGCTCGTGCTCCGCTCGGTTCGGCGCCTTCGGCCGGCGCGCCCCGGGATCATGCCAGGATCAGCCGGCCGATGGGTGCATGGCCCACGACAGCAGGCACGACCGGAACGGTGGGGCACGTCGGGCCGGACGAGGGATCGGCCGACGGGGCCGGACGGGGCGGTGGGCCTCCGGTCAGGCGGTCCGACTCAAGGGATCTTTGGCACCACTCCCGTCGACCGGCAGCGTGCGCTGCCCGTCTCCAGGAGAGTTTTCTACTCGACCCCTTGAGCCGACCTCCGCCTCTCACAGCATCCCTCCCTCGGCACAGCGGACCAGGCCGGAGGCCGGGCCCGCCACCCCTCGGGGCGAACGGGACAGTGGCGAACTCTAGGAACGGCACCACAAAGTGTCAAATGGAAAACACATGCCCTGACCTGGACTTTCGTCCAACATCCCTGGTCAGGGCGTTGTCGGTTCTCCCACCACCGAGAGCGAGCTGCGCCGCTGTTCGGCCCGACGCTCGGCGGCCAGCCGCTCGAGGTCCTCGGCGCCGTAGTCGACGTGCGACATGGCCTCGGCCAGCAGCCGGTGGCCGGCCACCTCGCCGATCTGGCGGTGCATCTCCTGGGCCACCCACCGGTAGCTGGCGTGCCCCTGAGGGCTGGACCGCAGCTCGAGGACGTGCATGGCCTCACGGGCGTTCATCTGCATCGAGTAGCGGATCCGGAAGGCCAGGGCCACCCCGTAGGCGGCCTGCTCGGGATGGCTGGGGGCCAGGGCCGCCACCAGGTCCCGGGAGCGCTCCATGGAGGCCACGTAGGGCTCGGAGAGGCCGGCCTCGGCCACCACCTCGGGCACGTCGTAGCCCAGGGCGGTGCCCAGCCGCTGCCACTCGATGGTCAGGATGCGGTGGCGCTGCAGGTCGCGGAAGGCGCCGTAGTCGGACACCACGTCGAAGCGGTAGTCGGTGCGCTCGAAGGCCCGGCCGGGCCGGTGGCGGCGGTTGGCCCGCTCCCCCACGTAGGCGGCCAGGATGGACCGCTTCTCCTCGGCCCCGAGGCGCCGCACCCGGTCCAGGACCTCGGCCTCGCTCCGGGCCGTCCGGGGGGCGCAGATGGCGGCCACCACCTTGTCCTCCCCGTCGGGGTCGAAGTCCACCAGGTCCACCGTGGGCCGGCCCGAGGGCCCCGACGGCACGTCCCCCTCGGGGGCGACCAGGTCGGGCAGCAGCTCGGCCACCCGCTCGGCCGTCGCCTCCCGGGTGGCGGCCAGGTAGGCCGACCACGCCCCGCCCCGGTCGGGCCGGTCCACCCGCTGGAGGAAGGAGGGGATGACCTTGCGGAGCTCGTCGAGCATCAGGGCGGCGTAGGCCTGCGCCTCGGGCAGCGGGTGGGAGCGCATGCGCAGAAGGAGCTGCTCGTAGGCCTGGCCGGTCCCGTAGATCCCGACGTTGGAGAGCGACCCGGCCGGCAGCAGGCCGCGCACGGCGTCCAGGGCCTTGGCCCGGATGGCCTGGCGGTGGACGAAGTCCGAGTCCCCCTCCTGGCGGGGATGGCGCACGGCCAGCCAGGCCACGGCCTGCTCGAGCAGCTCGCTGTAGCTGTCGAACATCCGGTCCATGTCGCCCACGTAGCGGGCGCCCAGGGGCGAATCCAGCAGGCCCGGGTCCCGGTAGTAGCGGTAGTGGCCGGTGCTCAGGCGCTGGTCGTAGGCGATGTAGCGGGTCGACTGCTCAAGGTAGGCCATGAGGCGGCCCCACTCGAGCACCTTGGTCAGGACGTTCGAGGCCTGCTCGCAGGCCAGGTGGACCCCGCCCAGCTGGGCCACCGAGTCGTCCCCGTACTCGAAGAAGACCTTCTCGTAGAGCTCCTCGGCCCGCTTGAGGCCGACGGTGGCATCCACCGAGGCGTCGCCGGAGATGTCCAGCTCCCCCACGAACTCGTCCAGGAAGAGGCGCCGCAGGCTCTTGTGCGAGCGCGAGTACCGGGCGAACAGGGCGCCCTTGACCACCTCGGGCAGGTTGACCAGGGCGTACACGGGCCGGTCGAGGTTGGTGACGTAGTGCCGGAGGACGTCCTCCTCATCGGCGCTGAAGGTCTCCACGGCGTAGGGGAACATGCTCGGACGACACTACGACGCCGATGGGCCACCTGGCGCGGACCCCTGGCGGGCCGGGTCGTCGGCCCCGATCACCCCCCGGCGCAGCAGCGCCTGGGCCAGGGCGGCGGCATCGGCGACAGCCGGATCGGCGGACACCTGGCCGATCTGGCGCAGCAGGTCGATGAGCATGCGCACGTTGCGCACGAAGTCCCCGGGGGCCACCTCGGCCTCCCGCAGCACCCGGTCCAGGGGGGCGCCGGACGCCCACGAGGCCACGGCCCGGGCCAGGCCCCCGTCCGGCCGACGGGTGCGGCGCAGGCCGACGGCCCGCTCGGATCTGCGGAGGGCGCCGGCGAGGCCCTCGACGGCGGCGAGGCGCTCCACCACGACGGCCTGGCGGGGCACCGGCGGGTCCTCGGCGGCTCCCCGGGCCTCGAAGGTGAGGGCCGAGACCACTGCGGCCAGCTCGTCGGGGGCCAGACCGGCCAGCAGGCCCTCCCGGAGGACCTCGGCCACCAGGAGGTCGCCCTCGTGGTAGATCCCGGCCAGGCGGCTTCCGGCCGGAGTGAGCGACCACCCGTCCACGTAGCCCCGCTCCCCCAGCACGGCCAGCCGGCGGTCGAGCAGGGCCACCAGGGAGACCGAGTCGGGCGGCGCCTGCCACTGCCCGTAGGAGGCGGCCAGCAGCGCCTCGGCCTCGGCCCGGGTCCACCGGCGCACCAGGTTGACGGCCAGGTTGTAGGTGGGGTGGAACGACGAGACCAGGTCGGGCGGGCGGGCCAGGGCGGTGGCCGCCACCGTGCGGAAGGAGGTGGCCGGGTGCCACAGCACCAAGGCGTGGCCCACCGTGTCGATGCCCCGGCGGCCGGCCCGGCCGGTCAGCTGCTGATACTCGCCCGACGTGAGCGCCGAGGTGTCGCCGCCCCGGAACTTGGCGAAGCGCTCCACCACCACCGTGCGGGCCGGCATGTTGATGCCGAGCGCCAGGGTCTCGGTGGCGAACACCACCTGGAGGAGGCCCTCGGCGAAGCACTGCTCGACGGCCTGGCGGAAGGCCGGGACCATCCCGGCGTGGTGGGCGGCCACCCCGGCCTCCAGTGCGGCCAGGAAGGTGCCGTAGCCGAGCGTGCGCAGATCGTCGTCGGCCAGGCGCTCCACCGCCGCCTCGGCCACGGCCCGGATCCGGGCACGCGCCGCATCGTCGGCCAGGCGCACGCCGTCCTCCAGCAGGTGGCGGACGGCGTCGTCGCAGGCCGCCCGGGAGAAGATGAAGGTGATGGCCGGGAGCATGCCGGCCCGGGCCAGCTCCTCGACCACCTCGGTGCGCCGGGGCGTGCGGAACCTCCGGCGCAGGTGGGCCTGGCGGGCCTGGCGGGCCTGGCGCTCGTCGAGGCGCAGCCCGTCCGGGTTGGGCGCGCCGTCGCGGAGCAGCGGGAGCACGTGGATGCCGTCCCGGCCCCGCTCGGCCACGGCGAAGTGGTGATGGAGGGTCACCGGGCGGTGGGCCTCGACCACCACCCGGGTCACCCCCCGCACCGAGGTGAGCCACCGGCCGAAGTCCCGGGCGTTGGCCACGGTGGCCGAGAGGCTGACGAAGGCCACCCCCGGCGGGGTGAGCACCAGCACCTCCTCCCACACCGAGCCCCGGTAGGGGTCCTGGAGGTAGTGGACCTCGTCGAGCACCACCACGGCCAGCCCGTCCAGCAGCGGCGAGCGGACGAAGAGCATGTTGCGCAGCACCTCGGTGGTCATCACCACCACCGGGGCCCGGGGCTGGAAGGAGACGTCGCCGGTCAGGAGGCCCACCCGGTCGGCGCCGAAGCGCTCGGACAGCTCGGCGAACTTCTGGTTGGAGAGGGCCTTGATGGGCGTGGTGTAGAACGCCTTCCCGCCGGCGGCCAGCGCCCGGGCCACGCCGTAGGCCGCCACCAGGGTCTTTCCCGAGCCGGTCGGGGCGGCCACCAGGACCGACTCCCCCCGGTCGAGGGCATCCATGGCCTGGGCCTGGAAGCCGTCGAGGGGGAAGCCCAGATCGGCCTCGAAGCCCGACCGGACCACCTCGGTCCCGGCGGTCACCGGCGCAGGAGCTTGCCGATGAGGATGGAGAGCTCGTAGAAGAGGTAGAGGGGCACGGCCATGGCCAGCATGGAGAAGGGGTCCGAGCTGGGGGTGAACACCCCGGCCACCACCACGATGGCGATGATGGCCCACCGGCGCCACGAGGCCAGCTGGGCCGGGGAGAGCACCCCGGCCACCTCGAGCGAGACGAGCAGCACCGGGATCTCGAAGGTCACCCCGAAGGCCACCATGAGCAGGACGATCAGGCTCAGGTACTTGTTGGGGTCGAGGATCTGGGTGAGCGAGGGGCCGCCGACCGCGTCCAGCCACTGGAGGGCGTGCGGGAACACCAGGTAGGCCACGGCGGCCCCCAGGGCGAAGAGCCCGATGGAGGCGCCGATGAACGGCAGGGCGTACCGCTTCTCCTTGGGGTTGAGCCCCGGGGTGATGAACCGCCACAGCTCCCACAGCCACACCGGGGAGGCCAGGAACAGACCGCCGTAGGCGGCCAGCTTGATCCGCAGGGCCAGGCCGTCGAGGGGCCCGGTGACGTAGAACGAGCAGTGGCCGGGGGCCACCGTGCAGTAGGGGTGCTTGAGGGCGGCCAGGATGGCGTCGTAGCCGATGAAGGCGACCACGGCGGCCACGACGAAGGCGGCGGCCGAGATGAGGACCCGACGGCGCAGCTCCACCAGGTGCTGGCCCATGGTCATGGCGTCCGGGCTGGGCCGCTCGGCGGCCCGCCGCCTCAGCGAGAGCGCCACGGCCCCTCCCCCGGCGCGCTCAGCCATGCGGTCGACGACGGGCCCATGGTCAGTTCAGGGAGGGGTCGTCGGGCGCCACGGGGCCCCCGCTGCGGACCCGGTGGATGCCGTCGAGGCGTGCCGTCCCCTGGGGATCGCGCACCGTCACCCCCGGGAGGGTCGACTCCTCGGTGCTCGCCACCGTCCCGGCCGGGCGGTTGGCTGTCGTGGCGGGCTGGACGGCGTCGCCGACCGGTTCGGCCATCCCGTCGGCGGGCGCCGCCGCCTCGTTCTCGGTCAGGTGGGCGTCGGCCAGGGTGTCCAGGAACGAGAGGGGCGAGCGCACGGCCTGGGTGATCTTCTCGGTGGAGGGCAGGTCGGGGAAGTTCCCCCGCACGTCGTCCTCGAAGCGCTGGCGGAACGTCCGGAACTGCGACCAGAACGATCCGACTTGGCGGGCCATGCCGGGCAGCTTGTCGGGGCCCAGCACGATCAGGGCCACCACCAGGATGACCACCAGCTTCGCCGGGCTCAGGAAGGGCACCGGTGAAGTCTACCGAGGGCCGGTCACACCCGGAGGGCCGGTCACAACCCGGAGGGCCGGTGCCGCCGGCGGGCGGCTCAGACCCCCTTGGCCTGGCTGAGGGGCCACACCACGGCCACCGCCCGGCCCACCATGAGGCTCTGGGGGATGGGGCCGAAGAACCGGCTGTCCTCGGAGTCGGTGCGGTTGTCGCCCATCACGAAGTACTGGCCAGCCGGGATGGTCACCGGGCCGGGCATGTTGAACTGCGGGTGGGCGTCCCCGGGGAGCGGGCCCGTGTAGGACTGGGGCCCCGGCGGCAGCCACGGCTCGTCGAGGAGGACGCCGTTGATGTAGACCTTCCCGTCCCGGGCCGAGATCTGCTCGCCGGGCATGCCGATCACCCGCTTGACCAGGTCGGGGTAGTCCTGGGACTCGAGGGGCGGGCGCTTGAAGACGACGATGTCACCCCGGTGGACGGCGTGGAGGTCGTAGCTGAGCTTGTTCACCATGATCCGGTCGCCCACGGCCAGCGTCGGGGTCATCGAGGGCGACGGGATGTAGAAGGACTGGATGACGTAGGTGCGCAGGAGGACGGTGCAGACCAGGACGGCCATGAGGATGACGGCCCACTCGACCACCCACCGGTAGGCCCCGCCCCCCAGGTGACGGGGTGTCTCGCCCTCGTCGGGCGCCGCCTCCGGCACGGGGCCGGCCGGCGCAGCCGCCGGTCCGGACAGCAGGTCGGCCGCCGAGGTGTCGGCGTCGGAGGCGGTGGGGTCGTCGGTCACGATGGGCCGACGCTAGCCGACGGCCCCAGGGCGCTCCGGGTCACAGGCCGGCGATGAGCTTGTCGACCCGCTCGTCATGGGCCACGAAGGGATCCTTCAGCAGGACGGTCCGCTGGGCCTGGTCGTTGAGCTTCAGGTGGACCCAGTCCACCGTGAAGTCCCGCCGCTTCTCCTTGGCCCGCTTGACGAACTCGCCGCGCAGCCGGGCCCGGGTGGTCTGGGGCGGGGTCGCCATGGCCTCCACGATCTGCTGGTCGGTGCAGACCCGCTCCATGTCGCCGCGCCGCTGGAGGCGGTAGTAGAGGCCCCGGGTGCGGTCCACATCGTGGTACTGGAGGTCGAGGAGAGCCACCTTGGCGCTGTGCAGCGGGAGGTCGTGGCGGGCCCGGTACGCCTCGACCAGACGGTACTTGGCCACCCAGTCGCACTCCCGGTGGAGGGAGAGGGGATCGGTCTCCAGGCCGGTCAGGCAGTGCTCCCACATGGCCAGGGCCCGTTCCTCCTGGGGGGAGAGCCCTTGGCGGTCCCGGTAGCGGATGGCCCGCTGGAGGTACTCGGACTGCAGGTCGAGGGCGCTCATCTCCCGGCCGTTGGCCAGGCGGACCGGCCGCCGACACGTGATGTCGTGGCTGATCTCCCGGATGGCCCGGATGGGGTTCTCGAGCGTCAGGTCGCGCAGCACGGCAGAGGGGTCCTCCAACATGCGCAGGACGATGCTGGTGGCTCCCACCTTCAGGTAGGTGGCGTACTCGCTCATGTTGGAGTCGCCCACGATCACGTGCAGGCGCCGGTAGCGCTCGGCGTCGGCATGGGGCTCGTCCCGGGTGTTGATGATCGGCCGCGACCGGGTGGTGGCCGAGGAGACCCCCTCCCAGATGTGCTCGGCCCGCTGGCTCAGGCAGAACACGGCACCCCGGGCCGTCTGGAGGACCTTGCCGGCCCCGGCGTAGGCCTGGCGGCTCACCAGGAACGGGATGAGCACCTCGGTGTAGTGGGTGAAGTCGTCCCGGCGGCTGGTCAGGTAGTTCTCATGGCAGCCGTAGGAGTTCCCGGCCGAGTCGGTGTTGTTCTTGAAGAGGTAGATGTCGCCCCGGATGCCCTCCTCGCGCATGCGGGCCTCCGCCCCCTCGACCAGCGAGGCCAGGATCCACTCCCCCGCCTTGTCGTGGGCCACCAGGTCGGCGATGCCGTCGCACTCGGGGGTGGCGTACTCGGGGTGGCTCCCCACGTCCAGGTACAGGCGGGCGCCGTTCTCCAGGAACACGTTGGACGACCGGCCCCAGGAGACCACCCGCCGGAAGAGATACCGGGCCACCTCGTCGGGGCTGAGCCGGCGCTGGCCGCGCAGGGTGCAGGTGACCCCGTACTCGTTCTCCACGCCGAAGATGCGCCGGTCCACGCCGAGCACGCTACCGGCCGCCGGAGCGGGCGGCGGCCACGCTCGCGGGCGCGGCGGACCCTCAGCCCAGCAGGGCCTCGACCTCGGCGGCGGGCAGTCGGCGGAAGGCCCGCCGGCCGATGCCCTCGGCCAGGACGGCCACCTCGAGGCCCGAGGCCTCCAGGGTGCGGTCGGGGCCGGCCAGGGACGTCACGGCGGCCCCCAGGGCGCCGGCCAGGTCCATGCCCTCCTGCCACAGCGCCTCCAGGCGCTCGGCGATGGCCTCGGTCTCCCCGCCCAGGACGGCGAAGCGGGCCTCGTCGGTGATCGTGCCCTCATACGCGATGTGGTACAGCTGGCGCGGGTGGAGCTCGTCGCCCAGCTCGGCCACCAGGATCTCCACTTCGAGGGGCTTCATCTCGTGGGTGAAGACCTGACCGAGGTACTGGGCGTACAGGTTGGCCAGGGAGCGCGCCTCGACGTCCTCACGGCTGTAGGCGTACCCCTTGGTGTCGGCGTGGCGGATGCCCGACACCCGGAGCTGGTCGAACTCGTTGTACTTGCCCACCCCGGCGAAGGCGATGCGGTCGTAGATCTCGCTGATCTTGTGGAGCGAGCGCGACGGGTTGTCGGCCACGATGACGATGCCCTCGGCGTAGACGGCGGCCACCAGGGACCGGCCCCGGGCGATGCCCTTCTGGGCGTACTCGGCCCGGTCCTTCATCACCTGCTCGGGGGCGACGTAGTACGGCATGGTCATGGCTGGCGGCCCTCCTGGCGGCGGCGCTCGATGAGGGCGGCGAAGCGCTCGGCCACCTCGTCCTCGGGCACCGGGGTGAAGCCCTCGACGGTGACGGTGGCCACCAGCGGGTAGATGCCCCGGATCAGGTCGGGCCCGCCGGTGGCCGAGTCCTCGTCGGCCGCCTCGTAGAGCGACTGGATGGCCAGCTCCACCGCCTCGTCCCGGGCCAGGGCGTCCCGGTACCCGAGCTTGATGGTGGTCCGGGCGTCCCGGCCGCCTGACCCGGTGGCGTGGTACTCGGTCTCCTCGTAGTGGCCGCCGGTGACGTCGTAGGTGAAGATCCGGCCCGTCTGGCGGGCCAGGTCGAACCCGGCGAAGAGCGGCACCACGGCCAGGCCCTGCATGGCCATGGGGAGGTGGCCACGGACCATCTGGCCGAGCTGGTTGGCCTTGCCCTCCAGGCTGAGGACCACCCCCTCGACCTTCTCGTAGTGCTCGAGCTGGGTCTGGAACAGCCGCACCATCTCCACCGCCGGCCCGGCCGCCCCGGCGATGGCCACCGCCGAGAACCGGTCGGCCGGGAAGACCTTCTCCATGGCCCGGTGGGCGATGGCATGGCCCTCGGTGGCCCGGCGGTCGCCGGCCATCACCACGCCCTCGGCGAAGCGCAGGGCCACCACCGTGGTGCCGTGGCGGAACCCGTCGGCCGGCGGGCTGCCCGGGGCGGGGGCCGTGGGCAGCGACGGCATGGCGAGGCGCCGGAGCAGGCCGGCGAAGTCGGGGCCCGGATCGTCGGTGGTGGTGAAGAGCGGAAGGGTCACCGGGGCTACTCCCCGCCCTTCTGCACGTAGTTGCGGACGAACTCCTCGGCGTTGTCCTCCAGGACCTCGTCGATCTCGTCCAGGAGGTCGTCCAGCTCGGCCTTCAGCTTCTCGCCCGTGGCCGAGGTGGTGGTCGCCGGGGCGGCCTCGTCGACCACCTCGTCGGTCCGCTCGGGACTCGGCTTCTTCTTCAGCTCACGCTCTGGCATCCAACCCTCTCCTCACGGCCGCCTCCGCACGGCGGCACCCCTCGTCAGGCGCCCAGCCGCTCGACCAGCTCCGACGGCGTCTCACACCGCTCCAGCAGTGCATCGACATGTTCCGCCGTTCCCTTCAGCGGATCCATCATAGGGATGCGCCGCAGGGGATCCGACCCGAGGTCGAACACCATGGAGTCCCAGTTGGCCGACGAGACGGCCTCGGGCCACCGGGCCAGGCACCGGCCCCGGAACCACGCCCGGGTCCCCCGGGGCGGGAGGGCCACGGCGTCGGCCACCTCCTCGGAGCTGACCAGGCGCTCGGTGTCCAGGCGGGCGAAGAGCGAGCGGGCCGGCCGCAAGTCGTGGTACTGCAGGTCCACGGCGGCCATCCGGGGGTCGTCCCACCCGCAGCCGTGCCGGTCCCGGTAGGCCTCGAGGAGCTGGAGCTTGGCCACCCAGTCCAGCTGGCGGGCCAGCGACCACGGATCGGTCTCCAGGCCCTCGAGGACCTCCTCCCACCGGGCCAGCACCAGGTCGCCGATCTCGGGGGCGCCCAGGCAGGCCAGGCCGTGCTCCTCGGCGTACTTGCGAGCCGCCGTGAACAGGGCCCACTGGATGGCCAGGGCGGTGGCCGTCGAGCCGTCGTCCAGCAGCAGGGGCTCGGCGAAGGTCCGGTCCCGGGCCACCTGGTGCATGGCCCGGACCGGGTCGGCAAGGGTCAGGGGCCGGCCGACGGGGGCGTCGTCCTCGATCATGGCCAGCACCAGGGCGGTGGTGCCCACCTTCAGGAAGGTGGCCACCTCGGCCAGGTTGGCGTCGCCCACGATGACGTGCAGCCGCCGGTAGCGGTGGGGGTCGGCGTGGGGCTCGTCGCGGGTGTTCACGATGGGACGCTTGATGGTGGTCTCGAGCCCCACCTGCTCCTCGAAGAACTCGGCCCGCTGGGACAGCTGGAAGGCGACCTCGCCCCGGTCGTAGCGGCCGGTCTCCGAGCCCACCTTCCCGGCGCCGGCGAAGATCTGGCGGGTCACGAAGTGCGGGGTGATCCCCGCCACCACCCGGGCGAAGGGAGTGGCCCGGTCCATCAGGTAGTTCTCGTGGCAGCCGTAGGAGTTGCCCTTGCCGTCGGAGTTGTTCTTGTAGACCACCAGCTCCGAGCCGTCCCGGAGCACCTGGGCGGCGGCCTCCATCGAGCGGATGACGATCTCCTCCCCCGCGCGGTCGTAGCGGAGGCACTCCAGGGCGTCGAGGCACTCGGGCGACGAGTACTCGGGGTGGGCGTGGTCGACGTAGTAGCGGGCCCCGTTGGTCAGGACGGTGTTGACCAGGTGGGTCTCCACCAGGGGCGGCATGGCCCCCTCCACCGAGAACCCCCGGGCGTCGTTGCCGGGGGCCTCGTCCTCGAAGTCCCACCCGATCTGCTGGCGGGCCACCTCGTGGGCGTAGGCGTTGATCAGCGCCGACGAGGCGGCGATGGGGTTGGGGTCGCCCCCGACCACGTGGATGCCGTACTCCGTCTCGATGCCGCAGACCTTGGGGATGGCCACGGGGCGACCCTATCCGGGAGCCGGGTCAGAGATACTGACCGGTCCCCACCCGCTCGATGGCCCGGCCGCCGGTGGTCTCGTCCCGCTCGCTGATGAGGGTGCGGATGTAGACGATCCGCTCGCCCTTCTTGCCCGAGATCTTCGCCCAGTCGTCCGGGTTGGTCGTGTTGGGCAGGTCCTCGTTCTCCTTGTACTCCTGGCGGATCGACTCCAGGAGGTCGGCCGTCCGGATGCCCCGGCCCTCCTGGGCGATGGCCCGCTTGATGGCCAGCTTCTTGGCCCGGCGCACGATGTTCTCGATCATGGCCCCCGAGGAGAAGTCCCGGTAGTAGAGGACCTCCTTGTCGCCGTTCTGATAGGTCACCTCGAGGAAGCGGTTCTCCTCGTCCTCCCGATACATCTCGGCCACCGTGGCCTCGATCATGGCCTGGGTGGCCTTGCCCGGGTCGCCGCCGCCCAGGGTGGCCACCTCGTCGGCGTCCAAGGGGAGGTCGGGGGTGAGGTAGCGCGAGAAGATCTGGGCCGCCGCGGTCTCGTCGGGGCGCTCGATGCGGATCTTCACATCGAGGCGGCCCGGGCGGAGGATGGCCGGATCGATGAGGTCCTCGCGGTTGGAGGCGCCGATGACGATGACGTCCTTCAGGGTCTCCACGCCGTCGATCTCGGCCAGGAGCTGGGGGACGATGGTCGACTCCATGTCCGAGCTGATCCCCGTGCCCCGGGTCCGGAACAGCGAGTCCATCTCGTCGAAGAAGACGATGACGGGCACGCCCTCTTCCGACTTCTCCCGGGCCCGCTGGAAGACCAGGCGGATCTGGCGCTCGGTCTCGCCGACGTACTTGTTGAGCAGCTCGGGGCCCTTGATGTTGAGGAAGTAGCTGCGGGTGTTGGTGTTCCCGGTCACCTCGGCCACCTTCTTGGCCAGGGAGTTGGCCACCGCCTTGGCGATCAGGGTCTTGCCGCAGCCGGGCGGCCCGTACAGCAGGATGCCCTTGGGGGCGGGCAGCTTGTGCTCGACGTAGAGGTCCCGATAGAGGTACGGCAGCTCGACGGCGTCAGTGATGGCCTCGATCTGCCCGTCCAGCCCCCCCACGTCGGCGTAGGTGACGTCGGGGACCTCTTCTAGGACGAGCTCTTCGACCTCGGGCCGCTCCAGCTTCTCGATGAGCAGGCCGGTCCGGGACTCCATCAGGACGGTGTCGCCGGAGCGGAGCTTCATGCCGAGCAGGTCGTCGGACAGCTCGGCCACCCGCTCCTCGTCGGCCCGGCCGAAGACGATGGCCCGGGTCCCGTCCTCGAGCACCTCCTTCAGCACCACGACCTCGCCGGCCAGCTCGCCCGGGCGGGCCAGGATCACGTTGAGCGACTCGTTCAGCACGACCTCGTTGCCCCGGCGCAGGGCGTCGGGGTCGATGTCGGGGCTGAGCGTGACCCGCATCTTGCGGCCGCCGGAGAACACGTCGACCGTGCCGTCGTCGTTGGTGCCCAGGTAGGTCCCGTACGCCGACGGGGGCTGGGTGAGCTTCTCCACCTCGTCGCGCAGGGCGGCCACGTGCTCCTTGGCCGTCTGGAGGGTGAACGTCAGCTTCTCGTTCTGGGAGACGGCCTGGGCCAGCTGGCCCTTGGTCTCGAGGAGGCGCTCCTCCAGGGTCTGGACGCGACGGGGGCTCTCCTGGAGCCGGCGACGCAGCGTGACGACCTCCTCCTCGGCCTCGGCGGCCCGGGCCCGCAGCGCCGCCAGCTCGTCCTCGGCGTCGCCGTGCGGTCCGCCCTGGGTCTCGTCGTCGTCAGCCGTCGCCCTCACCCCTTCGGTGCCGATCTGCCCCTACGTTCCGACCCTACACCGGAGGCCGCGCGCCACTGCGGCCAGCCGGGAGGCTCCACGGCGGGGGTCGGCGGACCGGGTGCCGCCAGGCGGTAGCATGACGACCCGATCGGCGCACCGGTCCGGGAGCAGGCCTCCCGGGGTGCGCCGGACACCGGTGCCGGCCGCCGCCGGCGGCCCCGGGGACGTGGACGCCGTGAGGCGTGACCGAACGACAGGCAGGAGAGGCACAGCTGATGAAGGTCTGGATCGACCAGGATCTCTGCACGGGGGACGGGCTCTGCGAGGAGATCGCGCCCGCGGTGTTCACCCTGCTCGACGACGGGCTGGCCTACGTCAAGGAGGGCGCCGAGGTGAAGAACGAGCCGGGCGGCTCCGCCGGCATGGCCGCCGTGCCCGCCGACCTCGAGGACGCCGTGGTCGAGGCCTCCGAAGAGTGCCCCGGCGAGTGCATCTTCATCGAGCAGGGCTGACCGGACTCCCCGGACCGCTCCCCCGCCGGCCGGACCGTCCCTAGACGGCGTCGCCGGCGGACGGCCGGCTCCCCAGCGCCTCGGGGCGCAGCAGGCGGGCCGAGGTGACGAACCCGGTGTGACCCACCATCCGGTGGTCCGGGCGCACCGAGCGGTCCTCGATGTGCCACGTGCGGTGGAGGACCTCGAGCGTCCGGGCCATGCCGAAGGCGCTGGACTCGAGGGCCTGGCGCAGCTGGTGGGTCTGGTTGATGGTGGGCAGGTAGGCGCAGAGGATCCCGCCGCCGCGCAGCGCCCGCTCGGCGTGGGGCACCACCCGCCACGGCTCGGGCAGGTCGAGCATGATCCGGTCGAGGCCGGTGCGGTCGATCCCGTCGTAGACGTCCCGCAGCTCGACCTGGTAGTCCGCCCCCTCCCCCACCATGGCGGCGACGTTGGCTGCCGCCCGCTCGGCGAAGTCCTGGCGCAGCTCGTAGCCCACCACCGAGGCGCCGGCCCGCAGTAGGGCCATGGAGAGCGCCCCCGAGCCCACCCCGGCCTCGAGGACCCGCACGCCGGGGGCGATGTCGGCCTCCATCAGCATGGCCGCCAGGTCCTTGGGGTAGATGACCTGGGCCCCCCGGGGCATCTTGAGGACGGCGTCGGCCAGCGTCGGGCGCACCACCACGAAGCGCCGGCCCGTGCTGCCGAGCACGGTGGCGCCCTCGACGGCGCCGATCAGGTCGTCGTGGGCGAGGATGCCGGCGTGGGTGTGGAAGGTGGCTCCGGGCCGCAACGTCACCAGGTAGCGCCGCTGCTTGGCGTCGAGCAGCAGGATCCGCTCCCCGGCCCGCAGCAGGCTGCGGTCCTCGTCGGGACCGTCGGCTCCCCCCGCAGGGGTGGGGGCGCTCAGGATCCCGGGGTGCCGGGGGCCGACGACGAGATGGTGAAGCGGTCGCCGGGGCGGATCTTGGTCCGGTAGACCACGCGGTCGGCGGAGCGGGCCCGGTTGACCATCCAGAAGGCGGCGCCGAGCACCAGGAAGACCGAGCGCCCGCGCATGCCCCGGCGGAACGCCGTGCGCTCGAGGTACCGGATGACGACGTCCACCGGCTCAGATCCGCCGGATCTCGAGGACGGCCGAACGTCGGCGGCCGGCCCGACGGCCGATCAGGAAGGCGGCGGCCACCACCACCACGGCGACAGCCACGGCCACGGTGACGGCCTGGGAGCGGGCCGACTCCACCTCGCCGGTCACGTCACCGGTGAGGCCGCGGAGCTTCTCCTCGATCTGGTCGCGGGTGATCTTGGTGTCGGCCGGGCTCATGGCTGCTCCTTGTCGGGCCGGGGGGCCGGTTGGGGCGTCTGGCCGCGGCTGACGGCCAGCACCGCCACGGCGGCCACGGCCACCACCACGACCGTGCAGATCAGGTAGGGGATCCACGAGAGGTTCCCGGTGAAGGCGCTCCCGGTCTCCCCCTGGAGGAGGCGGAGCAGGCCCACGGCCAGGATGACCAGGCCGATGGAGAGGGCCACCGAGCCGATGATGCCGAAGACCACGTAGCGGCCGAGACCCTTGACCGGGTCCAGGGTCTCCTGCTTGACGTAGTCGATGACGAGGCGGACGATCTCCGTCCCCTCGTCCCGCAGGCCTCCGAGGCCCTTGCTCCCGCTGCTGCGACCTGGCGCCACGACCCTCCTCGGCTCGTCTCCCCCGCTCCGGCGCACCAGCTCGGACGACCATGTCGGACGACCGTCGGGCGCCGGGCCGTGCTGGTGTGCACGGACGGAGCCCCAACTCTACCCAGAGCCGGGGAAGGGGCGGGACGCCCGGGGCGCCGGCGGTGGCCCGCTCCTCCCGGCGCACGGCCCCAGGGCCCGCAGCGTGCCGGCCGGTCAGGTGCAGGCGGTCAGGTGCAGGCGGTCAGGTGCGGACGATCAGGTGCGCTCGGTGTAGAGGTAGGTCGAGCTGGCCCGGGCGACGACCCGGCCAGCGTCATCGACCACCTCGGCCTCGGCAAAGGCGACACGGGACCCGCCTTTGACGATCTCGGCCGTGCACTCGAGCATCGAGCCCACCCGGGCGGCGCCCAGGAAGCTGGTCTTCATCTCCACGTTGGCCGCCACCACCCTGCGGCCCTGGCCGCCCGCCCAGGTGATGGCCGCCGCCCCCATGGCCGAGTCGGCCATGGCCCCGAGGAAGCCGCCCTGGACGATGCCGGTGGGGTTGGCGAAGCGCTCGTCGGCCCGCATCCGCCACACCGTGCGGCCGGGGGTGGCCTTGTCCACGCACACCATGCCGAGGGTCAGCTCGCAGTTCGGCGGCACCTGGATCCTCGGGTCGGCCATGGGCGCAGGCTAACCGCCGCACCACGCCGGGCCCGGGCAACGCAGGCCGCCCGGCCACCTCGGCCCCGGCGGAGGCTCCGGTAGTGTGACCCCGATGGCCGCCGACCCCGGATCCTCCCGCTCCCCCGGTCCCGGCACGCCCGACCACGCCGGCCTCCTGGCCGCCGACCACGGGCAGCTGGCCCCGGCGGCGGCCGCCGTGCGCCACGGCGCCTTCGGCACCCGCATGACCTACTCGCCCAAGGTCTTCATCCCCCTCACCATGCTGTGCCGGGACCGCTGCGGCTACTGCACCTTCGCCAAGGCGCCGGCCCGACTGGACGCCCCCTACCTGACCATCGACGAGGTCCTGGCCCTCGCCCGGGCCGGACGGGACGCCGGCTGCCACGAGGCGCTCTTCACCCTGGGCGAGGCCCCCGAGGAGCGCTACCCGGTGGCCCGGGACTGGCTGGACGCCCACGGGTACGCATCGACCGTTGCCTACCTGGCCGCCGCCTGCGCCGCCGTCGTCGAGGAGACCGGGCTGCTCCCCCACGCCAACGCCGGCGCCCTGGCCGAGGACGACCTGGCCCTGCTCCGCCCGGTGACGGCCAGCCAGGGGATGATGCTGGAGACCCTCCGCGACGATCTGCCGGCCCACCGGGGCGCGCCCGACAAGGTCCCGGCCCGCCGCCTGGCCACCCTGGAAGCGGCCGGCCGGCTGGCCATCCCCTTCACCACCGGGATCCTGGTCGGCATCGGCGAGTCCCGGGCCGACCGCCTCGCAGCCCTCGACGCCATCGCCGCCAGCCACGCCCGGCACGGCCACGTCCAGGAGGTCATCGTCCAGAACTTCCTGCCCAAGGCCGGCACGGCCATGCACCGCCACCCGCCGTGCCCCACCGAGGAGTTCCTGTGGACGGTGGCCGCCGCCCGCCTGGTGCTGCCCGACGACATCCACCTCCAGGCGCCTCCCAACCTCTCCGACGACCTGGGTCCGCTGGTCGCTGCCGGCATCGACGACTGGGGCGGGGTCTCGCCGGTGACCGCCGACCACGTGAACCCCGAACGGGCCTGGCCGGCCCTGGACGTGCTGCGGGCAGCCACCGAGGCCGCCGGGGCCACCCTGGCCCCCCGCCTCACCCTCTACCCCGAGCTGGCGCTGGCTCCCGAGCGGTGGCTGGACCCGGCCATGCACTTCCCGGTCCTCGACGCCTCCGACGCCGAGGGGCTCGGCCGCGACCACCCGTGGGCCTCGGGGGCCGACGTCGCCCCGCCGGTGCTCCTGGCCGAGACGACGGTCCGGACCGGCGTCCC
>CAXBRB010000029.1:0-17543 GCA_963977795.1 uncultured Acidimicrobiaceae bacterium
CGGGTGGCCCGGCGTCAGTCTCCGTCCCGCCGCCGGGCCGGCGCCCGCCGGGCCGTCCTGGTCTACGCCGGCCTGGGGGTTGTCGTGGTGGCGTCGTCGGGGCCGCTGGGGCAGGCCTCGATGACCTGGCTCAGCATCCACATGGCGACCCACGTGATCGAGATGTTCCTGGTGCCCGCCCTCCTGGTGGCCGGCGGTCCGTGGGTCCCGCTGGTCTTCGCCCTCCCGGTCCGCAGCCGCCGGGCCGTCCTCACCGGGTGGTACCGGGGGAGGTGGACGGCGCCGCTCCGGGGCCTGGCCGGTGCCGCCGTCCACCCGGTGGGGGCGGCGGTCCTCTTCAACGGGACCATGGTGCTCTGGCACCTCCCGGCCGTCTACAACTGGGCGAGCTGGCACGGCTGGCCCATGGACTGGCTGATGGCCCCGAGCTTCGTGGTGACGGGCTATCTCTTCTGGCGGGTCGTCCTGGCCTCGCCGCCGTGGCGGCCGCGGGGGTCGAGCCTCCAGCAGATCGCCGTGGTCGTGGGCACGGCCTTCGAGATGCTGGTGCTGTCCGTCGCCCTGGCCGTGCTGGCCCGCACGCCGGTGTACTCCATGCACGTCCAGATGGACGGTCCGGCGGCGGCGCTGCGCGACCAGCGGCTCGGTGCCGGCGTGCTGTGGGTGTGCGGTGACCTGTGGGCCGTCCCGGCCGCCGTGCTGGTCGCCTACCGGATCTACACCGGCGGGTGGCGCTGGTCGGCGACCTCGGCCCCTCCGGCCGGATCGTCCTGACGGCGGTCCTCCCGCTCGAGGTCGGCCACGTACGCCTCCCAGGCGGCCAGGTCCGGGTCAGCCTCTGCCGTGGCGCCGGCAGGGCGGGCCGCCGGCGGAGCGGGGTCGTCCTCGTGGAGCAGGCGCCACCACATGTAGATCCCGAACCCGCCGAGGATGGGCCACTCGAAGACGTAGGCCCAGCTGAGCCCGTTGCCTCCGAGGGCCCGGACGAGCTCCACGACGAAGGCGCCGATGCAGACGGTGAGCCCGGCGGCCAGGGTCAGGTGGAGGCCCAGGTGGCCTCTCGACGGGGATGCGGGACCCACCTGGCCGACGGGTGCACGCACGCCATCATCGGGGAGTTCGCCGGATTGATTGATATCTCAACGATAGTGGGCTAGGCATTGCCACGGTCGTGGTGCACTTGGCACCGCAGACCATGACAATCCGAGGAGGTCGGCCATGGCTGACACAGCGGCTGAACCGGTCGCTCCTGAGGGCGGATCGGCCTGGCCGGTGGCCACGGTGGTCGCCGCCCTGGTCCTCGTGGCCGCCATCGGAGTCTTCTTCTGGTCGGAGACCTACCAGTCCCCGTCGGGCGTCACCGTCGCCCGCTCGCTGGGCACGTCCGTCGTCAACGGCCAGACGCTCCCGCACGTGGCCCTCGACTTCGCCACCTACCCGGACTCGACGGGGACCCTCCCCAACGGCGTGCCCATCCACAAGAGCGGCAGCGCCTCGTGGCCGGCCTACGGCCCGTCCAACGTGATGCAGGTCCCGGCCAACGCCCTGGTGACGGTCACCGTGAAGCAGTACGACTCGGGCGGGGCCCTCAACAACCCCTGGTTCTCCAAGGTGTGGGGGACGGTCGGGGGGACGGCCACGGTGACCTCGCCCGATGGGAAGACCCAGACCGTGTCCTCGTGGGACCCCAACAACGTGGGTCACACCTTCACCGTCCGGGGCATCCCCGGCACCGATCCCAACTTCTTCCTGAGCGTGCCCCTGCCGACCGACGCCAACCTGCCGACCGGGACCACCACGCAGCAGAACGACTTCGGCGGCCACTACACGGTGACCTTCAGCTTCATCTCAGGCAAGAAGGGCAAGTACGCCTGGAACTGCGAGTTCCCGTGTGGCCAGATGGTGGCCAGCTTCGGAGGCGTGATGAGCGCATACGGATTCATGTCGGGGTACCTCAATGTCGTTTGAGCAAGAGGTCGACGACATCGAGGCCAACCTCATCGAGGGCGGCCCCCCGTTCTTCTCCCGGCCGGCGGGGAAGATCTTCCTGATCTGGCTGCTCTTCACGGCCGTGGGCGTCCTGATCGGCGTCTACGTCCCCCACCACGTCATGCCCACCTTCCTCTCGCCCGAGGGGAGCGATGCCTGGGCCACGGTGGTCTTCTTCACCGTGCTGGCCGCCCCGGTGGCCGCCCTGGTCTACGGGGTCGCCGCCTACAGCCTCATCGCCTGGCGCCACAAGGGAGGCGACCCGGACGAGCCCCCGCCGGACGGACCGCCCCAGCACGGGAACGGCCCGGTCACCGTGGTGTGGCTGGCCGTCTCGACGCTGCTGGTGGTCGTGCTGCTGTTCTGGGGGATCACCGTGTGGTCGGCCCAGCAGGTGGTCCATCTCGACGCCCTCCAGGTCAACGTCACCGGACAGCAGTGGCTGTGGAGCTTCGAGTACCCGGGGACCGGCGTGCAGAGCCGGGAGATCGAGGTCCCGCTCAACCGGCCGGTGGAGTTCAACATCACCTCGGTGGACGTGACCCACGGCTTCTACCTCGACGCCTTCGGCATCCAGGTCGACGCCAACCCCAACGAGAACACGGTGATCCGGACCACGCCGGACAAGCTGGGCCGGTTCACCCTCCGGTGCAGCCAGCTGTGCGGCCTGTATCACGCCTACATGTACACCCACGTGACCGTGGTTACCCCGCAGCAGTTCGCCGGCTGGCTGCAGAGCAACGGGGCCTCGGCCCAGGCCGCCGCCACGGCGGCCGGCACCTCGGCGCCGGCTACGACGGCGGCCAAGATCACCCGGGCCGGCTGACCGTGCGGCGCAACCACAGGACGGACGGCAGGACGGCGGGACCCAGCGAAAGGGCGCGATCGTGAGCACAGCGACGGCACCGCTCCTCCTCGAGGACAGCGAGCTCGGAACGAAGGCCGGCGGCCTCTACCGCCGCCAGAACATCTGGACCGGCCTGGCCGCCGGGATCCTCTTCGGCTTCCTGGGATGGCTGATCTCGCATGCCACCCTCCAGGACTCGAACTGGGGCACCGACATGGTGGTCACGGTCACCATGACCGCCTGGGTGATCGGGTTCAACATCGGGATCGGCACGTTCAACGCCCCGTTCCGTTGGCTCCTGGGCCACGACCAGACCCACGAGGACGAGCTCTACGCCGCCGGCGTGGGCCAGGGACGGTCCCGCTACTGGAAGTACTGCACGGACCACAAGGTGGTGGGCACCCAGTACCTGGTGCTCGTCCTGGCCCTGTTCTTCGTCGGCGGCACCCTGGCCATGATGATCCGCACTCAGCTGATCACCCCGCACTCCAGCTTCCTCGACCCCCAGACCTACAACGCCATCGTCACCGTGCACGGCATGGTGATGATCATCGCCACCATCATCATGGTGTCGGGCCCCTTCGCCAACTTCATCGTGCCGATCATGGTGGGGGCCAAGGACATGGCCTTCCCCCGATTGAACGCCATGAGCTTCTGGGTGGTCTTCTCGGCCGTCCCGCCGCTCCTGGCCACCTTCGTCCTCGGCGGGGTGGACGCCGGGTGGACCCAGTACGCACCGCTCTCGGTCCAGTCCCCTCCGGCCATGGACGCCTTCGCCATCACCATCATCACCTTCGTGGTGTCGGTGACCGTGGCCGGCATCAACACCGTGGTCACCGTGGCCACCATGCGGGCCAAGGGCATGACCATGGGCCGCCTCCCGATCTTCGTGTGGGGCTCGACCATCGGCGCTGCCCTCGGCCTCTACGCCATGCCGGCTTTCCTGGCCTGCATGACCATGATGATCACCGACCGGGCCACCGGGACCTCGTTCTTCGTCAACGAGATGGGCGGCAGCGGCTGGCTGTGGGAGAACGTCTTCTGGATCATGGGCCATCCCGAGGTCTACGTGATCCTCATCCCGCCGGTGGCCGCCGTCCTCGAGGTGGCCAGCACCTTCGCCCGCAAGCCGGTCTTCGGCTACAAGGTGGCCGTGGCCGGCTTCATCGGGATCGCCTCGCTGTCGATCATGGTGTGGGCCCACCACATGTTCACCACCGGGTGGGCGCCCAACCTGGCCGGTCCGTTCATGCTCACGACCGAGCTGATCTCCATCCCGACAGGCATCATCTTCCTCTGCACCATCGGCACGCTCTGGAAGGGGTCCATCTGGACCCGGCTGCCCATGTACTTCGTGTACCTGTTCGTCTGGAACTTCATCATCGGCGGGGTGACCGGCATCTACCTGTCCGACGTCCCGGCCGACCAGTTCTTCCACGGCAACATGTTCGTGACCGCCCACTTCCACTTCACCCTGCTGGGCGGAGCCATGATCGGGGCGACCGCCGCGGTCTGCTACTGGTTCCCCAAGATGTCGGGCCGGATGCTGAACGAGCGGATAGGCAAGGTGGCGTTCTGGTTCATCGCCATCGGCATCCAGGTGACCTACTACGGACAGTTCTGGGAGGGCATGGGCGGCATGCCCCGGCGCATCGCCAACTACGACCCGATCTTCGCCGGCCCGAACCAGGTGTCCACGGCGGGCGCCTACATCCTGATGACGGGATGGCTCATCTTCCTCTACTGCCTGATCGACGGCTGGCGACGGGGCAAGGTGGCGCCGGCCAACCCGTGGCACGCCAAGTCGCTCGAGTGGAAGGTGCCCACGCCGGTGCCGCTGGAGAACTTCCTGGTCGACCCGGTGGTGACGTCGGGCCCCTACACCTACGGTGAGCAGGTGCCCGACGGCCAGGAGGTGCCCGACGAGGCCCCGGCGGCCGAGCCGGAGCTGGTGCCCGCAGGTTCGGCAGCAGGCGAGCAGGGGGAGGCCGGCTGATGGCCGTCACGACCACCGAGACCCACGACCACGACGACCACGGCCACGGCGAGTCGTCAGCTCCCGGCGCGGAGAACCCGGGGGGCCACCACGAGTCGGCCTTCGCCCGGGACCAGAAGGAACGGCTCATGCTGTGGCTGTTCATCGGCGGGGACCTGGTCTTCCTCCTGCTGGAGGTCTTCGCCTGGTTCTACCTGCGGACCCTGAACACCCACGGCCTGTGGAACGCCGCCGCCTGCACCACGGCCAAGCCCTGCACCGACGGTCTCGGGAACCCGATCACCGCACCCGTGGCCCGGGCCTCCATCGTCCACCCGCTGATCATCGCCGGGCTGGTCATCGTCTCGGCGCTGCTGGTGTGGGCGGCCGAGCGGGCGGCAGCGCAGGGCAAGGAGCGGGGGGCCATCGCCGCACCGGCGGGCCTGGCCCTCGTCTGCATGCTCGGGGCGATCGGCCTGCAGATCTACCAGTTCCAGATCCTGCCGTTCACCACCATCGACGGTTCCTACGCCTCGGTGTACGAGTACTTCATGGGCTCGACGCTGGCCCACCTGATCCTCATGGCCTTCATCCTGATCGGCCTGTGGAACCGGGCCCGCAAGGGGCGCTACGCCGGCAAGACCTGGTACCGGATCCGCCTTATCCGGTTCTTCGCCGTGTGGATCGCCGTGTCCACCGCCGTCCTGGTGATCGTCGCCTCGTTCTTCGCCTGAGGCGGCCGGCCGACGGGCCGGTTCGCGGGTGACGGGCGGAGGGAGTGGGATTCGAACCCACGGAGGCTTGCGCCTCGCGGCTTTTCAAGAGCCGTGCATTCGTCCGCTCTGCCATCCCTCCCGGACGGGGCCAGGGTAGTGCGGGACCCGGCGGGTCAGGAGCCGGCGATCTCGGCGCGGAGCTCGTCCAGCCACTGCTCGGCGGCGCGCCGTGACACATCGGCCTCGGCCCGGATGGCCTCGCCGGTCTCGCCGGCGGCCGGGTAGGAGCCGAGGAACTTGACTCCGGCCAGCTCGGCCCGCAGGTCCCGCAGGCAGTCGGCCACCACGGCGTCGCCGACGTGCCCCTCGAAGTCGATGATGAAGCAGTAGTCGCCCAGGGCCTGCTTGGTGGGCCGTGACTCCAGCTTGGTCAGGTTGATGTTGCGGGCGGCGAAGTGCCCCAGGATGGCGTACAGGCTGCCCGGCTGGTCGGCCCGCTGGAAGCAGGCGATGGAGGTGCGGTCGTGGCCGGTGGGGGCGGGGATCCCGGTCCGGGCCACGGCGATGAACCGGGTCTGGTTGTCGGGATGATCCTCGACCCGCTCGGCCAGGACGGCGAGGCCGTAGAGGTCGGCGGCCAGGCGGGGGGCGATGGCGGCGGTGGGCCGGCCGGCCAGGACCGGGTCCCCGGTCCCCAGCAGGCGGGCGGCGTCGGCCGTGGAGTTGGTGGCCACCAGCTCAACGTCGGGCAGGTGCTCGGTCAGGAACCGCCGGCACTGGGCGGTGGCCACGGGGATCGAGGCCACCCGCTCGATGTCGGCCAGGGCCACCCCGGGGGCGGCCAGGAGGTGGAGGTGCACGTCGAGGACGACCTCCCGCTGGATGCGCAGGTCGTAGTCGAGCACCAGGCTGTCCAGGATGTCCCGCACGGTGCCCTCGATGGCGTTCTCCAGGGGGACGAAGCCGAGATCGACGGTACCGGTCCGGACCGCCTCCAGGACGTCCACCAGCGAGCCATGGGCCTCCACGGCGGCGGCGGCGTACTCGGGCACCGAGAGGAGGGCCTCCTCGGTGAAGGTCCCCTCAGGGCCGAGGTAGCCGATCCGCAGCGACGGGGCCGCGGCGGACGGCGGAGGTGCGTCGGCGGCCATGGACAGGCAGGATAGTGAACATCATGGACGGACCGGCGCTGCAGCGGCTGCTCGAGGAGGTGCGGGCCGGGACCTGCTCGCCCGATGACGCCCTCCTGCGCCTGCGCCGCCTGCCCTTCGCCGACCTGGGCTTCGCCCGGGTCGACCACCACCGCCACCTGCGCCAGGGCCTGCCTGAGGCCGTCTATGGCCAGGGCAAGACGCCCGAGCAGTGCTCGGCCATCGTGGGCGAGCTCGTGGCCGGTGCTTCCGGCCCGGTGATCCTCACCCGGGCCGATGCCGACCAGGTCGACCGCGTGGCCGCCGACCACCCTGGATGCGCGGTGACGGTGACCGGCCCGGCCACCGGTGCCGACCGGACCCGTGGCGAGCTGGCCACCGTGGTGTGGCGCCCGGCGGCGCCCCGCACGGCCCGGACCCTGGTGGTCACCGCCGGGACGTCCGACCTGCCGGTGGCCCGGGAGTGCGAGGCCACCCTGGCCGCCCTCGGGCTCCGTCCCACCGTCCTGGCCGACTGCGGGGTGGCCGGGGTGCACCGCCTGTTGGCTTCGGCCGACGAGCTGGCCGAGGTGGACGCGGTCGTGGTGGTGGCCGGGATGGAGGGCGCCCTGGCCAGCCTGGTCGGCGGCATCACCCCGGCGCCGGTGGTGGCCGTCCCCACCAGCACCGGCTACGGCGCCGGCCTGGAGGGGGTGACGGCGCTGCTGGCCATGCACGCCTCGTGCGCCGCGGGCATCACCGTGGTGGGGATCGACAACGGGTTCGGTGCGGCGTGCGCCGTGGCCCGCATGCTCCCGTGACCGGCGAAGGGGCGGGCGCACCCGCCGGGCCGGCCGCCGCCCGTTCGGTCGGGCCGACCGTGGCCTGGTTCCACTGCTTCGCCGGGATCGCCGGCGACATGGCCCTCGGGAGCCTGATCGACGCCGGGGCCGACCTGGCCGAGGTGGTCGGGCTGCTGGAGCGGCTCCCCTTCGACGGCTGGCACCTCGACGTGGAGCCGGTGCTGCGCGGCGGGATCGCCGCCACCCGGGCCGTGGTCACCGCCGAGGACAGCACGGTGGCCCGCACCCACGCCGACATCGTCGCCCTGCTCGAGGCGGCGTCCCTGCCTGAGCGGGTGGCCGCCCGGGCCCGGGCCACCTTCGCCGTGCTGGCCGCCGTCGAGGGCCGCCTCCACCGTCGCCCGGCCGACCAGGTCCACTTCCACGAGGTGGGAGGGCACGACGCCATCGTCGACGTGGTGGGCACGGCGGCCGCCCTGGAGGTCCTGGGGGTCGACGAGGTCCGGGCCAGCGGTGTGGCCACCGGCACCGGCACCGTCCGGGCCGCCCACGGCACCCTCCCCAACCCGGCACCCGCCGTGGTGGCCCTCCTGGCCTCGGTCGGGGCGCCGACCTGGGGGCGGGACGTCGACGTCGAGCTGACCACGCCGACCGGCGCCGCCCTGCTGGCCGCCCTGGCCTCCGGGTTCGGGCCGCTTCCGCCGATGGAGGTCCGTGCCCAGGGGTTCGGCGCAGGCTCCCGGGATCTGGAGGACCTGGCCAACTGCACCCAGGTGGTGGTGGGGACGGCGATGCCCGACGCCGGCGGGACCGATCCGGGAGCGGGCCAGCCGGTGGTCCAGCTGGAGGCGACGGTCGACGACGTCACCGGCGAGCACCTGGCGCTGGCCGTGGCCCAGCTCCTCGACGCCGGTGCCCACGATGCGTGGCTGTCCCCGGTGGTGATGAAGAAGGGGCGGCCCGGCCACGTCGTCTGCGCTCTCTGCGACCCGGCCGACGTGGCCCGGGTGCGAGCGGTGCTGCGGTCGGCCACGGGGACGCTGGGGGTGCGGGCTCTCCACGGTGAGCGGTGGCCCTCGCCGCGGTCGTTCGCCACCGTGGAGGTGGATGGGGAGCCCGTTCGGGTCAAGATCGGTCCGGAGCGGGTGAAGGCCGAGTTCGACGACGTGGCCGAGGCGGCCCGCCGGCTCGATCGGCCGGCCCGGGAGGTGGCCGCCCTGGCCGAGGCGGCCTGGCTGGCCGGACGGGGCCCGATCGGCGGTGCCGCCCTGTCCGATCCGGGCGACGGTCCCGCCCCGTCGTCAGCCTGACGGACCCCGCGCCGGCCCGGCCACGGGCAGCGCCCCAGGCCCGTTCCACCGCCACCCGCCCCCGTCGGCCCGCTCGAGGCGGTGCCCCTGGTGCGTCTTCAGGTAGTGGTGCCACCGGCACAGGCGGGCCAGGTTCTCCAGGCTGGCCGGGCCGCCCTGGGCGTAGGGGAGGAGGTGGTCGATCTCCAGGTGGTCCCGGGCGGTGCAGCCGGGGACGACGCACGTCGGATCCCGCTCGGCCAGGGCCCGGCGGAGGGCGGCGGGGATGGTGCGGCCGGCGTGGGCCACGGTGGTCACGTCCACGCCGTCGGTGACCAGCACCTCGAGCACGGCGTCCACCGACAGCTGTCGGGCCACCTCCACCGGGAGCGGTCCCACCCCGGGGATCTCGCAGACCTCCCCAGGCTCGAGGTGGCCACGGCGCAGGGCGGCGTGGTCCACCCGGACGTGCACCACGGCTCCAGGACCGTCGTGCTCCCCGTCCCCGGTGCGTCCGACCAGGGCGACCAGGGCGTCGGCGGCCAGGGCCCGACCCGGCTCGACCACGCCGGCCCGTCGGGCGGCCACCCCCAGCCGGTCGGCCTCGGCGGCGACGGCGGCGAGGAGGCGGGCCCCGTCGTCCGGGGTGAGGCGGGCGTCGAAGCGCACGGCCCCGTCGTCATCGGTCCAGTGGCGCAGGTAGCGGGACCGGCGCACGGCCTCGTAGGTGCTCCGCTGCTCCCGGCCGGCAGCCTTGACCCGCCGGCACCGGAGCTTCAGCACTGACAGGGGCTGCTGGCCGGCCGCCTCCACCAGAGCCTGTTCCGCCTCGGGCTGGACGATGGCGGCGCCGGCGATCTCCTTCACCTGGGCCTCGGACAGCTGGCCCTGGCGGACCGCCTCGTCGGTGGCCGGCAGCTGGCCCAGGCGCCGTGCCGTCTCCAGGGTGGCGATGGCCGGGCCGATGGCCGTGCCGGTGGCCTCGGCGATGTGGGCCGCGGCCGACCGGTGGCCCGAGCGGCGCCAGACGTTGGAGGACTCGACCCGTCGGGCGGTCAGCAGGCGACCGGCTGCGCCCAGCCGCTCCACCTCGGCGAAGGCGGCCAGCACCCGGTCGGCGTCGGCGCCGCTGAGGCGTTCGGGATCGAGGTCGGCCAGGGCGGCCCGCAGGATGTCGGCGACCTCGGTCAGGCGGGAGAGGAGCATGGACCGACCGTGCCAGAGGGGTGTCACGTGATCGGTCCCGACGGGGTGGCGGCGGCTACCGTCTGGGGCATGAACCGACTCCGCACCCCGCTCCTGGCCACGGCGGCCCTGGCCGCCGGACTGGGTCTGGCCGCCTGCTCGTCCAGCTCGTCCAGCTCCACCACCACCTCGACGGCGGCCAACCAGCCGTCGACGACGGTGGCCACCCAGCCGGTCTCCTCCCCGTCGCCGGCCGGCACCTTCGGGACCAAGCCCGCGGTGGTCGTCCCCACGGGGCCGCCGCCCACCACCCTCCAGGTGACCGACCTGATCACCGGCACCGGCCCCAAGGCCAAGCCCGGCGACCAGGTGACGGTGCAGTACGTGGGGGTGTCCTACACGACCGGCAAGCAGTTCGACGCCTCCTGGGACCGCGGCTCGCCGTTCCCCTTCGCCCTCGGCCAGGGCCAGGTCATCGCCGGCTGGGACAACGGCGTGGCCGGCATGCAGGTCGGCGGCCGGCGCGAGCTCGTCATCCCGCCGGACCTGGCCTACGGGGCGAACGCCCCGGCCGGCTCGGGCATCGCCCCCAACGACACGCTGATCTTCATCGTCGACCTGGTCAAGATCAACTGAGCCGTCGGTGCCCATCACCGCAGTCCAGCTGCTCTCCCTCCCGGTGACCGACGTGGACCGGGCGGTGGACTTCTACGTCGGGACGCTCGGCTTCGACCTCCTGGACGACGCACCGCTCGGGCCGGGGCAGCGGTGGGTGCGGATCCGTCCCCCGGGGGCGGCCACCGCAGTGGCGCTGGTCACCTGGTTCCCCACCATGCCGGCCGGCGCCGTCAAGGGGACCGTGCTGGAGTCGGACGACCTCGAGGGCGACGTGACCCGGCTGCGAGCGGCCGGGGTGGCCATCGACGGGGAGATCGAGACGGCGCCGTGGGGCCGCTTCGTGACGTTCGACGACCCCGACGGGAACGGGCTCGTGCTGCAGACGACCACGGTCTGAGCGGACGGGACGGAGCAGGCCGATGGACGCAGCAGCCTGGGATGCACGGTATGCGTCCGCCGGGCTGGTGTGGACGGCCGAGCCCAACCGGTTCGTCGTCGCCGAGGTGGAGGACCTCCCACCGGGCCGGGCCCTCGACCTGGCCTGCGGCGAGGGCCGCAACGCGGTGTGGCTGGCCTCCCGGGGATGGGACGTCACCGGGGTGGACTTCTCCGCCGTCGGCCTCGACAAGGGGCGGCGGCTGGCCGAGGCGGCCGGGGTGGAGGTGACCTGGGTCGAGGCCGATGTCACCACCTGGGAGCCGTCGGCTCCCGGCTTCGACCTGGTCCTCGTCTGCTACCTGCAGCTGCCCGAGCCCGGCCGGAGCGCCGCCCTGGCGGCGGCAGCACGGTCGCTGGCTCCGGGGGGCACGGTGGTGGTCGTGGCCCATGACCGGGACAACCTGGTGCGGGGAGTGGGCGGCCCGCCCGATCCCGCCGTGCTCTACGACGCCGAACAGACCGCCGACGTGCTGGCCGCCGCCGGATGTGCGATCGTCCGGGCCGGCCAGGTCGGACGGCCGGTGGAGGCAGCCCATGGTGCCCGGACGGCCGTCGACACGCTGGTCCGGGGCATGCGCCCGGTCTGACCGGACCGGGAACACCGTCCCGGCAAGGCGTGTTGGAGTGATGAGCAACCAGACGAGAGGACGGACCTGATGGCGACCGTGGAGCTGACCGGAGAGAACTTCGCCGAGGTGGTGTCGGGCAACGACACCGTGCTCATCGACTTCTGGGCGTCGTGGTGCGGGCCGTGCCGCCAGTTCGCCCCCGTCTTCGAGGCGGCAGCCGAGGACCATCCCGACCTGCTGTTCGGCAAGGTGGACACCGAGGCCCAGCAGGAGCTGGCGGCCTCGTTCGGGATCCAGTCGATCCCCACCCTCATGATCCTCCGCGAGAAGGTGATCGTCTTCCGTCAGCCCGGCGCCCTGCCCGGGGATGCCTTGGAGGACCTCATCCAGCAGGCCCTTCAGCTCGACATGGAGGAGGTCCACCGGGAGGTGGACGCCGGCGGACCCGGCTGATCGCGGCCCCCGGAAGGGCTACGACCGGCGCAGCCGCCGGCAGTCCCTCACGAGGCCGGCGCGGCCTCCTGGTAGGTGGCGCTGCCGAACCCGAGGACGGGGACGAAGATGACCGGCAGGAGGACCATGCCCACGCCGAACCCTGCGCCCTTGCCGAACGCCTTGGCCACGGCGATGAGGACGACGAACGCCATCACGATGTTGACGATCGGGATCAAGAACAGGATCCACCACCACCCCGGCTTCCCGCCCACCTTGCAGGTGAGGTACACGTTGTAGAAGGGGATGATCGCCCCCCAGCCGGGGCGTCCGGCCTTGGTGAAGATCGTCCACCAGCCGGCGATGATGAGCACGGCGAAGGCGAGTCCGATGAACCCTGTTCCTCCGAACGACGATCCGGCGGCCATGATCGCTCCCACTGCTTCCCCCTTCCCGTCCTGCTCGACAGCAGGATCCTGGTGGCTCCGAGCGTAGGGCTGGCCAGCCGTCCAGGTGGGGGATCACACCTACGCTCTCCGGGGTCAGCTCCTCCTGTCCCTTCGGGTGAACCGGGTCAGCACGTACCGGTCCAGCAGGTGCACCGCCCAGGCGAAGACGACGATGGTCACCGAGCCGGCCAGGATCGGGAAGACGAGGAAGTGGATCGTCTGGTTGTGCGGCTGGACAGCCACGACCAGGGCGGTGGCGCCGCCGGGCGGGTGCACGGCGTGGGCCAGCCGCATGGCCACGAAGGACAGGGCCACGGCACAGCCGGCCACCACCCCGACCGGTCCGGGGACCAGCGTCCCGCAGAGCAGCCCGGCCAGGCCACCGAGGAGCTGGCCGCCGATGACGCTCCAGGACCGGGCGATGTCGAGATCGGGGAGAGCGAAGAGGATGATGACCGAGGAGGCGAACGAGGCGACCAGGAAGGGGGCCTGGTGCGGGGCGGCCACCCGGTCGATCCACACCAGCAGGCCGACGATCACGCCCACGGCCACGGTGTCGATGACCGAGAGCGCAGCCAGGCCGTCACGCAGGCGGCGGGCGGCGGCCCGGGCGTCGGGCGCCGGCGTGGCGTGGGGCTCCCCGGACGTCGTGGGCTCGGTCACCGGCCAAGGATAGGGCGGACGCCGCCGGGGGCCGTAAGGTGTCGGGCGAGGTGCCGTTCCGTCGGTACCGGCGAGGAGCCTCCGATGGCCAGGGTCAGCACCTATCTGAACTTCATGGGGACCACGGAGGAGGCCTTCGCCTTCTACCGGGAGGTCTTCGGCACGGAGTACATCCGGCCGGCCACCCGGATGGGGGACATGCCGATGCCGCCCGGCGCCCCGCAGCTGAGCGAGGCGGAGCAGGCCATGATCATGCACGTCGAGCTGCCCATCCTGGCCGGCCACGTCCTGATGGGCACCGACATGCTGGAGTCGATGGGGCACCAGCTGCGGGTCGGGAACAACACCACCATCAACCTCGAGCCCGACACCCGGGAGGAGACCGAGCGTCTGTACGCCGCCCTCTCGGCGGACGGGTCGGAGGGCGCACCGCTGGCCGACATGCCCTGGGGCGCCCTCTGGGGGTCCTGCCTCGACCGGTTCGGCGTGCGGTGGATGTTCAACTGGTACCACGAGCCGCAGGCCTGAGCCGCCTCCGGCGGCGCCAGGCCCCCGTCAGGGGTCGGTGCGGGCGAACCAGGCGGTGAGCAGGGCCGCTGCCCTCTCGGGGTCCTCCAGCATCCACCAGTGCCCGCACCCGTCGATGACGGCCACCTCGGCGCCGGCTGCCTCGGCCGCCTCGGCCACCAGACGGCCGTCACCGACGTAGGGATCGCCGGTGGAGCGCACCGCCAGGCCCGGCCGCTGGGCCGCCTGCGCCAGGGCGTCCCGCCAGGGCCGGAGGAGCTCGGGCACGGCGGAGCGGTAGAGGGCGAGGACGCACCGGCCGAACGTGTCGTCGATGGCGGCCACGAAGGCGGCGGCCTGGGCCCGGGGGATGCCGATGGCCTCGAACCCGGCCACGGCGTCCTCGGCCGGCAGGGCGGCCATGGCGGCCACCGCCTCCTCGCCGGCCCCCGGGGTCTGCCAGACCTGGGCCAGGTCGTGCCAGACGTACTCCGGGTGGAGCAGGCCGACGGCGTCGCTGGCCCAGGAGGCCAGCAGGTCGGGACGGAGCTCGGCCACCCGGAGGGTGAGGGCCCCGCCCCAGTCGTGGCCGACCAGGTGCACCGGGGTGCCCACCGCCTCGATCTCACCGGCCAGCCAGGAGGCGTACTCGTCCATGGTGGCGGCGAAGTCGGCGGGGACCGGGCGGCCGAAGCCAGGCAGGTGGGCTCGGTGCACCGGGCGGGAGCCCAGGCGGTCGGCGACCAGGTCCCAGACGGCGGGGGTCTCGGGGTTCCCGTGGACGAGGACGACGGGGGTGGCATCGGACATGGGCCGAGTCTGCCAGAGCCGGCTGCCCCGGCACCGGCCCCGTCGCCGGCCGCCGCACCCCCTCCCGTTACGCTGATCCCATGACCTCCCCCAACCCCCACGAGAGCCACGTCCCCGACCCCCGGCGCTGGCGGGCCCTCGTGGTCATCGCCATCGCCCAGCTGATGGTGGTGCTCGACGCCTCCATCGTGAACATCGCCCTGCCCGACGCCCAGCGGGCGCTGGGCATCTCGTACGCCAACCGCCAGTGGGTGGTGACCGCCTACACGCTGGCCTTCGGCGGCCTCCTCCTCCTGGGCGGCCGCATCGCCGACTACGCCGGCCGCAAGCGGGTCTTCATCATCGGGCTGCTGGGCTTCGCCGGCGCCTCGGCCCTGGGCGGGTTCGCCCCGGCCCAGGGGTGGCTCTTCGCCGCCCGGGCGCTTCAGGGGGCCTTCGGCGCCCTCCTGGCTCCCGCCGCCCTCTCGCTCATCTCGGTCACCTTCGTCGACTCCAAGGAGCGGGCCAAGGCTTTCGGCGTCTACGGCGCCCTGTCCGGGGCCGGGGCGGCCATCGGGCTGATCGTGGGCGGCCTGCTCACCCAGTACGCCTCGTGGCGGTGGTGCCTCTTCGTGAACGTGCCCATGGCGCTGCTCGCCGTGAGCCTGGCCATCCCCAACGTGCGGGAGAGCCGGCTCCACGGCACCACCCGCTACGACGTGCCCGGCGCCCTTTTGTCGACGCTGGGGTTCGTGTCCCTCGTCTACGGCATCACCGAGGCGGCCACGGCCGGCAATGGGTGGGGGTCGTCCAAGACCATCGCCTTCCTTGCCGTGGGCGTCCTCCTGCTGGCCACCTTCCTCGTCGTCGAGTCCCGCACCGAGCACCCGCTCCTCCCGTTGGGCATCCTCCTCGACCGGATCCGTGGCGGCTCCTACCTCTCCCAGGTGCTCCAGGGGGCGGGCCTGTTCGGGATGTTCCTCTTCATGACCTTCTACTTCCAGATCGTCCACGGCTACTCGCCGATCCGGTCGGGCCTCTGCTTCCTCCCGTTCTCCATCGGGGTGGCCGTCAGCGCCACGGTGGCCAGCCAGCTCCTGCCCCGGGTGGGGCCCCGGCCGCTCGGGACCATCGGCCTCCTCATGGCCTGCTCGGGCCTCATCTACCTCTCGTTCATCACCGCCACCTCGAGCTACGTCACCTCGGTGCTCCCGGCCCTCCTGCTCATGAGCCTCGGCCTCGGTCTGGCCTTCGTCACCGTCTCGTCCACCGCGCTGTTCAACGTGCCCTTCCACGAGTCCGGCATCGCCTCAGCCGTGCTCAACACCACCCAGCAGATCGGTGGCTCGCTGGGCACGGCCATCTTCAACACCATCGCCATCAGCGCCACCGCGGCCTACGCCCTGGTCCATCCGTGGCACGGCCCCGCCCTGCCCCACGGGGCCAGCCCGCCTGACGCCCTCACCCACGGCTTCACCGTGGCCTTCCGCTGGGGGGCGGGGTCGATGTTCCTGGCCGCCCTGGTCTTCGTGGTGATGATCAACGTCGATCGCCACCACCTGGCCCAGCACGACGACGTGGGCGAGCCCGACGACGACCAGGCCGTCGAGCCGGTGGGGGGCGTCGGCTGACCGTGGCGGACGGGACGCCGGCCACCTGCCCGGGCTGCGGCTTCTGCTGGGACGCCACGCCGCCCGGCGCCGTGCCGGCCGGGGTGGCCGAGGCGGCCGACGGGATCGTCAGCATCCTCCGGTCGGTCGGTGACCGTGCGGGGGTGCGGCCGGAGCCGGCGTGCTGGTCGGTCCTCGAGTACGCCGGCCACGTCCGGGACGTCCTCCTCGCCGTCCGGGAGCGACTGGTCATGGGGACGCTCCTCGACGGCTACGAGAGCCAGCCCATCCTCCGCGACGCCCGGATCGACGCCGGCTTCGCTCGTCTCGACACACCCGAGGTGGTGGCCGCCGAGCTCACCGTGGCCGCCGGCCTGCTCGGGCGGACGGTGGACTGCCTTCCGCCGGGGGCGACGGAGCGCCGCATGGGCTACGCCTTCCTCGGTCCCGACCCCGTGCCGCTCCGCTGGGTGGCTGCTCAGGGCCTCCACGAGGCCCGGCACCACCTCGACGACGTGCGGGCGGTGGCCGCCGCCGTCGGCAGCTGAGCCGCACCGCCACCCGCCCCGGGACCGTGGCTCAGGCCCGGGCCAGGACCTCGCCGTGCACGGTGATGCACACCCCGTCCGGGTCGTCGGCCCACCTCCGGAACGCCGTGGCCATGGCTGCCAGCTCCTCGGTGGTGGCCAGCCCGTACTCCACCGCCTGGTGGGCAAAGGCGCTGGCCGTGACCCGGTCGGCCCACAGGCCGCCCCACCAGGCCCGCTCTTCGGCGGTGTGGAACGTCCAGTTGGACGAGGTGACTACCAGGTCGCGGTAGCCGGCGGCCCGGACCCAGCCGGCCAGGTGGCGCCCGGCGTCGGCCTGGGCGCCGTTCCGGCGGGTGAGCCGGTGGGTGAGGGCCAGCCACTCCTCGAGGACCGGGTCGGCCGGTCCCCAGGCCATGGCGCCGAAGTCGGTGTCCCGCACGGCCAGCAGCCCGCCGGGCCGGAGGACACGCCGCCACTCGGACAGCGCACCCACGGGGTCGGTCAGATGCTGGAGGACCTGGTGGGCGTGGACGATGTCGACGGATCGGTCCCCGATGGCCAGCGCGTAGGCGTCATCGACCTCGAAGGAGAGGTCGGCGCCGTCGCTTGATGGGTGGTCGGCCCGGGCAGCTGCCACGATCTCCTCGACCCGGTCGACGCCGATCACGTGCCCCGTGCCGAGCCGCCGGGCCAGGTCGGCGGTGAGGGTGCCCGGTCCGCACCCCACGTCGAGCACGGTGGATCCGGGTGTCAGGTGGGGGAGGAGGTAGGCGGCGGAGTTCGCCACCGTGCGCCAGCGGTGGCTGCGGAGGACGGACTCGTGGTGGCCGTGGGAGTAGCGGTCGTCCGGTGGAGTCATGGCCCGAGGCTAGGGCCCAACCGGACCGCCGCCGGGCCCGCCCGGGGCCCGGGCGGTGCCGGGGAGCGCACCGTCCGGGCCCGTCGGGCAGGTCGGGGGACCGTCAGCGGGTGGTGCCGGACGGCGCCCCGCTGGCTGGCGTCCC
>CAXBRB010000030.1:0-17101 GCA_963977795.1 uncultured Acidimicrobiaceae bacterium
GGCTGGTCGCCCTGGTGGGCGCCACGCTCCTGGCCCGGACCGTCGGCACGGCGTATGCCAGCGGCTTCTCGCTCCCCCACACCGAGTCGACCCAGGCCCTCGACCTGCTCGAGGCGGCCGCCCCGGGCCGGGCCGGCGACGAGGAGCAGATCGTCGTCCACACCACCGGGCCGACCACGGTCACCGACCCGGCGGTCGAGGCGCGGGTCACGGCCATGCTGGCGAAGGTGGCGGCCTTCCCCCACGTCACCGTGATCCAGAGCCCCTATGGCCCCCTGGGGGCCCGTCAGATCTCCACCGACGGCCGCACGGCCTTCGCCACAGTCACCTTCGCCGTGGACAACCACGGCCTGACCACCACCCAGTCCCAGGCCTTCGTGGACCTGGTCACCTCGGCGGCCGGCCACGGGCTGGAGGTGGCGGTGGCCGGCCAGATCGCCGAGCAGGCGGCCCGACCGTCGATCGGCGGCACCCTGCCCGGTGTGCTCCTGGCCGGCGTCGTCCTCTTCCTCGTCTTCGGCTCGTTCTTCGCCATGGCCCTGCCCATCGTCTCGGCCATGGCCTCACTGGGCACGGCCATCGGGGTGATCGGCCTCCTCTCCCACGTGCTCAAGATGCCGGACTTCTCCACCGAGCTGGTTCTGCTCATCGGCCTCGGCGTGGGCATCGACTACGCCCTCTTCATCGTGACCCGGCACCGCCAGGGCCTGCTGGCCGGCAACGACCTCGAGACGTCCATCGCCACCGCGGTGAACACGTCGGGCCGGGCCGTCCTCTTCGCCGGGATCATCGTGTGCATCGCCCTGCTGGGCATGTTCGCCCTCGGCGTCTCGTTCCTCTACGGCCTGGCCGTGGCCGCCTCCATCGGCGTGGCCTTCACCATGGTGGCCGCCCTGACCCTGCTGCCGGCCATGCTGGGCTTCATCGGGCCCCGGGTCCTCAGCCGCAAGCAGAAGCGGGACCTGGCCGCCAACGGGCCCCGCATCGTGGGGGCGGGCACCTCGGGCTTCTGGCCCCGGTGGGCCGACTTCATCCGCACCCGCCCGGTCCTGCCGGCTGTGGCCGCCCTGGCCGTGGTGCTGCTGGCCGCCGTGCCCTTCCTCCAGCTCCGCCTGGGCCACGCCGACCAGGGGAACGACCCCAAGAACCAGACCACCCGCCAGGCCTATGACCTCCTGGCCTCCGGGTTCGGCCCCGGGTTCAACGGCCCGCTGCAGCTGGTGGCCGTGCACCCGGGCCAGGCCGACACGGCCACCCTCGGGCGGCTGGCCGCCGCCATCCGCACCCAGCCCGATGTGGCCTCGGTGGTGCCCCCGGTGAACCTCCCGGCCCGGGACGGCCGCCAGGTCTCCCTCATCATCGTCTACCCGTCCTCGTCCCCCCAGGCGGCGGCCACCACCGACCTCATCGCCCGGCTGCGGACCCAGACCATCCCCTCGGTGGTGGACGGGAGCGGCACCACCGTCTACGTCGGCGGGATCACGGCGATCTTCGCCGACTTCGCCCACGTGCTCGGGACGAAGCTCCCGCTCTTCGTGGGCCTCGTCGTCCTCCTGTCGTTCCTCCTGCTCACCGTGGTCTTCCGGAGCCTGCTCATCCCGCTGACCGCGGCGTGCATGAACCTGCTCTCCATCGGCGCCGCCTTCGGCATCCTGGTGGCCGTCTTCCAGTGGGGCTGGCTCGACTCCGTCTTCGGGGTGAGCCGCACCGGGCCGATCGAGGCGTTCCTGCCCGTGATGATGTTCGCCATCCTCTTCGGGCTCTCGATGGACTACGAGGTCTTCCTGATCAGCCGCATCCACGAGGAGTGGCTGCGCTCGGGAGACAACCGCACCGCCGTGCGCAACGGCCTGGCCGCCACCGGCAAGACCATCACGGCCGCCGCCCTGATCATGGTGCTGGTCTTCGGCGCCTTCATCCTGGGCGGGATCAACGTGATCAAGGAGTTCGGGCTCGGCCTGGCCGGGGGCATCGTGATGGACGCCGTCTTCATCCGGATGGCCATCGTGCCCGCCCTGATGTTCCTGTTCGGGCGAGCCAACTGGTGGCTCCCTGCGTGGCTCGACCGACTGCTCCCCCACATCGCCATCGACCCCGACGCCGACGGCGACGGCACGACCGGCGGGGCGGGCCCGGCCGCTCCCGCCCCGGAGCCGGCGCTCGTCTGAACGGATCCCGCCGGCACCACGCCGGCGCAGGACCGGGCCGGCGCCCGTCTGGGCGTGCGGCTACGAGGCCAGGGAGACGACCACCGTCTGGACGGCGATCTTGCCGTCCCGCACGATCAAGGTGTCCGACCCCATGGCGATGCCGTCGGCCGTCCAGGTGACGTAGTGGACCTCGCCCTCGGTGAAGGAGGCCGTCTCGGTGAAGCCGGGCATCCCGGCCGACGCCTCGAAGACCGGCCGGATGGCGTCGGCGCCGATCAGCACCCCGCCGAGGTTGATGATGAAGACGGAGTCGTCGGTGTAGTCCTCCATCACCCGGTCGACGTCGCCGGCGGCCAGGGCCTCCATGTGGTGCGCCACCACGGCGCGGGTCTCCTCGGTGGACACGGGTACCCTCCTTCTCCCGGGGTCGCCCCCGGTCTTCTCCCGGGGTCGTCCCCGGTGACACGCAGGGTGGGAGCACCCTGCACCAGGACGTCATTGTGGCCCACGCCGACCGGTCGGACCGCCGGCGGCCCCGATCGGCCCGCTCGACGCCCGCTCACACCTTGCCGGCGGGCGGCCTCCGGTGGACGGTGTCGGACAGGAGCCGGCGGCGCACCCCGAGGAAGTGGGACCGGAGCCCGGGATGGCGCAGGAGCGTGCGCACGAAGCCGATGGCGAGCACCACCGCACACCCCAGCCAGGCGACCACGCCGGCAGCCAGGATCCACGGGGTCCCGCCGGTGGCCCGGACCACCAGGCCGACCGCCACCACGCCCAGGGCGCCGTAGCCGCAGCGCAGGGCCCACACGGCCGCCCGCCACGGACGGCACGCTCCGAGGTCCGGATCGTCGGCCACGTCCATGCCCGGCACCCTACGCCCGTCCTCCCCGGCTGCCCGGGCGCCGACTGCGCCCCCTGGGTACGCTGGCTCCGGGCCGACCGATCAGCCCCACGCACGTCGGAGCGATGTGCCGCCACCGCAGGGAGGGAAACCCCATGTCCGACTTCACCATGACCATCGGCGGGAGCGCCCCGGACGCCGCCGACTCCTTCGGCGTGATCAACCCGGCCAACGGCGAGGTCTTCGCCCACGCCCCCGAGTGCACCCAGTCCCAGCTGGACGCCGCCTTCGCATCGGCCGCCGACGCCCAGCGTTCCTGGCGCACCGACGAGGCAGCCCGCCGGGCCGCCCTCAACGCCGTGGCCGACGCCCTGATGGCCCACGCCGGCGATCTCGCCCCCATCCTCACCGCCGAGCAGGGCAAGCCCCTGGCCGACGCCACCATGGAGGTCTTCGCCTCGGCCATCTGGTGCCAGTACTTCGCCAACCTCGAGGTGGCCCCCCAGGTGATCCAGGACGACGAGTCGGCCTTCGTGGAGGTGGTGCGCCGGCCCATCGGGGTGGTCGCCGCCATCACGCCCTGGAACTTCCCCCTCACCCTGGCCTTCTGGAAGATCGCCCCGGCCCTGCTGGCCGGCAACACCCTGGTGCTGAAGCCCTCGCCCTTCACCCCGCTCACCACCCTCAAGGTCGGCGAGCTCCTGCGTGACGTGCTGCCCGCCGGCGTCCTCAACGTGGTCAGCGGGGGCGACGGCCTCGGCGCCTGGATGACCGCCCACCCGGTGCCCCGCAAGGTCAGCTTCACCGGCTCGATCGCCACCGGGAAGCTGGTGGCCGCCTCGGCCGCCCCCGACCTCAAGCGGGTCACCCTGGAGCTCGGCGGGAACGATCCGGCCATCGTGCTCGACGACGCCGACCCGGCGGCGGTCTCCCGGGCCATCTTCGCTGCGGCCTTCCTCAACAGCGGCCAGGTGTGCTCGGCCGTCAAGCGGGTCTACGTCCCCGAGTCGCTCCACGACGCCGTGGTCGACGGGCTGGCCGCCCAGGCCGCAGCGGTGCGCATGGGTGACGGCACCGACCCCGAGACCAAGCTCGGCCCCATCAACAACGCCCCCCAGTTCACCCGGGTCAAGGAGCTGGTGGCCGACGCCCTGGCCCACGGGGCGGTGGCCGCGGCGGGCGGCAAGGCCATGGACCGGCCCGGCTACTTCTTCGAGCCGACCATCCTCACCGGCATCGCCGACGGCACCCGGATCGTCGACGAGGAGCAGTTCGGCCCGGCCCTCCCGGTCATCCCCTACCGGGACGTCGACGACGTGGTGGAGCGGGCCAACGGGACCCACTTCGGCCTGTCCGGGTCGGTGTGGGGTGCCGACGAGGACCGGGCCGCCGCGGTGGCCGCCCGCCTCGAGTGCGGCACGGCGTGGATCAACACCCACCTGGCCCTCGGGCCCCAGCAGCCCTTCGGCGGCTTCAAGTGGAGCGGGGTGGGCATCGAGAACGGCACCTGGGGCCTGAGCGAGTTCACCGAGGTCCAGGCCGTCCACCGCTCCCGCACCCCCGACGGGCTCAACCTCTCGACGGCCGCCATCGTCTCCTGACCGGCCCGACCCGAGGTCCGCTCAGTTCGGGCGGCAGACGGCGCGCCGGTGGTCGATCCGCAGCACCAGGACGTCACCTCGGTCGTAGGCCGCGTCCGCCTCGCGGATGTCGGCCAGCGCGGCGGGATCGCTGAGCACCTCGATCGTCCCCTCCAACTGCGCGAGGTCATCGGGGCTGATCAGCACGGCGGCCGGCCTCCCACGTCGCGTGACGACCACCCGCTCATGGTGGTGTTCGACCCGATCGATCACTGCGGACAGATGATCTCGGACCGCGCGTAGCGACTCTGTGGTCATGGGCACGAGTATGGCGTCATCGGCGGCGTCGAACTCCAGGCCGGATGATCTCCGGCAACCATTCGATACTCTAACTATGTGACTATCGAAGCGACACGCTCCACCACCCCGGCCATCGACGGAGACAACACCCCGGAGCCCGGCGAACGGCGCACCCTGGGCCGCACGGCGGCGTGGCTGTCCAAGCAGGTGGAGATCGGCCTGGCCGACGCCGACCTCTCGCTCCCCCAGTACCGGGTGCTCGGCCTCCTCGACGAGCGCTCGGCCATCCCGTCCGACCTGGCCCAGCGGCTGGCCGTCCGGCCGGCCACGGTGACCGCCGTGGTCGACGGCCTGGTCGCCCGCCACCTGGTGGAGCGCCGGGCCGTGGCCGGTGACCGGCGCCGGGTGGCCCTCGAGCTCACCGCCGGGGGACGGCGGGCCCTCGATGCCGCCGACGCCGCCGTGGACGCTCGCCTGGCCGCGGTGGCCGCCGCCCTGGACGACGATGGGGCGGCGACCCGGGCGTTCGACGGCCTGACCATGTGGCGGCGGGCCTTCCTGGCCTACGGCGCCCAGCAGGTCACCACGTGAGCAGGGCGTCGCGGACGCGGCGGACCCCGACCACCGACGTCGGCACCGAGTTCTCCCCCGTCGCCGTCGAAGCCCGGACCGAGGCTCCCCCGCCGGGGATCGACCCGGACACCTCCAAGTCGTGGCTGCGCCGGGCCCTGCCCATCCTGGCCGCCCACCGGACGGTGTTCGGCATCTCGCTGGCGCTCTCCTTCATCGGCCTGGTGCTCCAGGTGATGATCCCCAACCTGCTGAACCACGCCATCACCAACGCCATCGAGGCCCACACCGTGCCGCTGTCGCACTACGTCTGGTGGATCGTCGGCCTGGGGGTGGCGGCCGGCATCAGCGGGTACATCGCTCGCAGCTTCCTCTACGAGACGGCCTACGACATCGAGTACGACCTGCGGACCATCATCTACGAGCACCTGACCACGCTGTCGTTCGGCTTCTACGACCGGGTCCAGTCGGGCCAGCTCATCTCCCGGGCCAACTCCGACATCCGCTCGGTGCAGATGTACCTCACCTTCGGGCCGCTCATCCTGGTCCAGTGCTCGATGGCCGTGGTGGCCTTCGGCTTCATGCTCTCCATCGACGTGCCCCTGGCCTTCGTGGCCATGGCCACCATGCCGCTCGTCTACTGGGCCGGCCTGCGCATGCGCAACGCCATGTTCCCCATCTCCTGGATCATCCAGGCCCGCCTGGCCGACGTGGCCACCATCGTCGACGAGAACGTCAACGGGGTCCGGGTGGTCAAGTCCTTCGCCGCCGAGGAGGCCCAGCTGCGCGCCCTGGCCGACGCCGCCAAGCGCCTCGAGTGGGGCTACGTGAAGGACGCCGACCTCCGGGCCCGGTTCGCCCCCCTGGTCCAGAACCTGCCCCAGGTCGGCCTGGCCCTGGTGCTCCTCTTCGGCGGGTGGATGGTCATCCACGGCACCCTGGGCATCGGGGCCATCCTGGCCTTCAACACCTACCTGATGATGCTCCAGGCCCCCTTCATGATGCTGGGGATGCTCATCATGATGGGCCAGCGGGCCGCCGCCTCGGCCGAGCGGATCTACGAGATCCTCGACGAGCGACCCACGGTGACCGACGCCGAGGACGCCGTCGACCTCCGCAACTGCCGAGGCGACGTCCGCTTCCGCCACGTCGACTTCGCCTACGACCCCGAGGCGGCCGAGCTGGTGCTGGCCGACTTCGACCTCCACGTCCCGGCCGGCCAGACCGTGGCCATCGTGGGGCGGACGGGCTCGGGCAAGTCGACGGTGGCCCGCCTGCTGACCCGCTTCTACGACGTCCGCCACGGCGCCGTCGAGATCGACGGCCACGACGTGCGCCACCTCACCCAGGCCAGCCTGCGGGCCAACGTGGGGGTGGTCCTCGACGAGCCGTTCCTCTTCAGCGTGTCGGTGCGGGACAACATCGCCTACGGGCGCCCCGGGGCCAGCGACGCCGAGGTGGAGCGGGCGGCCCGTGCCGCCGGAGCCCACGAGTTCATCACCGAGCTGGCCGACGGCTACGCCACCGTGGTCGGCGAGCGGGGCTACACCCTCTCGGGCGGCCAGCGCCAGCGCATCGCCATCGCCCGGACCCTGCTGGTCAACCCGCCGGTCATGGTGCTCGACGACGCCACCAGCGCCATCGACGTCCAGGTGGAGCAGGCCATCCACGCCGGCCTGCGCGAGCACATGACGGGCCGGACCACCCTGATCATCGCCCACCGGCTCTCCACCATCTCCCTGGCCGACCGGGTCGTCCTCCTGGACGGCCACCGGGTGGTGGCCGACGGGACCCACGCCGAGCTCCTGGCCACCACGCCCCTCTATGCCGAGGTCCTGGCCCAGGCCGCCGAGTTCGAGGCCGAGCACGACGACGGTGCCGCCGGGGAGACCCCGGACGGCGCCCTGGCCGCCGAGGGCGTCCGATGAGCTGGGGCGGCGGGTTCGCAGGACCGCCCGGCGGCTTCGGCCGACCCTCGGCCCCGGGACTGCCCTTCGCCGGCATCCCCTCCGAGCTCCAGACCCGGGTGGACGTCCTCCTGGCCGACGAGCCCGAGCACGCCGCCTCGGCCCTGGCCTTCGAGCAGAACGCCGACGAGTCCGAGCTCCGGCGGCTCACCCTCACCCGCCTCCTCACCAAGTACCCGGGGATGCTGGCCCTGGCCGGCGTGCTCATCGTGGTCATCGCCGTGGCCTCCCAGGCCGGGCCCAAGTTCACCGAGATCGCCATCAACCAGGGGATGGTGGGCCAGAAGCGCTTCTCGGTGGTCGTGGCCATGGCGGCCGCCTACCTGGTCTCGGTGGCCGTGGCCGCCGTGGCCCAGCGCTACCAGGCCCAGGTGACCGGCCGCCTGGCCGCCTGGGTGATGCACGACCTGCGGATCAAGGTCTTCGCCCACCTCCAGCGGCTGTCGCTCGGGTTCTTCACCGACGAGAAGGCCGGCGTGATCATGAGCCGGATGACCAGCGACATCGAGAACCTCCAGCAGCTCCTCCAGGACGGGCTGGCCCAGCTGGTCCTCCAGGGGCTGACCATGGTGGTCATCACCATCATCCTCTTCACCACCGATGTCCGCCTGGCCGCCATCACCGTGGTGCTGATCATCCCGGCCCTGGTCGGGGCGTCGATCTGGTTCACCCGGGCCTCCGAGCGGGGCTACGAGCGGGTCCGCGACGGCATTGCCGCCGTGCTGGCCGACCTGTCCGAGAGCCTCCACGGGGTGCGCATCGTCACCGCCCACAACCGCCAGCGCCACAACGTGATCCACCACCGCAACGTGGTTGGCGCCTACCGGGACGACAACAATTTCACGGGACGGATCAACGCCGTCTACGGCCCGGGGACCCAGCTCCTGGGCATCCTCGGCCAGGCCGTCCTGCTGGCCGTGGGCGGGACGATGGTCCTCCACCACACCCTCTCCATCGGCGCCCTGGTGGCCTTCTTCCTCTACCTCAACCGGTTCTTCCAGCCCATCCAGCTCCTGGTGCAGCAGTACAACACCTACCAGCAGGGCCAGTCGTCGATCACCAAGCTCCGGGCCCTGTGCGACACCGAGCCCGAGGTCCACGAGGCGCCCGGGGCCGCCGTGCTCCCGCCCATCGAGGGGGCCATCGCCTTCGAGCACGTCTCCTTCGCCTACCAGGCCGGCCGGCCCGTCCTGCGCGACGTCGACCTGGCCATGGCCCCGGGCGAGACGGTGGCCTTCGTGGGGCCGACGGGGGCCGGCAAGTCGACCATGGCCAAGCTGGTGACCCGCTTCTATGACCCGACGGCCGGCCGGGTCACCATCGACGGCCACGACCTGCGAGACGTGACGATGCGCTCGCTGCGGAGCCAGCTGGGCGTGGTGCCCCAGGAGCCGTTCCTCTTCGCCGGCACCATCGGCGAGAACATCGCCTTCGCCCGGCCTGAGGCTTCCACCGAGGAGGTGGCCGAGGCGGTCGAGCGGGTCGGGCTGGCCGAGGTCGTCGAGCGCATGCCCCAGGGCCTCGACACGGTGGTGCACGAACGGGGCCAGACCCTCTCCTCCGGCGAGCGTCAGCTCATCGCCCTGGCCCGGGCCTTCCTGGCCCGGCCCCGGGTCCTGGTGCTGGACGAGGCGACCTCCAACCTCGACCTCCGCTCGGAGACGAAGATCGAGGCCGCCCTCGACGTCCTGCTGGAGAACCGGACGGCCATCCTCATCGCCCACCGGCTCTCCACGGCCATGCGGGCCGACCGGATCGCCGTCATCGACGACGGCCGCATCGTGGAGCTGGGCAGCCACGCCGAGCTGGTGGCCGCCGGCGGTCGCTACGCCGAGATGTACCAGACCTGGGTCAGCCAGGCCGAGGCCGCCGCCCACGACTGACGCCGGTCGGACCGGTCATCGGCCGCTGGTCACCCGTCCTCGCCCGATCCGGTCGACGGCCGTTCGCCGTCCTCCCGACCCGCCCAGGCTCCGGAAGTGGTCCTGGCGCCTCAGCCCACCGTGGGAAGGGTCTCGAGGCCCGCAGCGAAGCGGGCGTCGGTCACCTCCTCGTCGACCATGTTCCCGCTGAGGTACGAGTCGTAGGCAGCGAGATCGAAGTGGCCGTGGCCGCACAGGGCGGTGAGGATGACCTTCTCCTCGCCCGACTCCTTGCAGGCCAGCGCCTCGCGCACCGCGGCGGCGATGGCGTGCGTCGGCTCGGGCGCCGGGAGGATGCCCTCGGTGCGGACGAACTGCATGGCCGCAGCGAAGCACTCGGTCTGGGGGATGGCGACGGCCTCCATCAGGCCGAGCTCGTAGATGTGGGAGATGAGCGGGGCCATGCCGTGGTAGCGCAGGCCGCCGGCGTGGATGGGGTCGGGGATGAACTCGTGACCCAGGGTGTGCATCTTCATGAGCGGGGTCATGCCGGCGGTGTCGCCGAAGTCGTAGGCGTAGACGCCACGGGTGAGCGACGGGCACGAGGCCGGCTCCACGGCCCGGATGACCGGGTCCATCTTCCCGGCCATCTTCTCCCGCAGGAACGGGAAGGCCAGACCGCCGAAGTTGGAGCCGCCGCCGGTGCACCCCACCAGGAGGTCGGGGGCCGACTCGCCGGCCTTGGCCAGCTGCAGGAGGGCCTCCTCGCCGATGATGGTCTGGTGCATGAGCACGTGGTTCAGCACGCTGCCCAGGGCGTAGCGGGTCTCGGGGTCGGGAGCGGCCACCTCGACGGCCTCGCTGATGGCGATGCCCAGCGAGCCGGGGCTGTCCGGGTCGGCCTCGAGGATGGCCCGGCCGGCCGCCGTCAGGGTCGACGGGGAGCGGTGGACCTTGCCCCCGAAGGCCTCCATCATCAGGCGCCGGTAGGGCTTCATGTCGTAGCTGGCGCCGACCTGCCACACCTCGCACTCCAGGCCGAAGAGGGCGCAGGCGAACGAGAGCGCGGTCCCCCACTGGCCGGCACCGGTCTCGGTGGTCAGGCGCTTCACCCCGGCCTTGGCGTTGTAGTACGCCTGGGGCACGGCGGTGTTGGGCTTGTGGGATCCGGCCGGCGAGACCCCTTCGTACTTGTAGTAGATGCGGGCCGGCGTATCGAGCAGGCGCTCGAGGTTCCGGGCCCGGAAGAGCGGCGAGGGACGCCACATCCGGTAGATGTCCAGCACCGCCCCGGGGATGTCGACGAACCGGTCCTGGCTGACTTCCTGGAGGATCAGGTCCATCGGGAAGAGCGGGGCGAAGTCGTCGGGCCCGGCCGGCTCCAGCGTGCCGGGGTGGAGGGCCGGCGGGGGCGGCGAGGGCAGGTCGGGGACGATGTTGTACCAGGCGGTGGGCATCTCGTCCTCGTCCAGCAGGAACTTGTGCTGGTGGACCGACTCGTCGATGGCCATGGGGCTCCTCCTCGCGTTGCGCTCCCGGGAACCCTACCGAGCCCCGGCCGGTCCCGCTGACCGCCGCGCTGACGGGTCCGGTCCCGAACCCCGCGGTCGGGTGCTCAGGCCGGGAACGGGTACCGGTCGGCCCACGGTGCGGCCGCCTCGAGCTGGGCGGCCACCCGGAAGAGCAGGTCGTCCCGGTAGAGGCCGGCCACCAGCTGGACCCCGACGGGCAGGCCCGAGGCCGCCACGTGCAGGGGCAGGCTGACCGCCGGCTGGCCCGAGATGTTGAACACCGCAGTGAAGGCGGCCATGGAGATGACCTCGAGGAGGGGGACCTCGGGCTCGGCGTGCACCTGGGCCAGCAGGCCCACCTCGGGCGGCTCGATGGCCATGGTCGGCGTGCACAGGACGTCGAACTCGGTGCCGAAGCGGGCCACCAGGGCCCGGCTCAGAACCTGGAGGGCCATGAGGGCCTCGTTGAACTCGGCGCTGGTCGTCCCCAGGGCGGCCTGGCGGGCCGCCCGGTTGTGGGGCTCGACCCGGTCCCAGTCCATGCCGGGGTAGCCGCACATCGAGCCGTTGAGGAGGGTGAGGAAGTCGCCCAGGCCTGACGGATCGAAGACGTCCTGGTCGATCCGGACGACGTCGTGGCCCAGGGACGCCAGCAGGTCGGCGGTGCCCTCGACGGCGGCGAGGGCCTCGGGCGCCACCTCGAGGCCCAGGGCCGACGTGGTGTTGATCGCGATGCGCAGGCGGCCCGGGTCGGCGCCGACCTCGTCGAGGAAGGGGCGCACCTTACGGGCCTGGGGCCACCAGGCACCCGGGTCGGGGGCGCTCATGGCGTCGAGCACGGCGGCGGCGTCGGCCACCGTGCGGGTGACCGCGCCCTCGGTGGAGAGGCCGGACCACAGGGGGACCAGGTCGGGGACGAGGTTGCGCGACGGCTTGTGGCCCACCAGGCCGCAGCACGAGGCCGGGATGCGGATGGAGCCGCCGCCGTCGGAGGCGTGGGCCACCGGGAACATGCCGGCCGCCACCGCAGCGGCCGCCCCGCCGCTGGAGCCGCCCGGGGTCCGGGACGGGTCCCAGGGGTTGCGGGTGATGCCGAAGCGGTCGTTCTCGGCCAGGGACACCGACCCGAACTCCGGCGAGTTGGTCCGCCCGCACAGGATGGCGTCGGCCGCCACCAGCGCCGCCACCGGCGGGTCGGTCTCGGCGGCCGGCCCGTCCGGGGTCCCCCAGGAGCCGTGGGTCTGCGGCTGGCCGGCCACGGCGGCCAGCTCCTTGATGGGGACGGGCACACCGGCCAGCGGCCCCACCAGCTCGCCCCGGGCGATGCGGTCGCCCAGCACCTGGGCGGCGGCCCGGGCGGCGTCGTCGTCCCGCCAGATCACGGCGTTGACCGCCGGGTTCCGCTCATCGATCCGGGCCAGGGCGGCCTCGAGGACCTCCAGGGGGCTGACCGTGCGGGCCCGGACGGCAGCCGCGGTGTCGAGGGCGGAGGTGGTGGCGTCCATGGGGCGAGCGTAGGCCAGGGGCTCCGAGGGCGACACTCCGACGGACGACCGGAGCAGCGGTCGCGGGGTTGGGCGTCGGCGGTGGGCAGAGGGCGCGGGCCACCCCGGGGTGTGGCACGCTGCGGCATGGCCGCCTACGACACGTTCGCCGCCTTCTACGACGAGGTCATGGACGACCCCGACGAGCGGGCCGGCCTGGTGGCCGACCTCATCGGCCGCCACCGGCCCGGGGCCGCCAGCCTCCTGGAGCTGGGGTGCGGGACGGGCTCGCTGCTGGCCCGCCTGGATGCTCCGGCCGACGTGGTGGGCCTCGACCGGTCGCCGGCCATGTTGGCCATCGCCGCACGGAAGGTGCCCGGCGCCCGCCTGGTCGAGGGCGACATGGCCGCCTTCGCCCTGGGCCGGCGCTTCGACGTGGTGGCCTGCATCTTCGACTCGCTCAACCACCTCACGGACCTTGCCGCCTGGGACGCCCTCCTGACCTGCGTCCACGCCCACCTGGTCGAGGGCGGCCTGTTCGTGTGCGACGTGAACACCGTCGGCGAGCTCCGCCGCCTGGGCGACGACCCGCCGTGGGTCTACGACTTCGACCGGGGCACCGCCGTCATCGACGTGTCCTTCGCCGCCGACGACCGGGGCCTCGGGCACTCCGTGTGGGACGTCCGCATCTTCGAACGCATCACCGAGGACCGCTACACCCTCCACCAGGAGGCCATCGGCGAGCTGGGGGTGCCGCTCGCCACCTTCCGGGCCCTGGCCGCCGACCGCTTCGAGCTCTTGGAGGAGCAGGACCAGGACGGCCTGGTGCCCACCGACGACTCGGTCAAGGCCCACTTCGCCTTCCGCCGGCGGGGCTGACGCCGGCGGGCCCAAGCGGGACCGTCCACGCCGGGCCGGCGGTCCGGCGGCCCGGGCCGATGCAACACCCCGTTGCTACAGTCCGATCCTTGCTGCACATCGCCGCTTCCGACCGGATCGGTCCGCTGGTGGACCACCTTGCCGAGGTGCTCGCCGAGCCCCCCGACGACCCCTTCGCGCCCGAGTGGGTGGCCGTCCCCTCGGTGGGCATGCGCCGGTGGCTCTCGCTGGAGCTGGCCCAGCGGCTGGGGAGCCAGGACGGCCGGTCCGACGGGGTGGCGGCCAACATCGCCATGCCGTTCCCAGGCAAGCTCCGCAGCGCCGTGCTGGCGGCGGCGCGGGGCAGCGACGATCCCGATCCGTGGGAGATCGACCGCCTGGTGTGGACCATCCTCGACGTTGCCGACCAGCACCGGGACGATCCGGCCTTCGACGCCATCACCCGCCCACGCAATGGCGTTCCCCGCTTCAGCGTGGCCCGCAAGGTCGCCGACCTCTTCGACCAGTACCACGTCCACCGTCCGCAGATGGTCCAGGCGTGGCAGCGAGGTGAGCCGCTCGACGGCCAGTTGAACGAGATCGAGGATCGCCACCGCTGGCAGTACGCCCTCTGGAAGAAGTGCCGGGACCAGATCGGCGTGCCGAGCCCTCCCGAAGTCCTCCCCGGAGCGCTGGCGCAGCTCGCCGCCGACGAGCTCGACGTCGACCTCCCCCGGCGGCTGGCCTTCTTCGGCCTCACCCAGCTCCCCGGCGGTCAGCACTTCCTGGAGCTGGCCTCCGCCCTGGCTGCCCATCGCGACGTCCACCTCCTCCTCCTGGAGCCGTCATCGACCGTCCGAGCCACGCTGGCGAAGCGGCCTCCTGGGGCCACGGACACCGCCATGACCCGCGCCGGCGACACCAGCGCCGAGGCCGTGGAGAACCCGCTCCTGCGGTCCTGGGGCCGCCAGCACCGAGAGGCTGCCCAGCTGATCGACAGCGCCGTCCGATCCGGCTCCGTGGCGTCGCCACAGGAGCTCGCCGGACCGCAGGACGCTGCGCCCGACACCCTCCTCGGGCAGATCCAGGCCGACATCCGGGCTGACCGGTCCCCGTCGGGGGCTTTTCCATGGCACGACGACGATCGCTCAGTGCAGCTGCACGCCTGCTATGGGCCGGCCCGCCAGGCCGAGGTGGCCCGGGACGCCATCCTCCACCTCCTGGCCGACGAGGCGCTCGGGCTGACTGAGGACGACGTCGTCGTCCTCTGCCCCAAGCTCGAGGAGATGGCCCCGCTCGTGGAGGCCGCCTTCGGTCCGTCGGCCGACGCCGTCGTTGCCACAGACACGGAAACCCCCGCCGTCCTGCGCCCCCCGGCGCTCCGGTACCGGATCGCCGACCGGTCCCTGGGCACGGTCAACCCGATGCTGTCGGCACTGACGGCGCTGCTGGACCTCCTGGCCAGCCGGGTGGAGGCGTCGGCCCTCATCGATCTGATCGCCACCGCACCGGTCCGCCAGCGGTTCCGGTTCGACGACGACGACGTGTCGCGCATCGCCGCCTGGGCCAAGGCGACAAACGTGCGCTGGGGGATCGACGCCGCCCACCGGGTGGCCTTCGGGCTGCCCGAGACCGTCACGTCCAACTCGTGGCGGGCCGGCCTGGACCGCATCCTGCTCGGTGCCGCCGTGCACGACGACGGGTCGGGTCTGGCGCTCGGCTCCGTCAGCGCCTTCGCTCCCGGCGCCGACGACCTCGATCTCGCCGGCCGGCTCGCCCAGCTGCTCGCCACGCTGGCCGACGCCGAGGAATGGTCCCGCGCAGTGCACACCCCCGAGGCGTGGATCACCTGGCTGGAGCGCCTGTGCGCCGGGATGCTCGACCACGAGCCGGGTGCCCCGTGGCAGGCGACGCAGGTCACTGCGATGCTCCAGCACCTGGCCGACGCGGCCGCCGGCACGTCCGAAGTCGACCTGTCCTTCGCCGACGTCCGACGGGCCGTCGCCGCCTCGACGGTCGCCGAAGGGGGCCGCCCGGACTTCTTCCGCGGGGGCGTCACCGTGACCTCGATGGTCCCGCTCCGGGGCATCCCTCACCGTGTGGTCTGCCTCCTGGGCCTCGACGAGGGCGCACTCCCCCAGAGCCCGCTGGACGGGGACGACCTCCTGGCGGCCGGGGCGCTGATCGGCGACCGGGACCGGCGGGCCGACGGGCGCCAGGGGCTGCTGGACGCCGTGCTGGCCGCCCGGGACCACCTGATCGTGGTCCGGACCGGACGGGACGTCCGCACCAATGCCCCGACGCCCCCTTCGGTCGTGGTCGCCGAACTGATGGACGCCATGTCGACCACGGCGGCCGGACCGGTCGAGGTGGGTCCGGCCCTGGAGAAGGACCATCCCCGCCAGGACTTCGCCGCCTCGAACTTCCAGGCGGCGACTCCCGACGCCGCGCCATGGAGCTTCGATCCGGAGGCGCTCGCCGCAGCCAACGCCCGCACCAGGCGGAGCCGCGACCGGATCTCACCGTTCCTCGCCGGCCCGCTGGACGACACCGCCGGCGACGAGATCGCCCTGGACGACCTCCTCGCCTTCTTCGACCATCCCGTCAAGGCGTTCCTCACCCGGCGCATGGGCCTGGCCTTCCCCTCCGATGACGGCGCGCTCAGCCCCGTGCTCCCCGTCGCCCCGAACAGTCTGGAGGAGTGGGGAATCGCTGATCGCCTGCTCACCGACCTCGCCGCCGGACGGACCGTCGAGGCCTGGCGTGCGTCCGAGCGGGCGAAGGGGTCGGTGGCACCGGGCGCATTGGGCGATGGCGTCCTGGACGAGGCGGTGCACCTCGTCCAGAGCATCTGGACGAAGGCTGAACGCCTCGGCATGGCCGACGGCCCAGGCGAGAGCGTGCCGATCGACATCACCCTCCCCGACGGGAACCGGGTCGTCGGCGTCGTCCCGGTCAACCTCGCCGACGACAACCCGGGCCGCGTCGTCGTCACGGCATCCCGCCTCAAAGCAAAACATCATCTCCGTTCCTGGTTGACGTTGTTGGCACTCACCGGCGCCGACGCAGAACGACAGTGGACGTCGGCCACCATCGGGAAGCGGAAGGCCAAGGATCCGGCAGCCACCCTCGTGCTGACCGTGCGCGATCCCGACCATGGGTGGCAGGTGGCCTCCGAGGGGCTCGAGCTCGCTGTCCGCATGTTCCGCATGGGGATGCGGGAGCCTCTGCCGCTGTTCCCTGAGCTCTCCTACAAGATCTGCAAAGGGAAGGCGCGCCGGAGTGACTGGCAAGGCTTCGAATACAACGGCGAAGGGTACGACGAGCACAACGCCGTGGCCTTCGCGGGGTTCACGTACGACGATGTCATGGCGATCCCGACGGTTCCCGGCGACCCGGGGCGCACCGGGCGTCGAGTCGAGGTGCTCTCCCGGTCGATCTGGAAGATGGTGCTCAGCACGTCGGATAACTCCGGGACCTCCAGGTGACCGCCGAAGCGCATCCGCCGTCGCCGCTGGATGGTGCCATTCCGGCCGGGACGTTCGCCATCGAGGCGAGCGCCGGGACCGGAAAGACCTACGCCCTGTCGGCCCTGGTGGCCAGGCACCTCGCCGAGACGGACACCACGACGGGCAGCGTCCTCGTCGTGACCTACACCCGAGCGGCAGCCAACGAGCTCCGCAGCCGGGTCCGGAACCAGCTCATCGACCTCGGCCGATATCTGGTGGCCGACGAGCCCGAGACGACGGCGAGCCCGTGGATGGCCGACCTCCGGGCCGACGACCCCGACGAACGGTCGCGGCGTTGCGACCGGGTGGCGCAGGCTGTCACCGACTTCGATGCGATGACGGTGGCGACCATCCACTCCTTCGCCCACCAGGTCCTCACCAGCATCGGCACAGCAGATCGGAAGAGCACACGTCTGAACTCCAGTCACGGCTACATCTCGTATGCCGTCTTCTGCTTGAAAAAAAA
>CAXBRB010000031.1:0-16736 GCA_963977795.1 uncultured Acidimicrobiaceae bacterium
GTGGCCGCCGTCCCCGCCGACCTGTGGGACGACGGGCTGGCCGGGGTGCCCACGGCGGCCAAGGTCGAGCTGGCCCTGGCTCTCGAGGCCCAGGCCCGCGCCGCCGACCCCCGCATCCGCCAGGTCTCCTCGGCCGACTACGGCGACGGCGCCGTCGAGGTGGCCCTGGTGTCGACCACGGGCATCCGCTCGACCAGCGCCAAGACGTCGGCGTACCTCTCGGTCGGGGTGATCGCCGGCGAAGGCGACGCCAGCCAGACCGGCGGTGGCTACAGCGTCGACCGGGGCTTCGCCGGCCTCGACCCCGACCGGGCCACCGACGAGGCGGTGGTGCGGGCGGTGCGGCTGCTCGGGGCCGAGAAGGGCCCCACCGGCCGGAGCACGGTGGTCTTCGACCGCCGGATGGCCACCACGCTGCTCTCCATCGTCTCCTCGGCGCTGTCGGGTGAGGCGGTGGCCAAGGGGCGCTCGTTCTTCGCCGGCCGGATCGGCGAGGAGGTGGGCGGCCCGGGGCTCACCCTGGTCGACGACCCGACCGACCCCCGGGCCTACGGGGCGGCCGCCTACGACGCCGAGGGCCTGGCCTGCCGACGCAACGTCCTCATCGACGGCGGGATCCTCCAGGGCTTCCTGTACGACACCGTGTCGGGGTCCCGGGCCGGCGCCGCCTCCACCGGCTCGGCCGTGCGGGGCGGGTTCGCCGGCACGCCGGGTCCGGGGTGCCGGGCCCTCACCCTGGCCCCGGGAGCCGAGGGGTGGGATGAGGACGGGGTGCTGGCCGCCGTCGGCGAGGGGCTCTTCGTCCAGTCGATGACCGGGGTCCACTCCGGGGTCAACCCGGTGAGCGGCGACTTCTCGGTGGGGGCCGAGGGGCTCCTCATCCGGGACGGCAGGCTGGCCGAGCCCGTGCGGGAGATCACCATCGCCTCCACCCTCCAGCGCATGCTGCACTCGCTGGTGGCCGTCGGCGCCGACGTCGAGTGGCTGCCGGGCATCGCCGCCGGCCAGACCCTGGCCGTGGGCGACATGCAGGTCAGCGGGACCTAAGCCTGCCGGAGCAGCGTCCCGGCACCGCCCGTCCCGGCGAGGCCGGGCGGCGGTGCCTCCCTACTTGGCCGAGTTGGCGGTCGCCTTGGCGCAGGCGTCCAGGGCGTTGGGGGCCGAGGTGTAGAAGATCGAGCCGGTGATGGCCACGCTGTAGGGACCGGCGGTGGGTGCGGTCTGCACGCCTCCCACCCACAGTGCCGGCGCCGAGCCGCTGGCCGCCCCTGGAGCGCCGGAGGCCCCGGTCGCCCCGAAGGCCATCACGAACTTCTGGATGACGAAGAGGCGGGGGAAGCTGTCCAGGCCGTTGACGAAGCCGGTGACCTGGGCCCAGCTGCCCGACACGGTCAGCGTCGTGGGCACGGCGGTGACGCCGGCCGCCGGACTGGTCGCCGAGCTGGGGGCCGTCGAGCCCGAGCCGGCCGGTGCGAACCCGCTGAACTGGACCAGCGCCACCCCGGTCGAGGTGGCCAGGGCGTTGAACTGGTTCTCGAAGCTCGACTCCTCGGCGTTGATGTCCGACGGGCTCTTCACCGTGGGGATCTGCGTCGAGATCTTCTGGAGCTCGGTGCAGTTGCTGGCGAGGCGGTGCCCTTCGGACTCCAGCGCCGCCAGCTTGGCCTCGAGGATCTGCTGCTGCCCCTGGAGCTGGGTCTCCTGGGCGTGGAGGCTGGACAGCTTGTTGCCCTCGGGGGCCAGGACGGCCACCCACAGGAGGATGACGACCAGGAGCGCGCCGCCGCCGATCAGCAGCGGTCGCTTGTACTCACGGGCGACGTTCACTTGAGGCTCCCGTTCTTGTCGAGGCTGGCAGCCGGGGTGATGGAGACGGTGAAGGGGAAGGAGATCGAGCCGTCGGCGTTGGCCGTGGTCGCCCCCTGGACGGGATCGGTCAGCAGCTTGGATCCGGACACTGCGTTGATCCACGCCTCCGAGATGGCCAGGCTCGGGCCGGGCCCGGTGACGTCCATCTGCACGGTGCCGATGGCCTGCGACTTCGGTCGGTTCGATGCTGCGGGCGTGCCACCCCCCTGGGCGGCGGTCGCCTCGGCGGAGGCGCCGTTGTACGTCTGGACCTTCGCCTGCGCCGGGGTGATGCGGACGCTCTCGGCCAGCACGGCCGGCCAGTCGACGGCGGCGCCGAGCACGGCCTTGCGACGGGAGACCCCGGCGGCATAGGCGTTGTTGGCCGCCACCACCAGGTCGTACTTGGGGACCTGGGCGTTCAGCGAGGCGATGTTGGACTGGAGCCCGTCGATGCTGCTCTGGGCGTTGTGGATCTGGAGGAAGCGCACCCCGCCGAACAGGATCAGGAGGGCCACGACGACGCCGGCCCCCAGGATCGTCTTGCGCTCGATGTCGCGCATCCGGATCCGCTTGGCCACCTCCTCGGGCAGGAGGTTGAACTTCTTGACCGAGCCGTCGGGCTCCGGCAGGGCCAGGCCGATCGGGGTGCCCAGCACGCGGGCTACATCGTCGATCTGGGCCGGGGCGAGGGAGAGCCCGGAGACGTCCACGCGGTCCAACGGGGAGGCGGTCGACACCGGGATGCCCACCTGGCTGGCCAGCAGCTCGGTCAGGCCGGGGAGGCCCGACCCGCCGCCGGTGACGACGATCCGGGTCACCGGCATGCGCCCGGGGAGCGAGGCGAAGTACTGGATGGAGTTGCGGATCTCGTCCACCAGGTCGGCCATCGACGGCTGGGCCGCCCGGGCCGCCGCCTGCTGCTGGGTCGACGGACCGCTCATCTGGCACTTGATCGACTCGGCGTCGAGGAGGGGGACGTCGAGGGCGGCGGAGATGGCGGCTGTCGTGGTGTTCCCGCCGGAACCGATGGTGCGCACGAACTGCGGCCGTCCGCCCTGGTGGATGGCGACCACGGTGAGCCCGGCGCCGATGGAGACGACCGCCTCGGGCTGGCTGCCGTCGCCATGGGTGCCGATGGCCCGCACCAGGGCGGAGGAGATGAGGTCGACCCCGTTCACCGTGAGGCCGGCCCGCTCGACGACGTCGATGACCCCGTTCACCAGGTCGGCGTGGGCGGCGGCCACCAGGACCCGGCGGACCTTGGCGCCTTCGTCGTTGGTGTAGTCGGCCAGGACCTGGGACGACAGGATGGTCTGGTCCGGCGGGAAGGGGATGACCTCCTCGGACTGGAAGCGCACCGCGCTGGCCACCTCGTCGTCGGGGACGTAGGGGAGCTCGATCTCCCGGGTGATGGCCCGCAGGCCGGCGATGCCCACGACGACGGGCGTCTTGGAGAACTGGCCGTTGGTCCAGAGCTTGGTGATGGCCTCGGCCACCGACGACGGGTCCCGGATCTCGCCGTTCACCACCGACCCGGGAGGCAGGCCGACCTGGCCGTAGGTCATCAGGACAGGGGTGTCCTTGGAGAGGTCGAGCTCGGCGGCGCGCACGGCGCTGGTGCCGATGTCGAGTCCGACGCTCAGCCGGGCCATGGGGAACCTCCTGTGGTGTCGATGTCGTCGGTGCGGCGGGGACCTGGGGCACCCTGCGCCCACCTGGGCTGCAGCACCGCTCCGTGCGGCCACCGCGCCATGGTGGGGCGGCACCGGCGCCGGCCCGTCGTCTCCTCGTACCCGTCCGCTGTCTCGGGTGGACCATCGGTGCACCGGTCCTGCATCTTGAGTGCCGGGAGCCCGTGACCCGGGACCGCCCGCCCGGTGGTACGCGTGCGGGCGGTCACGACAGCTGGGTGGCGAACGAGCCGGTCTGGAGGATCCCCTGGCGTTCGAGGAGCACCTTGAGGTCGTGGGGGTTGGTCGCCGTGCTCATCGCCTCGGCCAGGGTGATCGTGCCCTTGGCCAGGAGGTCGGCGAGCGACTGGTCGAAGGTCACCATCCCGTAGTAGCTGCCGTCGGCGATGATCGAGCCGATGTCCCCGGTGATCATCGGGTCGATGATGGCCTGCTGGACCCGTCCGTTGACCACCAGCACCTCGATGGCCGGCACCCGGGAGTCGCCCGCCGCCGTGGGGATCAGGCGCTGGCACACGATGCCCTTGAGCGAGCCGGCCAGGCTGATCCGCACCTGGTTCTGCTGGTGCGGAGGGAAGAAGTCGACGATCCGGTTGACCGTCTCGGTGGCGTTGATGGTGTGGAGGGTGGAGAAGACGAGGTGTCCGGTCTCCGCTGCGCTGAGGGCGGCCTCCACCGTCTCCTGGTCCCGCATCTCGCCGACCAGGATCACGTCGGGGTCCTGGCGGAGCACCACGCGCATGGCCGAGGCGAACGAGTCGGTGTCGAAGCCCACCTCCCGCTGGTCGATGGCGGCGAGGTTGTCCTTGTGGAGGACCTCGATCGGATCCTCGATCGTCACGATGTGGCAGGACCGCAGGTGGTTGATGTGGTCGATCATGGCGGCCAGGGTGGTCGTCTTTCCCGAGCCGGTCGGCCCGGTGACCAGGACCAGCCCCCGCATCTCCTCGGCCAGGGTGTGCACGACGTCGGGCAGGCCGAGCTGTCCTGCAGTGGCCGGCGCCGAGCGGACCCGCCGGATGGCCAGGGAGACCGAGCTGCGCTGGTAGTAGGCGTTGATCCGGTAGCGCCCGACCCCGGGGACGCTGTAGGCGAAGTCGGCCTCATGGTGCGCCTCGAAGGTCTCGCGGACGCTCGGGCTCATGATCGACTCCGCCACCTCCCGGGCCTCCTGGGTGCTGAACACCCCTTCGTCGTCGAGCGTCCGGAGTGCACCTGCCAGTCGCATGCGCGGCGGGGCCCCCGCCTTGATGTGGAGGTCGGAGCCGTCGAGTTCGTTCAGCCGCCGGAGGAGTCGATCGAAGTCCGCGATGTCCATCCAGGCGATCGTAGCCCGGGGAGCACCACGGAGGGCAGGTACAAGGTCACTCTGTGTGGAAGATTCCCGACACGGCGGGGCTGAAGCCGCTCCGCCAGGTCTCGGAGGACGGGCTAGGAGGAGGTGGCCGGGGTCCCGCTCTTGGCCGGCTTCGGGGACGACGCCGGGGCGGCCGACGCACCCGATCCGGAAGGCGTCGCTTCCGCCGTGCCGGAGCCCGACGGCGGGGTGGCGGGAGTCGAGGTGCCTGCATCGCCGGTCGTGGCGGCGTCCGGGGAGCCGCCCCCGGTGGCGCTCCGGCTCGAGCCCGACCGGTTGTCGGTCTTGTAGAAGCCGCTCCCCTTGAACACGATGCCGACGCTGCCGAAGACCTTCTTGACGGGAGAGCCGCAGGTCGGGCACTCGGTCAGGGGGTCATCATGGAAGGACTGGACCACATCGAAGTTGGTGGCGCAGGCGTCGCAGCGGTACTCGTAGGTGGGCACAGCGGTTCCTTCCGGTCCGTTCTCCGCCTGGCAGTCTACTCCAGCGAGTGCCAACCGGCGCCGGCGGCCGGGTCCTCACCTAGACTGGCCCGGTGACCGACGCGGGTGCATCGTGACCGACCGGAGCCTGAGCCACCTCGACCCCTTCGGCGGATCCCGCATGGGCGACGTCTCGCCCAAGGAGGCCACGCTCCGCCGGGCACTGGCCCGGTGCCGGGTGACGATGCAGCCCGAGACCACGGCCAAGGTGGCCAACAACGCCATCACCAAGGGCGACGTCCTGGCCGCCGCCCGCGTGGCCGGCATCCAGGCGGCCAAGCGGACGGCCGACCTGGTGCCGATGTGCCATCCGGTGCTGGTGGGCTCGGTGCAGATCGACTTCGCCATCGGCGACGACTACGTCGAGGTCGAGGCCAAGGTCGAGGCGGTCGACCGCACCGGGGTCGAGATGGAGTCCCTCACCGCCTGCGCCGTGGCCGCCCTCACCGTCTACGACATGTGCAAGAACGGCGACCGGACCATGAGCATCGGCCAGCTGATGCTGTGGGAGAAGTGGGGCGGCAGCTCGGGCGTCTGGAAGCGCGAGCTCGAGCTGTAGCCGACGGGACGGCCGGGCTCCTCTGCCGTCAGGGGTTGATGGCCGAGTGGAGGTCGCGGAGCGACAGCTCCGAGGTGGCCTCCCCACCGCACTGGGCGCAGTGCTCCACGTGGCGCCAGCTCCGGAGCAGGCGCGACCCTTCGGGGTTGAGCAGGACCACGAAGGACTCCGACAAGGGGTCGATCTCCACGCCGAAGCACGGACGCCACTCGGTGGCCACCGGTGCGCCGGTGCCCGTGCCGTCCTTGACCATCCGGCGGAAGCGCGAGTTGGCCGTGTCGATCACCCAGGTGCTGTGGCACGACTCGATGATGATCTCGTCCATGCCCCGAGTATCCCACGGATGTCCGGCCCGTGGTCCCACCGTCCCGGTCGGGGCGCCGGCGGGCCCCCCTGGCCGGGATGGTGGCGGGCCTGCCCCGGACGGTCAGTGGGCCACAGCCAGCGAGGCCGCCATGGCCGCCGACAGTCCGACCACCAGGGGCAGGCCGAACGGACGGGGGACGGAACGGCCGGGCGCCGTCCGCCGGCGCAGCCGGACCACCAGGAGGCACGCTGCGGACGCGACGACCCACGCTGCGACGCCGCCCACGGCGGCCCGGCCCCCGAGGCCGCCGAGCCAGGTGCCGGCGACGATCAGGTCTGTCCGGCCGAACCACCGGGGGTCTCGGCACGCCGGGTCGGCCGCCCGAAGCAGCCCGAAGGCCAGCGCCCCGCCGGCCGCACCGGCCAGGCACCCCGCCGCCGAGGCGGGGTGGCCGTCGAGGAGGCCGGAGGCGACGATCACGGCGGCGCCGATGCCTGCGCCGAGTGCGGCCACAGACAGCGGCGCCCGGTTCCCGTCCAGCTCCATCGCCGCGATCGCCGTCGCCGTGGCCGCCAGGATGCAGTAGCCCGCCACGGTCACGTCCGGGCCCAGGGCGACGGCGACCAGGGTGAACGCCAGCGCCGTGGCGGCTTCGACGGCCGGATACCGGACGCTGATCGGAGCGTGGCAGGTGCGGCAACGGCCCCGGAGCGCCAGCCAGGACAGGAGGGGGATGTTCTCCCACCAGGTGAGCTGGCGGGCGCACCCCGGGCACGACGATCGGGGGGAGACGACCGAGCGCCCCAGGGGCACCCGGTGGACGACGACGTTGAGGAACGAGCCGACGAAGAGGCCGGCCACGGCCGCCGTCGCCGTGACCGCTCCCGACGTGGCGGTCACCGGCAGGGGGCGGACGGACGCCGGTGTGGCCCGGGCGGCGGAGGGGCGGTGGCCTGCAGGGCCGGCGGGCGGTGCGGAGGGGTCATGGTCGGCAGGAGGCGTCGCAAGGGGGCGTCGGCAGGAGGCGTCGGCAGGGGCCCCGTCGGGAAGAACCCGGAGAAGAAACCCGGGGGCACCCGGTCGCCAGGGTAGCGGCCACGCCGGCGTCGGCCGCGCCCACCGGACCGTGCAGGTCCAGGAGGGTGTTGTCCTGGCCAGGGCAGCGGTGGGACAATCGGACGACGGAGGATTCGAGGTCAATGTCGGAGTCGACGGTGCCGATGGGGATCATATGAGTGACATCGAAGCCATTCGATGCCTGGCTGATGAGCGCGGGCTCGAGTTCGTCGATCTCGACGGCATCGGTGTCGATCCCGCCATCGGCTCACTCCTGACCGCGGAGATGGCACGGCGCCACCACGTCGTCCCCGTCAAGCGGAAGTTCGGGACCCCGGTCATCGCCACCGCCGAGCCGGCCGACCTGGTGGTCCAGGATTCCCTGCGCGCTGCGCTGGGCCGCGACTTCATCACCGTGGTCGCCGCTCCCGAGCAGATCGACAGCTACCTCGAGCGCCTCTACGGCGATGGGGTGCCGCCCCGGGCCCCGTCAGACACCGCCCCGCCGCCCGCCACCGTGCCGGAGACGGGACGGCGCGACCAGTCGTTCGCGGTGGCGCCGGCTCCCGCCGTGGGGCCCCCGGACGCCAGTGCGGCGGAGGATCCCGCTGCAGGAGCGCCGCCACAGAACGCCGACGCCCTGGCCGACCTCCTGGCACTCCAGACGCTGGGTGGACCTGACGACGGATCGGACAGCGAGGACGCCCACGCCTCGTTCGTGCCGTCCAACGTGCTCGACATCGCCGACCTGGATGACGGGACCGGGTTCGGCCTGGACGACCTGGCCGGTGTGCTCGACGTGGAGGAGCATCCCGAGCACCATGCCGCCGTGCCGCAGCCGACCGGTTCGGTCGAGGAGGCCGCAGCGCTCGTCGACGAGGCGGTCGCCACCTTCGAGGAGCTGCGCCAGGGCGTGCCCATCCCCGCCGGCCCCGGCGACGGAGTCACCGCCTTCCCGGCCCTGGCCCAGGCGCTTGTCGACGACGGCCGCGTCCCCCTCGAGGTCATGGCCGACGTGGTGCGGGAGCACCAGGAGACGGGCCAGAGCGTCGCCCGCATCCTCACCGCCCGGAATCTCGTGACCGACGCCGACCTCATGTGGGGCATGGCCACCGAGATGGGACTGGAGTTCGTCGACCTCGACCTGGTCGGCATCGACATCTCGCAGGCCGCCGCCGTTCCCGAGGCGACGGCCCGGCACCACAACGTCATGGTGATCGCCAACCGTGACGGCATCCCGGTGGTGGCGGCGTCGAACCCCACCGACGTGTTCGCCATGGACGACCTCCGGACCATCATCGGGCGCCGCTTCATCGTCGTGGTGGCCACCCGGTCGCAGATCAGCGCCTCCATCGACCGCGCCTTCAACGCCGGGGGCATCGCCGGGGACGTCGCCCAGGAGGCGTCCCTGGGGATCGACGGCGGCCGCCCGGAGAGCGGTCCGGACGACCTGCAGAGCGCCACCGAGACGGCCCCGATCGTCCGGTACGTGAACCTCCTCATCTTGCAGGCCCTCAACGAACGGGCATCGGACATCCACATCGAGCCGACGGCCACCGACCTGCGGATCCGCTACCGCATCGACGGCGTGCTCCACGACGTGTCCACCGCACCCCGCAAGATCGCAGGGGCGGTGACGACCCGTCTCAAGGTGATGGCCGACATGAACATCGCCGAGCGGCGGGTGCCCCAGGACGGTCGCATCTCACTGAACGTCGGGTCCAAGGGCATCGACCTGCGCCTGGCCACGCTCCCGACGATCCACGGGGAGAAGGTCGTCATGCGGGTGCTCGACAAGTCGAGCGTGGTCCTGGGCTTCGCCGACCTCGGCTTCGACGACTCCCTGCTCGGCACCTACGAGCACCTCTACACCCGGCCCTACGGCACCATCCTCGTCACCGGGCCGACCGGCTCGGGCAAGTCGACGACTCTCTACACGACGCTCTCGGCCCTGAACTCCCCCGAGAAGAACATCATCACCGTCGAGGATCCGGTGGAGCTCCCGCTGAAGGGGGTCAACCAGATCCAGGTGAACGTCAAGGCCGGTCTGACCTTCGCCGCCGCCCTCCGCTCGATCCTCCGTGCCGACCCCGACGTTGTCCTGATCGGCGAGATCCGGGACCGGGAGACGGCGGCCATCGCCGTGGAGGCCGCCCTGACGGGCCACATGGTGCTGGCCACGCTCCACACCAACAGCGCCGCCGCCACCCCGATGCGCCTGATCGAGATGGGCATCGAGCCCTACCTCGTCACCTCGTCTCTCTCGGGGGTCCTGGCCCAGCGCCTCGCCCGCCGGCTCTGCGTGCACTGCAAGGAGCCCTTCGAGCCCACCGAAGCCGACATCCTGGCCGCCGGGTGGAGCCCCGAGGAGCTCGAGAGCTTCGGGGGCATCCCCAAGGTCTACCGGTCGGTCGGGTGCACGGCGTGCGCCAAGACCGGCTACCGGGGCCGCCTGGCCCTGGCCGAGCTGCTCCCCATGACCGAGGAGGTCGAACGCATGATCATCGAAGGAGGGTCCGTGGACCAGATCCACCGGCTGGCGGTGCAGCAGGGCATGTCCGCCCTGCGGACCAGCGGCCTCGACAAGGCGGTAGCGGGGGAGACCACCCTCGAGGAAGTGCTCCGGGTGGTCGCATGAGCCCGTTGACCACCGCCGCCCGCAGCGACTGGTCGACCAAGCTCGCCCAGGCGCTCGTCCGGTCCGGGTACGAGACCGACGCCGTCCTGAAGCCGGTCCTGCACGAGGCCATCGCCAACGACACCACGTTGGCGTCGCTCCTCATCCAGCGGGGCATCGTCACCCCCAACGTGGTGGTCGGCATCCTCTCCCAGCTCTCCGAGCTCCCGGCCGTCGACCTGGCCCAGTTCACGCCTGCTCCGGAGGCGGTGGCGGCCCTGCCGCCGTCGGTGGCCCGGGAGTTCCGGGCGGTGGCCGTGCAGTTCGACGGACGCACCCTGACCGTGGCGTTCTGCGAGCCGCCCGACCCCCACGATCTGGACGCCATGGCCTCGGCCGTCGGCTACCGGGTCACGCCGATGCTGGCCGACCCCGTGCTGGTGGAGCGGGCGCTGGACCAGGTGGCTCCGGGCGCCGCTCCCGCTCCGGCATCGGCAGGGGCTCCGGCGACGCCGGCCACCTCGGTCGAGGACCTCCTGGCCCGGGGACTTCCCCCGGTGCCCGACGGGGGCCCGGCCATGCACATCGACGACCTGCTGCGCTACGCGGTGGCCGTGGGTGCGTCCGACCTCCACCTGACGGCCTCGATGCCGGCCACCATCCGCCTCCACGGCGCCATCCGGACGATCGAGGGCTGTCCGGTGCTCACCAACGACACCATCCGCGACATGGTCTTCGGCATCCTCCCGGCGTCCCAGCGGGAGCGGTTCGAGGAGGAGCACGAGCTCGACACCTCGCACTCCATCGCCGGGGTCGGCCGCTTCCGTCTGAACGTCGCCCTCCAGCGGGGGACCGTCTCGGCCGCCCTGCGCCCCATCCCGCACGAGATGCCGACCTTCGACTCGCTCAACCTGCCCGACTCCATCCGGGCCTTCACCGAGCTCCGTCGGGGCCTGGTGCTGGTCACCGGTCCGACGGGGTCGGGCAAGTCGACGACGCTGGCGTCCCTGATCGACATCATCAACCGGACCAAGCCGCTCCACATCGTGACGGTGGAGGACCCCATCGAGTTCCTCCACGACCACAAGCGCTCGATCATCACCCAGCGGGAGGTGGGGGAGGACACCGACTCGTTCGCCGAGGCGCTGCGGCGGGTGCTCCGCCAGGACCCCGACGTGATCCTGGTGGGCGAGCTCCGCGACCTGGAGACGATCTCGATGGCCCTGACCGCCGCCGAGACGGGCCACCTCGTGTTCGGCACCCTCCACACCCAGGACGCCCCCCAGACCATCGACCGCATCATCGACGTGTTCCCGACCAACCAGCAGGAGCAGATCCGCGTGATGCTGGCCTCCACGCTGGAGGGGGTGGTGACCCAGCAGCTGGTGGTGAACGCCTCGGGCACGGGCCGGGTGGCCTGCGCCGAGGTCATGGTGTGCACCTCGGCCATCCGCAACCTGATCCGCCAGGCCAAGACCCACCAGATCTACTCGCTCATGCAGGTCGGCGCCTCGTTCGGCATGCAGACGATGGACCAGGGGCTCGCCCAGCTCGTCAAGGACGGGACCATCAGCGAGTCCATCGCCTACGACCGGTCGTCGAACGAGGAAGACCTCCGGAACCACCTGAGCGCATGAGCACCGGGCACGGGACGAGACCGATGCCGGAACGAGGAGATCCAGGAGCAGCCCCATGGCACTGACGTTCGACTACAAGGTCCGGGACAAGTCGGGAGACCTGGTCGAGGGATCGCTGAGCGGCGACAACATGGCGCTCGTCGTCAAGCGGCTCCGGGAGATGGGCTACATGCCCATCTCGGTCACCCCGCGCTCGGCCATCAACCTCAAGACCGAGATCAAGATCCCCGGGCTGTCAGGACGGATCAAGCTGCGCGAGGTCGCCGTCGTGACCCGCCAGCTGGCCACCATGGTCGACTCCGGGCTCTCGGTGGTCCGCTCCCTGGGGATCCTCGGCTCCCAGGTGGAGAACCCCGAGCTGGCCAAGGTGCTGACCGAGGTCCGGCTCGACCTGGAGCACGGCTCGTCCCTGTCGGCAGCGTGCATGAAGCACCCGAAGGTCTTCTCGCACCTGTACTGCACGCTGATCCAGGCCGGAGAGGCCGGGGGCAACCTCGACGAGGTGCTCGGCAGCCTGGCCGACACCATCGAGAAGCAGGTCCAGCTCAACAAGACCATCCGCTCGGCGATGACCTACCCGGCCGTGGTGCTGGGCGTGATGGTCATCATCTTCACGGCGATGATCATCTTCATCGTCCCGGTCTTCAAGAACCTCTTCTCGAGCCTCGGGGGGACCCTGCCACTCCCCACCCGGATCCTCATCTCGATCTCCCAGATCATCACCAGCCCGTGGGTGCTCCTGATCATCATCGGCATCGTGGGCGCTGTCGTCGGCGTGCGGCGGTGGATCGGCACCGACGACGGCCGTCGGACGTGGGACAGGCTGATGCTGAAGCCGCCCGTCTTCGGCCAGCTCTTCCACAAGCTGGCCCTGGCCCGGGTGTCCTCCACGCTGTCGTCGCTGATCCACTCGGGTGTGCCCATCCTGGAGGCCCTGGACATCAGTGCGGAGACGGCCGGCAACCGGACGGTGGGCGACGTGCTGATCGCCGCCAAGCAGGGGGTGCGCGAAGGCCGGCCCCTGGCTGACACCCTGCGGGACGACGACGACGTGATCCCGGTGCTCGTCACCCAGATGGTCGAGGTGGGCGAGCAGACGGGTGCGCTCGACGCCATGCTGGCCAAGGTGGCCCAGTTCTACGACCAGGAGGTCGAGGTGACCGTCAACAACCTCACCGCCCTGCTGGAGCCGCTGCTCACCGTGGTCATGGGCATCGGGGTGGGCATGATGGTCATCTCGCTCTACCTGCCGATGTTCAGCTACATCAAGCTGATCCACAACTGAGCGCCTGCGGCGTCCTGCCCCTCTGAACTGGGGTTCTTTCCATCGTCGGATGTGGCCACCCTCTGGCGGCGAGCGTTCGGCACGGTTGGAGGCGCTCGTCCGAGGGGAGGGATCCGCAAGCACGCTCCGTGGCGCAACTGGACTTTCGTCCCTAGCGGTTCACTATTGTCCGCGTTGCATGATTGGGGGAAGATCAGTGCCGGCCGGTGAGAGGGAATCAGTGCTGGCCGGAGAGAAGAGGGGAACCATGGGACGGAACTTCGATGCAGGACGGGCCGCACGGAGCGGCCGGCGGCTGGTGGGTCGATTGGACGAGCGGGCGCACGCTGCGGGCGAGCTCGGCGAGGACGCCGGCTTCACCCTCATCGAGCTGATGGTCGTCCTGCTCATCCTGGCCATCCTGCTGGCCATCGCCATCCCCACGTTCCTGGGTGTGACGAACAGCGCCAACGACCGGGCCACGCAGTCCAACCTGAACACCGCCCTGGTGAACGCCAAGGCGGCCTACCAGACCAACGGCCAGTCCTACACCGGGATCACCCTGTCGGACCCGAACCTGACGTTCACGACGGGCGCGCCCGCGACCGACGCCAACAGCACCATCTCGTACTTCGGTTCGAGTGACGGCAACGGCATCGTCCTGAGCGACTACTCGCCCAAGACGAAGGCGTGCTGGATCATCGTGGACAACTCCCAGGCTGTCGGCACGGGCTCGGCCACGACGTACACCAATGCCACCTCGGCCGGCACTGCCCCGGTCACCGCAGGCACGCAGTACGGCACCATCGCCAACACCACGGCCAGCGTGTGCAACGCCGGCGGTGCCCTCACCGGCGCCACCTACAAGTCGGCCTGGTAGGCCACCGGGGTGCCGTCACCTCGCCGGGACGCACCCGGGCACCGACTTGTGGCGCACGTCCACAGGGAAGCCCCCCGGTCGACAGGGAAGCCCCCCGGTCCGGTGTCGTCGGCAACCGGACTGCTCCCGGTCAGCAACAACGCGACCACCCGCACCTCCGCCCGACGGCGTACGGTGCGCAACATCGGTCCGGGCGGCTCGCACAGCGCCCGGTCGAGCTCTGCTCCGGCCCGCTCGTCCAGGGGCTGCGGTGCGGGGCCTGTGCCGGGGCGGGAAGATCTCCGCTCAAGTGCGGGCGCTTCCGTGCCGAAGAGGAGAGCGGGATCCGGCTCCGCCGGTTCCCACACCCATACATGCAGCACATACCTGTAGGAGGAATCCCATGGCTTCAACCGTCATCGAGCGGCTGAACGAGCGGAGGCACGCTGCGGGCGAGCTCGGCGAGGACGCCGGCTTCACCCTCATCGAGCTGATGGTCGTCCTGCTCATCCTGGCCATCCTGCTGGCCATCGCCATCCCCACGTTCCTGGGTGTGACGAACAGCGCCAACGACCGGGCCACGCAGTCCAACCTGAACACCGCCCTGGTGAACGCCAAGGCGGCCTACCAGACCAACGGCCAGTCCTACACCGGGATCACCCTGTCGGACCCGAACCTGACGTTCACGACGGGCGCGCCCGCGACCGACGCCAACAGCACCATCTCGTACTTCGGTTCGAGTGACGGCAACGGCATCGTCCTGAGCGACTACTCGCCCAAGACGAAGGCGTGCTGGATCATCGTGGACAACTCCCAGGCTGTCGGCACGGGCTCGGCCACGACGTACACCAATGCCACCTCGGCCGGCACTGCCCCGGTCACCGCAGGCACGCAGTACGGCACCATCGCCAACACCACGGCCAGCGTGTGCAACGCCGGCGGTGCCCTCACCGGCGCCACCTACAAGTCGGCCTGGTAGGTCGGCTCACAGCTGCCGCTGCCTCTGACGGCGGCGGACCTGGTGGACAGCGCCCCCTCCCCGGAGGGGGCGCTGTCGCGCCCGGGGCCCGGGAAGAGGTGGCCGTCGGGGGCGCGCTTCGGTGATGATGGTCCCGTGGCCGCACCGACCCCTGCAGCTGCCGCCGCCGTGGCCGCCCCCGCACCGGCTGCCGACGAGCCGTCGACGTCGTGGGCCCGTCGGCACGCCGTGCCGCTCGTGGTGAGCTTCGTCATGGTGGCCACGGGCATGGCCTTCGCCCTCTGGTGGCTCCCCGTCACCCGGGGGGTCGACCGGTGGTTCACCCCCGGTGATCTGTGGGGGATCTTCCGCGCCGCCCACTACGTGGCGTGGGGCGACCTGGCCGGGGTCTATGCCAAGGGGAACGGCGTGGTGGCGTTCCCGGGCGTCCCCATCCTCCTAGCCCCGGTCGCTGCGGTCTCGGGCTGGCTGCACCTCACCGAGTCGATGCTCCCGTTCGTCCTCCCGCGCCCCACGTCGTACCTGCTGCTCGGGCCGGTGGAGATCCTCCTGGCCACGGTCCCGGTCTTCGGGGCCGATGCCCTGGCCGACCGGCTGGGAGCGGGCGTCCGCCGCCGGGCGGTCCTCTGCGTCGCCGTCGGCGTCCTGGCCTGGAGCGCCTCAGCCCTGTGGGGTCACGCCGAGGACGCGCTGGTGGTGGGCATCGGGCTCTACGCGCTCCGTGCCGTGGTCGACGGCCGATGGGTCCGGGCGGGGTGGCTGATCGGGTTCGCCGTGGCCTGCCAGCCGCTCATCCTCCTGGCCCTCCCCATCCTGGTGGCGGCGAGCCCGTCCGGTGGCCGGCTGGGCTTCGCCCTCCGCTCCGTGGCCCTGTCGTCCTTCCTCGTCACCGTGTCCTTCCTCGGTGACGCTGCCGACTCCCTCCGGGCCCTGGTCGATCAGCCCACGCCGCCGGTCCTCAACCACGCCACGCCCTGGGCGCGCCTGTCGCCGCACTCCGTCGAGCATGTGGGCGCCGAGATCGTCCCCCCGGGGTGGCCGCTGGTGGGCGGCACGGGCCCTCTGGCCCATCCCCACGCCACCATGGTCTTCGTCTCGGGCGGCGCCGCCCGCGCCGCCTATGTCGTGGCTGCGGTGGTCGTGGGCCTCATCGTGTGGCGCCGGCCGCTGCCCGTCCGGACGCTGGTCTGGCTCGTCGGCGTCGTGCTCGCCGCGCGGTGCGCCTTCGAGGCGGTCATGACGCCCTACTACCTCGTCCCGCCGCTCATCGTGCTCCTGGCCGTGGGCGCTCGGACCTCGGCGGCCCGCTTCGCCGCCGCCGTGGCCGTGGGGCTGGCGACCGGGTGGTTCGCCTACCTCCATCTCCCGCCGTGGCAGTGGTGGTCGCCCGTGGTCCTGGGGATGGCGGCGGTCTGCGTGCTGACCCGCCCGCAGCAGGCGGACGGACCGGTTCTCCCGGTCGACGTCGGCGGTGCTGCGGTGGCGTCCTGACGGCCTCGGTGGTGCGCCGGCCCGGCGGGCCGGGAGTCAGCTTCCGGTCGCATCCCCGGTCATGCCGCCCCGCCGGTCGACCCGCTCGAACTGCCGTTCGACGTCCGCCCAGACCAGTGGGTCCTCGGGGCCGAGATCGTCCTCGGAGTCCGGGGCCCGGTGCAGGATCACGGCGGCCGCCACCAGCAGGGTGAGCAGGAAGCAGAGCTTGGAGACGAACCCGGCCACCTGCTGGTCGTTGAGGGGCCGGAGGCCGATGACCTGGGCCGAGCCGGCGAACGCCGGGTACAGGGGGTGGACGGCCAGGATGAAGACGAAGGAGAGGAAGACGGGGACCACGGCCTGGGCCACCAGGTAGACCATCCGCACCATGGGGCGGGGCCGGGTGATGCCGGGCACCCGGCCCACCACGGGGAGCCACAGCACCAGACCGGCCAGCACGGCCACGCCGTCGAGGAGCGCCCGGGCCAGTGGCGAGGAGGCCTGGGCGGCCACCAGGGACGGCGCCATGGGCAGCACCAGCAGCGCCGTCACGCAGACCACGGCCACCGGGGGCCGGCTCACCCGCAGCAGCACGGCATCC
>CAXBRB010000032.1:0-16160 GCA_963977795.1 uncultured Acidimicrobiaceae bacterium
CACCGATCACCGAGCCGCCACGCAACGTGGCAAAACCGATGGTGCCGGTCTCACGCGCGCCCGTGTGTCCGTCGCGCACGCGCACGGAAGAGGCGGTAAGATCGACCTTGCGGCCGGCCGCCGCCGCTTCGCCGGGTTCGGTCTCGACGCCGCCGGGCCCGCCCTGGTGGACGCCCTGCTCGGCGTGCGTGACGCCGGGCGCCACGAGGGCGCACCCGAGGACGGCTGACCCCCCGGTGGTGCCGGTCGGGCGCCGGCGCAGTGCCTCCGGCTCGGGGTCCCACCCACTAGGCTCGCAGCCATGGACGCCTCTCTCACGCCTGCGCACCTCGCCGTGCCCTCCGGGGTCGAGATGAAGGGCGGTGCAGACGTCGGACCGGGCTCCGACATCTTCCAGCGCCTGCTGAAGGAGCGCATCGTCTTCATCGGCTCGGCCATCGACCAGAACACCGCCAACCTGGTCTGCTCGCAGCTGATCCTGCTGGAGGCCGAGAACAGCGAGCGGGACATCTCGGTGTACATCAACTCGCCCGGCGGCTCGGTCACCGACGGCCTGGCCATCTACGACACCATGCAGTACGTCCGGTGCGACGTGCGCACCATCTGCATCGGCCTGGCCGCCTCCATGGGCCAGTTCCTGCTGTGCGCCGGCACCCCGGGCAAGCGCTTCGCCCTGCCCCACAGCCGGATCCTGATGCACCAGCCCTCGGGCGGCATGCAGGGCCAGGCCACCGACATCGCCATCCAGGCCGAGCAGATCATCTACCTCAAGCGGATGCTGGCCGAGCGGATCGCCTTCCACACCGGACAGCCCGTGGAGCGCATCGAGGCCGACTCGGACCGCGACCGGTGGTTCACCGCCGAGGAGGCCCGGGAGTACGGCTTCATCGACGAGGTGATCCAGAAGGACGCCATGGAGGTGCCGACGGCAGGGTCCGCCGGCGCGTGAGCCTCGGCGTCGACGAGCCGCCGTCCGCCGACTCCGACCGACCGGCCGCCATCGGGGGGAGCACGCGGTTCGTCCCCGGGCAGAGCCATGACCGGGTCACCGTGGTCAACGGCAAGATCCAGCTGGGCCAGCGCCTGGTGGACCTGTGGCGGAACCGGGACCTCCTCGTCCTCCTCACCCGCACCGAGCTCAAGATCAAGTACAAGCAGTCGGTGCTGGGCTACGCCTGGTCGATGCTCAACCCGGCGCTGGTGCTGGGCATCTACTACGTGATCTTCAAGGTCATCTCCAAGACCACCCAGCCCCACTTCGCCATCTGGCTCTTCTGCGGCCTGATCGTGTGGAACGTCTTCAACTCCTCGGCCATGGCCTCGACCACGGTGGTGGTGGGCAAGGCCGGCATCATCAAGAAGGTGGCGTTCCCCCGGGAGCTCCTGGCCCTGTCGACCGTCGGGGTGTCCCTGGTCCTCTTCGTCATCCAGCTGGCCGTGCTCGTCGTCTTCCTGCTGCTCTTCCAGCTGGCGCCCGACTGGACGGCCCTCAGCCTCCTCCCCCTCGCCGTGCTGGCCCTGGTGGTCTTCACCAGCGCCGTGGCCGTCTTCCTGTCGGCGGTCACCGTCTACCTGCGCGACACCCAGCACCTGGCCGAGGTCTTCCTGATGGCCTGGTTCTGGGGGACGCCCATCGTCTACGCCTTCGGGATGATCGAGCCCCACCTGGCCCGGTGGCACCTGACCTGGCTGTACCTGGCCAACCCCATCGCCCCCATCGCCATGACCTTCCAGCGGGCCGTCTACGGCCACACCAGCTACGTCTTCGGCGGCGTCACCTACCCGCTCCTGCCGTCGTGGGGACTGGGTGGCTACGCCTGCATGCTGGCCGTGGTCCTGGTGGTCAGCGCCCTGCTCTTCATCGGCGCCCTGGTCGTCTTCGGCCGGCTCGAGGGCAACTTCGCCGAGGAGCTCTGAGCGTGCCGGCCGCCATCGAGATCCGGGACATCTCCAAGCAGTTCCGGCTCTACAGCGAGAAGCACACCTCGCTCAAGGAGCGGGTGATCCACGGCGGAAAGATGCCCTTCACGCCGTTCTGGGCCCTGCGCGACGTCTCGGTTGACATCGAGCAAGGGGAGACCTTCGGGATCCTGGGGCGCAACGGGTGCGGCAAGTCGACCCTGCTGAAGTGCGTCGCCGGCATCCTCAAGCCGACCTCCGGCGAGATCCGCGTGCGGGGCAGCCTGGCCGCCATGCTGGAGCTCGGGGCCGGCTTCCAGCCCGACCTGTCGGGCCGCGACAACATCTTCCTCAACGGGTCGCTGCTCGGCCTCTCCCACAACGAGATCGCCAAGCGCTTCGACGAGATCGTGGCCTTCGCCGAGCTCGAGGAGTTCATCGACAACCAGGTGAAGTTCTACTCCTCGGGCATGTACGTCCGGCTGGGCTTCGCCGTGGCCGTCAACGTCGAGCCCGACGTGCTCCTGGTCGACGAGGTCCTGGCCGTGGGGGACGCCGCCTTCCAGCGCAAGTGCCTGGACCACGTGAAGCGGCTCCAGCGAGAAGGCCGCACCATCGTGGTGGTCAGCCACGCCACCGACACCATGCGCCAGAACTGCCAGCGGGTGATGGTGATGAAGCAGGGCCAGGTCATCGCCATCGACGAGCCGGGTGAGGGGATCCGGGTCTTCCTGGCCGACCTGCTCGGGGTGGGCAAGGCCGAGGCCGGTGCCGACGGATCGGTGCGGGGCAACGTGCTGGCCATCGGCGCCGTCCACGCCGAGCACGGCGGGTCGGGCGAGCGGATGCACCTCTACCCGGGCGAGTCCCTGACGGTGACGGCCGACATCGATGCCCTGGCCGCCGTGCCCGGGGCCATGGCCACCATCGCCATCCACGACGACGCCCACGAGCTGGTCTTCGCCTCGGACCCCGACGACCCGGTGGCCGCCGTCGACGTGCCCGAGGGCGGTGGCGTGGTGCGGTTCCACTTCCCCGAGGTGCCGCTCCTCGACGGCACCTACTCGGTCAGCGTGGGGATCCGCAGCACCACGGACTCCGCCGTGTTCGACTGGAAGGACCAGGTCACCAAGTTCGAGGTGGCCAACCCCACCCGCTCCACCGGCAAGGTCCGGCTCCCCCTCGACGTGAGCTTCCGGCTCCGGGGGGCGGGCCACTCCGGGGAGGTGCCCGCCGTGCCGTCCGAGCCGGCGGCCCTGGCCGGGTGGGAGGAGCCCGCGCCGTGAGCCCGGGCGCCACCGGGGCGGCCCCGGCGGCCGGCCCCACCGCAGCAGCCGGGGCGGCGCCGGTCACCCGCATCGACCAGGTCATCCCCACCCTGGCCAGCCGGGACGCCATCGGCGGCCACACCATGCAGCTGCGGGACCTGCTCCGGGCCCGGGGATATGCGTCGGACATCTACTACGGCAACGCCTCGGCCGACCGGCTGGCCGACGGCCTCCCGGTGGACCGGCTGGGGGAGCGGCCGACGTCCGGGCGCGTCCTGCTCTACCACCTCTCCATCGGCAGCCCGGTGTCGGACGTCTTCCGCGAGCGTCCCGAGCGGAAGTTCGTGAACTACCACAACATCACCCCGGCCGACCTGCTCGAGCCCTGGATCCCCTACGTCGGCGACGAGGTCCGTCGGGGCCGGGCCCAGCTGCGCGAGCTGGCTGCGGTGACCGAGTTCGCCGTGGCCGACTCCCGCTACAACGAGGAGGAGCTGATCGAGGCCGGCTACGCCGCCACCACCACCAGCTCGCTCCTGCTCGACCTCGAGGGGTTCGGGGGGTCGCCCGACCCCGCCCTGGCCGCCCGCCTGGCGTCGGCCCGGGCCGCCGGCGGCGCCGACTTCCTCTTCGTCGGCAAGGTCTCGCCCCACAAGGGCCAGGACGATCTGGTGAAGGCCCTGGCCGCCTACCGGCGGGCCTATGACCCCCGGGCCCGCCTGCACATCGTGGGCGGGGCCATCAGCGAGGAGTATCAGGCCGCCGTGGAGCGCTTCGCCGCCGAGCTGGGCCTGGCCGATGCCGTCTCCTTCGCCGGGTCGGTGACCCATGAGGAGCTCATCGCCTACTACGCCGGGTGCGACGCCTTCCTCTGCCTCACCAACCACGAGGGGTTCTGTGTCCCGCTGCTCGAGGCCATGTTCCACCGGCTGCCCATCGTCACCTGGGACTGCACGGCCGTGCCCGAGACGGTCGGCGCCGCCGGCATCGTCCTGCCCGACAAGCGGCCGGCCCGGGTGGCGGCCGCCCTGGCCCGGGTGGTGGCGGACGACCGTCTGCGCACGGCGCTGGCCGACGCCGCCGCGGCCCGGGTGGACTGGTTCTCCCTGCCCCGGGCCCAGGACCGGTTCGTGGCCGCCCTCGAGGCGGCGTGCCGCACCCCGGGGTGATGGGGCCGGTCGGCACCGGGCCGGCGGGCCCGGCACCCGGCGGGGCACCGGGCCGGTGAGGGTCGCCTTCGTCGTCCCCCGCTACGGCCCCCAGATCATCGGCGGGGCGGAGACGGCGGCCCGCCTGCTGGCCGAGCACCTGGCCGCCCGGCCCGGGTGGCACGTCGACGTCCTCACCACCTGCGCCGAGGACTTCGTCACCTGGGAGGACGTGCTGGCCCCGGGCCAGGAGACGATCGCCGGCGTCCGGGTCCACCGCTTCCGCTCGGCCGCCGGCCGGGACCCGTCGTTCCACCCGCTGTCGGCTGCCCTGCTGGCCGATCCCGGTGCCGCCTCGTTGTCCGATGCCGAGCGGTGGCTCGACCTCCAGGGCCCGGTGACCCCGGACCTGGCCGAGGCGGCGGCCGACTGGCCGGCCGACGTGCTGGCCTTCTACCCCTACCTCTACTACCCGACGGCCCGGGTGATCGACCGGGTGGCCGCCCCCACGGTGCTCCACCCGGCCGCCCACGACGAGCCCGCCCTCGACCTGCCGATCTTCCCCCGGGTCTTCGCCGCCGCCGACGCCCTGGTCTTCCAGACCGAAGCCGAGCGCGCCCTGGTCCAGGCCCGGTTCCCCGTGGCCAGCCACCACCAGGTCCTCCTGGGCCTCGGGGTGGACGATCCCGACCTGCGGTCCCCGGTGGCCGGGTCCGGAGCGGGGGCGACCCCGGACGCCCCGTACCTGCTCTGCCTGGGACGGGTGGACGGGCACAAGGGGACGACGATGCTGGCCGGCTTCTTCGCCCGCTACAAGGCGCGCCACCCGGGCCCGCTCCGCCTGGTCCTGGCCGGTCCGGTGGTGGAGGCCCCGCCGGCCCATCCCGAGATCGACGTGCTCGGTCCGGTGGACGACGACCAGAAGTGGCGCCTCCTGGAGGGGGCGGCGGCCCTGGTCTCCCCGTCGCCCTGGGAGGCCTTCTCGCTGGTGGTGTGCGAGGCGTGGTCGGCCCGGACCCCGGTGGTGGTCAACGCCGCCTGCGGGGCGACCGTCGAGCACTGCCGACGCTCGGGCGGCGGCGTGGCCTTCGACGGCTTCGCCACCTTCGAGGCCGTCATCGATCTGCTGACGGGCCGGCCCGAAGTCGGCGCCGCCCTGGGGCGGCGGGGGCGGGCCTACGTGGACGGCCGGTTCCGGTGGGGCGTGATCATCGATCGGTATGCGGCCTTCCTGGAGGCCGTGGTGGCCCGGGGGCGCCGGACCGGGCCGCACGGGGCACCGGTCCGTCGCCGGTGACCGGGCCGGGGTGACAACGCCGGGCCGTACGGTTCAGAGGCCGGTGCCCAGGGGGCGGGGCCCCCGCTGCTCGACCACCGTCACCCCCAGGATCGTGCTCCCCGGCCGCACGGCGAAGACCAGCCAGCCCCCGATGGGCCGGACCCGTCGGACCTGGGCGGCCGCCCCGGTGCCGGTCAGGCGGAACAGGTCGGGGAGGGCGGGGGAGGCGACCACGTAGGCCACGCCACCCGGACCCACCGCCACGGTGGTGCCAGTGGCGTAGTAGAGGGAGCGGCCCTGCTGGTTGTAGAGGAGATGGCCGGGCCCGATGAGGGCCACCCGGTCGGCCGGGAGCTCCCAGCCGGCGTTCCGGTAGTACTGGGACCCGCCGTCGGTGGTGTCGAGCACCACCACGTCACGGTCCGACCGGACCAGCGGGCCCAGGCGGGCCAGACCGGCGTCGACGGCGTCGGCCGTGCGGATGGCGGCACGGGTCTCTGGGTAGGGCGCCTGGTAGCGGGCCTGGACGAACCACGGTCCGGTGTCGGTCCGCACCCAGCCTCCCGGGACCACGCCGGGGTCGGCCAGGAAGCGCTGGGCGCCGAGGGCGCACACCGCGGCCACGGCCAGCGAGACAACCACAGTCCACGCCACCGCCGCCCGGTGCCGGGACCGGGTCAGGCGGCACAGGCGGGCCGGCACCAGCAGCAGGGCGATGACCGCACCGGGGAGGTAGACGAGCAGGTAGCCCCCCTTGGCGAACTGGACCAGGGTCACCAGGGCCACGCCGGGCAGGGTGGCGGCGGCGAGGACGGCCGCCCGGGACTGGTACCAGGGCCGACGCCACCCCGGGCCTCCTGTGGACTCCTGCGGCCCAGACCCCTCCGGCAACCCGGACCCCCCCGGCTGTTCGGATCCCTCCGGCGCACCCTCCCCGAGGCTCACCTCTGCGGTGATGGCCCCACCGGCGGACGGCGCCTCGCTGTCGGGGGTGGTCGGTGCACGGCGTGCAGCCCGGACGGCTGCCCGCCCGGCCAGGACCAGGCCGGCCAGGAGGGCGAGCGCGGCCAGCGGGGCCAGCGCCACCGCTGTGGTGGCCGACGCCGTCCCCACGTTCACCGCGCCCCCGGAGGCGTGGAGCAGCACCGAGGTCGCCCGGGCCGCTCCACTGGCCTCGGTGCGGGTGGCCCGGACCCAGGCGGCGAGGCCCCCGGGCTGGGCGGCGGCCATGGGGACGAGCCAGACGGCGATGGCGACCACCAGGGCGCCGGCGGCTGCGGCGGCTTCGCGTAGCCGGCGCACCGAGCCGGCCACGGCGATGGCCGCCACCAGCACCAGGCTCTGGAGGATCGACTGGCGGAACCCGGCCAGCAGGCCCAGGGCGCCCAGGGCGGCGGCACCGTGGAGGGAGTGCGGCCGGGCCCGCCAGGCCAGGATGATGAGTAGGGGGGCGGCCAGCAGATCGAACGAGTAGGTGGCCACCACCGATCCGCTGAACCAGGCGAAGGGCGACGTGGCCACCACGGCCCCGGCGGCCAGGCCCACCCAGCGGCCCCCGAGGTCCCGGCCGGCCACCACGGTGAGCCCGGTGGCCGCCGCCGAGGCCAGGGCCGACACCAGGACGAGCGAGGCGACCACTCCCAGGCCGGTCACGGCGTGGACGGCCCGCCCGGACAGGATGGTGAGCCAGTAGCCGGGGGGCTGGGGCCGACCGTGGGTGACGTCGAAGCCGAGGACGCCGGCGGCGTACTGGGCCGAGTCCCAGTCGGTGGGCCCGGCCGCCGCCGTGGCCAGGCGAGCCACGAGGGTTGCGCCGGCCACCAGCCACGGGGTTGCTCGGTCGAACCGGCGGGTCCCGCTCCCGACGGGCTGGCGGGCGTCCGGACCGGGCACGGCCGAGTCGGGCACGGCCGGTGCGGCGACGTCCGCTGAGGCGCCAGTCCGGGCAGAGGGCATGGTGCAGGGTACCGAGCGACCCGGACCCGGTGCGATCCCTCGTCCGTCCTTCAGGAGCGGCCTGGATCGGCCGATGGGAGGTCGTCGGGTCCACCGGCCGGCGTGCGCCTGCCCGTGGACGCGGGCGCCGGATCGATCCGCAGGTGCGGGCAGACGAGCAGAGGAGGCGGAGCCGTGGGCACGGAAGGAACGGTCGGGCGAGGCGGGCGGGCACCGGCGGGCCGGCGCAGCAGCCGGACGGCGCGTCGACGGGGGCTGGGAACGGCCGCCCTGGCCGCCCTGGCCGCCACCGTCCCCGCCGGCGCCGCCCTCGATGCGGCGGCACCGGTCCACGCCGGAGCGGCGTCCGCTCCGGCGCCGCTGGCGTTCTCCCTGGCCTGGCAGACAACCCTGCCCGATGCCGGCTCCCCGGTGGCCCAGAGCTCGCCCATGGTGGCCACCCTCGATGGACGGGGGCCGGCCGCGGTTGTAGGCGACCGGGCGGGAGGGCTGTACGCCTTCCATCTGGCCGACGGGACCGCCGTGCCCGGGTGGCCGGCCCGTCTCGGGGCGCCCATCGACTCGACGCCGTCGGTCACCCCCGACGGCTCGGGCACCGACACCGTCTTCGTGGGGACCGGGAACGCCGCCGTGCCCCGATCGGGCGGGTATGTGGCCGTGGCCCACACCGGGAACCGGATCTGGTCGGTCGGGGCGGCCGACCCCAACGCCGTCTACGGCGTCCAGGCCTCGCTGGCCGTGGGGACCCTCCAGGGCCGCAACGCCGTGGTGGCCCCCTCCCTGGGCCAGAACGCCTACGCCCTGGCCGGGACCAACGGCAGCGTCCTCCCGGGCTGGCCGTTCTTCACCGCCGACAGCGGGTTCACCACCCCCTCCCTGGCCGACCTCTACGGCGACGGCGCCACCGAGGTGGTGACCGGGGGCGACTCGACGGCCGGGAACGCCCTGGGCGTCCAGTACGCCAACGGCGGCCACCTGCGCGTGCTGTCGGCGGACGGGCACCTGCTGTGCTCGCACGACACCAACCAGACGGTGGACTCCTCGCCGGCCGTGGGGAGCTTCCTCGGCGGCGGGCAGATGGGCATCGCCTTCGGGACCGGCTCCTTCTACCCGGGTGCCACCGACTCGAACACCCTCTTCGCCGCCGATGCCCACTGCAACATCGCCTGGCGGGCCGCCCTGGGCGGGAACACCATCTCCTCACCGGCCATCGGCGATCTGCTCGGGGACGGCAACGTCCAGGTCGTCGAGGGCGTCGACACCGGCTCGTCCGGTCTGGTGTGGGCGCTCAACGGCTCCAGCGGCGCCGCCCTGGCGGGCTGGCCCCGTACCGTGCCCGGCCGCATCATCGGGGGAGTGGTGACCGCCGACCTCACCGGCGGCGGGTACAACGACGTCCTGGTGCCCACCACGTCGGGCCTGGTGGTCTTCGACGGCAAGACAGCCCAGCAGGTGGCCGTCCTGGGCGAGGGCGCCCTGGGGCTCCAGAACTCGCCGCTGGTCACCGTCGATCCCAGTGGATCGATCGGGATCACCATCGCCGGCTACAACGCCTTCAACGCGGGGACCGTCCAGCACTGGGTCCTGGCCGGCTCGACCGGCCGCGCGCTCGGAGCCCGGTCGTGGCCGATGTACCACCACGATCCCCAGGTGACCGGGTGGCTCCAGGTGCCGGCCCCCGGCCATCTGGCCCATCCGGTGGTGGGCATGGCGGCGACACCCACCGGTCGGGGCTACTGGAACGTGGCCACCGACGGCGGGATCTTCGCCTTCGGCGATGCCGCCTTCCACGGCTCCATGGGCGGCCAGACCCTCAACCGGCCCATCGTCGGCATGGCCTCGACGCCCTCTGGCCAGGGCTACTGGGAGGTAGCGAGCGATGGTGGGATCTTCGCCTTCGGCGATGCCGCCTTCCACGGCTCCATGGGCGGCCAGGCCCTGAACCGGCCCATCGTGGGGATCGCGGCGTCTCCGACCGGTCGGGGCTACTGGGAGGTGGCCAGCGACGGCGGGATCTTCGCCTTCGGCGACGCCGGCTTCCACGGATCGACCGGCGGCCTGGTGCTCAACCGCCCGGTGGTGGCCCTTGCGCCGACGCCCACCGGCCGGGGCTACTGGGAGGTGGCCAGCGACGGCGGCCTCTTCGCCTTCGGCGATGCGCCGTTCCTGGGCTCGATGGGCGGCCGGCCGCTCAACCGGCCCATCGTGGGCATGGCGGCCGACGGCGCTCAGGGCTACTGGGAGGTGGCCTCGGACGGCGGGCTCTTCAGCTTCGGTGTGGCCCCGTTCTGGGGGTCGACCGGGGCGCTCGCCCTGGTCCAGCCGGTGGTGGCCATGGCGGCGGCCCCCCGGGGGACCGGCTACTGGCTGGCGGCGGCCGACGGGGGCCTCTTCGCCTTCGGGAGCGCCGGCTACTTCGGCTCGGTGCCCCAGGTGCTGGCCGGGAGCATCGTCGACTGAGCGTTGTGGCCCGGGACGGCAGGGCGCACCGGTGATCTCCGACCCGGTGGGGTGTCCCCCGGACCGGGGGAGGGCACCTCTAGCCTGGACGGCTGTGCGCGATGGCAGGGATAAGCGGACCGGACGAGTGACGCCACGTCGTCGGCGACCGGTGGTGGGGCGGGCCCTGGCGGCCGCCGTGGCCCTCGGCGCTGCGCTGAGCGCATCCGTGGCCGGCTCCCTTCCCGACGCCCCGCCGGCGGCGGCCTATCCGGCGGCCGACGTCACCCTGGTGGGCCACGGGTACGGCCATGGCCGGGGGATGGGCCAGTGGGGTGCGCTGGGCTACGCCCTGGCCCACACCTCGTGGTCGGCCATCGTGAGCCACTACTACGCCCCGGCCACCCCGGCCGCCCTCACGCCGGCCCAGGCCGCCCACCCGGTCGCCGTGGTGCTGACCGAGAACAACGACAGCTACACCATCGTCACCTCGTCGAGCGGCTTCACGGCGGCCGGCCGCCACTTCACGGCCGGCCAGGCCGTCATGCTGGCCACCAACGCCGACCGGGCGACGTACCTGGCCTTCGCCGGCGGAGGGTGCGGCGGGCCGTGGGGCGCCACCCCCTATGCCGTGGTGGCCAACCCGACCGTGGTGCCCGACGCCGACTCGGTGCCCGGCGACCCGGCGGCGGCCACCAAGGCCCTCCAGCTCTGCCTGCCCGGCGGGAACCTCGCCGTGCGCGGCCAGCTGCGGGCCACCTACAACACGGCCAGCCCGCCGGCTGCCCGCACGGTCAACCTGGTCGCCCTGGAGTCGTACGTGGCCGGCGTGGTGCCCAACGAGTCCCCGGCCTACTGGGGCGGCCTGGGCGACGCCGGGCCCCAGGGCCAGGCCTGGGGGTTCCAGGAGCTGGAGGCCCAGGCCGTCGCCGCTCGTTCCTACGTCATGGCCGCCCTGGGGAGCTACGGCGGATACGCCGACACCTGCGACCTGGCCTGCCAGACCTACCGGGGGCTGCGCAACGAGAGCCCGCTGAGCGACGCCGCCGCGGCGGCCACCGCCGGCCAGGTGATGGAGGTCGGCGCCGACGGGACGCCCCGGACCACCGAGTACTCCTCGTCCACCGGTGGCTACACAGCACCGGGCACCTTCGGTGCGGTGCCCGACGTGGGCGATGCCGTCTGCGTGCCGGGCGCCTGCAACCCGCACCACACCTGGAAGGTGACCCTCCCCGTGACCGACATCGAGGCGACCTGGCCCCAGCTGGGCTCGCTGTCGGCCGTGACCGTCACCTCCCGCAACGGCCTCGGTGCCGACGGGGGCCGGGTGCTCCAGATGGTCATGGTGGGCACGGCCCAACGGGTCACCCTCACCGGCGACCAGTTCGCTGCGGCCATGAACCTCCAGTCCAACTGGTTCTCGGTGGCCACCAGCCTGTCGGCCCCGGCGGTGGGCATGGCCGGGACGACGGACGCCAAGGGCTACTGGCTGGCCGGCTCCGACGGTTCGGTGCTGGCCTTCGGCGACGCCCCTTCCCTGGGAGCGGCGTCGGCCACCCCGCTGAACGCGCCCGTGGTGGGCCTGGCCCGGACGGCGACGGGCCAGGGCTACTGGCTGGCCGCCTCTGACGGGGGGATCTTCACCTTCGGCGACGCCACCTTCGTCGGGTCGGCCGGCGCCATCCGCCTCAACAAGCCGATCGTCGGCATGGCGCCCACCCCGACCGGCCACGGCTACTGGCTGGTGGCCTCCGATGGCGGCATCTTCTCCTACGGTGACGCCGCCTTCTTCGGCTCGACGGGGTCGCTCCGGCTGAACCGGCCGGTGGTGGGGATGGTGCGCACAGCGACCGGCCGGGGCTACTGGCTGGTGGCCTCCGACGGCGGCATCTTCGCCTTCGGCGACGCCCGCTTCTTCGGCTCGATGGGCGGCCTCCACCTCAACGCCCCCGTCGTCGGGATGACCGGGACCCCCGACGGCGGCGGCTACCGGATGGTGGCATCCGATGGCGGCATCTTCTCCTTCGGCGACGCCACCTTCTACGGCTCGGCCGGGAGCATCGCCCTGGCGCAGCCCATCGTGGGCATGGCGCCCACGGCCACCGGCCACGGCTACTGGCTGGTGGCCTCCGATGGCGGCATCTTCACCTACGGCGACGCCGGCTACTTCGGGTCCGGAGCCGCCTGAGCCGGACGGTCCTCCTGCCGCCTCGGCCCCCGGTCGTAGTGTGGCGGCCCATGGCGCGGCGATGGTCGGGGACGTGACGGCGGCGGTCCGATGACGACCGCCGCGCCGAGTCGTCGGCCCGTCGGGGCCTCGTCCGCCCTGGTGGCCCGGTGGCGTGCCACGTTCTTCGCCCCGGTGGGCGACGGGCAGACCCGGAGGCGGGGGAGCGATGTCCTCCGGATCGTCCTCGGACTGCTGGCGCTCCTGCTGTGCTGGGTGGCGTCGCTGGCCAACTCGTCGTCCGAGCACTGGATCGCCACCACCCTCCATCCGGCCCCGGAGGGCGTCCGGTGGCTGATCACGTCGATCTGGTGGGCTGCCTCGTTCGGGATCATCGCCCTCATCGTGGTGCTGGCCGTGGCCTCCCGACGCTGGGCGGTGGCCCGGGACGCCGCCATCGCCGGAGGCGCAGCGTGGGTGATCTGCGTGGTCATGGGCCTGGTGGCCGGACCGACGGGGGGCCGGCCGAACAACCCCGGCCTCCACGGGTTCGACCTCACGTTCCCGGTGGCCCGGGTGGCGGCCACCGTGGCCGTGGCCGTGGCCGCCCTTCCCTACCTCGGGCGGTGGGTCCAGCGCACCCTCGAGGGGGCCGTGGTGCTGCTGGCCCTGGCAACCGTGGTCCAGGGATCGGGGCTCCCCCTGGCCGTGGTGGCCGCCCTGGCCGTGGGATGGGTGGTCACCGCCACCGTCCACCTCTGCTTCGGGGCCCCGCTGGGCCTCCCGTCGGCGGCCGAGCTGACGGCCCTGGTGGCCGACCTCGGGATCGCGGTTACCGACGCCGAGCGCACCGACCGCCAGGAGTGGGGGCCGGGCCGGTTCCGGGGGACGGTGGACGGTGAGCCGGCCGACATCTCGGTCTACGGGCGCGATGCCTCCGACACCCAGTTCCTCACCAAGGCCGTCCGCTTCGTCCTCTACCGGGACTCGGGACCGACCCTCACGGTCACCCGGTGGCAGCAGGTGGAGCACGAGGCCTACGTGCTGCTGGTGGCCGGCCAGGCCGGCGTCCGGGTCCCGACGGTCATCGTGGCCGGCCCGGCCGGACCGGCCCGGGACGGCGTGCTGATCACCCGGCCGCCGGCGGGCCGACCCCTCTCTGAACTTCCGGCCTTCCCCCTGCCCGCCGCAGACGCCGCGGCCACCGGCGCAGCTGCCCCGGGGGCGGGTGCCGCACCCGCCATCCCGACGGCCGATCCTCCGGCGCCGCCGTCGCCCGACCCGGCCGGTCCGCCCGCGCTCTCCGACGCCGCCCTCGACGACGTCTTCCGTCAGGTCCACGCCATGCGGGCGGCCCGGATCACCCACGGGTCGATCACCGTCGACACCATCGTGGTGGACGAGGACGACCGCTGCGGACTGCTCGACCTTCGTTCGGCCGCCACCATGGACCAGGGCGAGCGCTTCGACCGTGACCTGGCCGCCGCCCTGGCCGCCTGCGCGCAGGTGGCCGGCCCCCAGCGCACCGTGGCCGCGGCCCTCCGGGTGGTACCGGTGGCCGACCTGGCCGCCGCCCTGCCCTTCCTGCAGCGGGCCGCCCTCGGCCCGGCTGCCTCCAAGGCCCTGCGGGGCCGCAAGGAGGTGCTGACCGCCCTGCGGGAGACCGGGGCGGCGGCGGCCGGGGTCGAGGTCCCCAAGCTCATCGAGGCCCGCCGCATCAGCTGGGTGACCCTGGCCCTGGTGGTGGGGACCCTGGTGGGCGGATGGGCCCTGATCGGCGTGCTGGTCAACGTGGGCCGGTCCTGGAGCACCATCAAGGGGGCGGACTGGGCGTGGGTGGCGGTGGTCTTCGTGCTGGCCCAGTCGGCCTATCCGGCCATCGCCGTGACCACCCTGGGCTCGGTGACCCAGCCCCTGCCCTACGGGCGCACGGTGGCCCTCGAGGTGTCGAACACCTTCGTCGGCCTGGCCGGCGGCTCGATGGCCGTGCTGGCCACCCGGGTCCGCTTCTTCCAGCAGGAGGGGTTCGACGCCACCCTGGCCGTCAGCTCGGGGGTGCTCGTCTCCACCGTAAGCTGGATCGTCAAGGGGGCGCTCTTCCTGGTCTCCATCCCCCTGGCCATCTCCCAGTTCCACTTCCACCAGCCGAGCGACACCGGCGGGGGCGGGGGGATCAACACGGCCCACCTGGTCGAGCTCCTGATCCTCGTGGTGGTGGCCGTCGGCGTGGTGGCCGGGATCCTCCTCGCCGTCCCCCGCTGGCGCCGGCTGGCTGCGGCCAAGCTCCGTCCCAAGGCCTCCGAGGTGTGGGGCCACCTGAAGGTGCTCTCGGGCCACCCGCGCAACATGGTGGAGATCTTCGGCGGCAACACGGTGGCCCAGGTGGTGGTGGCTATGGCGCTCGGCGCAGCGCTCCACGCCTTCGGCGCACATCTCAACCTGGCCGCCCTGATCATCGTCCTCACCCTGGGGTCGATGCTGGGCGGGGTTTCACCGGTGCCCGGCGGGATGGGCGTGGTCGAGGCGGGGATGATCCTCGGGCTCACGGCGGCCGGCATCAGCGAGACGGTGGCCGTGGCCGCCGTCTTCGTACAGCGGCTCTTCACCGCCTACCTGCCGCCCATCTGGGGCTGGGGCACCCTGGTGTGGATGCGCCGGCGGGAGTACCTGTAGGGGCAGCTGCTCCAGGGAAGCGGTGTCCGGGCCCGGGTCCCCAGGCCGCGGGCGCAGGGCTCAGGCCCGGCCGGCCCGTCGGCCCTCGTCGAGCCGGCGGGGTCCCGTCTCGTCCAGACCCGGGAAGGCCGACAGGCGCCCGAGGCGCCCGAGACGCCCCACGTTGACCCCGGTGTCGGCGGCCCGCAGCATCCGGAGGTCGCCCCGGCTGTTCCCGTAGGCCCACAGGTGGGCCTCGGCCAGGTCGGCCTCCTCCATCCACCGGCGCAGCCGCACGATCTTCTCCTCGCCGCGGCAGTTCCCGCCGTCGTAGCGGCCGGTGAGGAGGCCCCTGTCGTCGACGGCCATCCGGGTGGCGATGGCGCCGTCGGCGCCGAGGCGGTCGGCGGCCGGGGCGATGTAGGCCACCGGCGAGGCCGAGACCACGACCACCCGGTCACCCCGGCCCCGGTGCCAGTCGAGCCGGCGGCGCACCTCCGGCCGGACCGTGGCCGTGAGGTGGGCCGCAGCGAAGGCCTCCCCGACCTGGGCGAAGCGGTCGGCCTCCACCCCGGCCAGGACCCGTCGGAAGAGCTCCTCTTTGGTCCGGTCGGCCACGGTGCCCCCGGCGACGGCGGCATGGGCCAGCTTGGCCACCAGGGGGACGGCGGCCCGGGCCACCGTGGCCCGGTCGGTGACGGCGGCCAGGAAGTCGAAGACGCTCCCCCCGTCGGTGAGGGTGCCGTCGAAGTCGAAGGCGGCGACGTCGAGCGGCGTGAACAGTTTCTCGCGGGCGTAGTCGGCCAGCGTCATGCCGGTGCGGCGAACCAGGGTCTCGGTGAGCAGCGAGGTCCCGCCGCCGCTATAGTTGTAGAGAGTGCCCGGCCGCGCCACGAGCGGCTGCTGCAGGATGTAGCGGAACGGCTCCTGCGCACGGAGCATGCCCATCTCGTTGTTCAGCGGGTCGTCGAACGGCCGGTTCTCCTCCCAGCGCAGGCCGGACGACATGGTGAGCAGGTCGCGAAAGGTGATGTGGTCCTTCTCGGGTGTGCGCAGTTCGGCGAGTTCGGGGAATGCATCGAATACCGGGCTGTCGAGCGCCGGGAACTTGCCGTCGGCAAGCGCGATGCCGACCAGCAGCGAGACCACGCTCTTGGATACCGAACGCACGTCGTGCCGCATGTCGGCGGCATAGGCCACAGTGCCGAGGCTTTCGCCCCAGCGCTCGTCCGGACCCTTGAAATAGCGTTCGAGCGCCAGTTTGCCGCGGCGCGCAACCAGCACCGCATGGACGTTCTGCTTCGGCCAGGATTTCAGAAAGCCCTCGACATCGCACAGCCGCGACGGATCGA
>CAXBRB010000033.1:0-16130 GCA_963977795.1 uncultured Acidimicrobiaceae bacterium
GCGGCGGCCGCAAGTGGTTTCTGCCCAATCCCACCGCCTTCGACAACGGCCACGGTGGCAATTCGTTCAACGCCTCGGCCCGCGCCGACGCCAGCGATTACCGGTTGCCCCCGGACCTGGTGGCCGGTTGGGGCCTGGCCGCAGTGATGTGCGGCTTCCTGGTGGTCGTCCTCGGGAACTACCTGCGCCACACCGTCGAGCGGGCCGACGGACCGGACCTCTCCCCCTGACGCCTCGCTGCTGACCGCCGCCACCGGGGCGCCTCGCTGCATCGGCCGCCTCCGGGGCGCCCGACTGGCGCGGACGCCGGCCGGCGGGCTCAGCCCAGCTCGGTCCCCACCACCGAGACGAAGGAGACCATCTCGCCCGGGTAGCCACCCAGGTTGTGGGTGAGGGCCAGCGTGCGGTCGGTGTCGATCTGGCGCTCCGGGGTGGCCTCGCCCCGCAGCTGGAGCCACGCCTCGAAGAACATGCGCAGCCCCGAGGCGCCGACCGGGTGGCCGAAGCTCTTGAGGCCCCCGTCAGGGTTGACGGGGAGCGGCCCGGTGCGGTCGAAGGTGCCGGCCAGGACCTCCCGCCAGGCGGTGCCCCGCTCGGCGAAGCCGAGGTCCTCCATGAGGACCAGCTCGGTCGGGGTGAAGCAGTCGTGGACCTCGGCCATGGCCAGCTGGGCCCGGGGGTCGGTGATCCCGGCCTGGCGGTAGGCGTCCTCAGCGGCCCGGGCGCACTCGGGGAACCACGTGTAGTCGTACTCGGGGTCGATCAGCCCCGACCCGCTGCCGGCGGCGAAGGAGAGGGCCTTGATGTAGATCGGCCGGTCGGTGTAGCGGTGGGCGTCCTCGGCCCGCACCACGATGGCCGCGGCGGCGCCGTCGGCCACACCGGCGCAGTCGAAGACCCCGAGGCGGCCGGCCACCCGGGGCGAGGCGCAGATGGTCTCGGTCGAGACCTCCTTGCGGAACTGGGCCCGGGGGTTGCGGGCCCCGTTCTGGTGGTTCTTCCAGGAGATGCGGGCCAGCACCTCGGTGAGCTCCTCGTCGGACACGCCGTACTTCTTGGCGTAGGCCGGGGCCACCATGGAGAACATGGCCGCCGCCGTCAGGGTGCGCTGGGTCCCGTCGTTGGGGATGGGGAAGGCGTTGAGGCCCTGGTAGCCGGAGTCCTTCACCTTCTCGGCGCCGACGGCCATGGCCACGTCGTAGGCCCCCGAGGCCACGGCATAGGCGGCCGCCCGGAGGGCCTCGGAGCCCGTGGTGCAGTAGTTCTCCACCCGGGTGACGGGCTTGCCCTCCAGCTGCAGCGGCCGGGCCAGGGTCACCCCGCTCATGCCCGACTGGGCGGTCCCGAACCAGTAGGCGTCGACGTCGTCCTTGGTGACCCCGGCCGAGGCGAAGGTCTCCTGGGCGGCGTCGACGATGAGGTCGTCGAGGCTCTTGTCCCAGTGCTCGGCGAAGCGGGTGCAGCCCATCCCGACGATGGCCACCCGGTCCTTGATCCCGTGCGATGCCATGGTGCTCCTTTGCGTCCTGTGCGGTCGTGCGACGTCGGTCGGTCCGACGGTCGCGTCGGTCGTCGTGCGGTGCCGGTCAGCCGGCGTCCGGGGCGGTCCGCACCGGCGTGGCCTTCCAGAAGTAGTCGTGGATGCCGTCGGCGGTGAACAGCTTGCGGAAGGTCATGACCGCCTGCTGGCCGATGTCCACGGTGTCCGGGTCCACGTCGGTCAGCTCCACCGGGAACCGGCCCCCGCCCTCGAAGTCGAGGACGGCGAAGACGATGGGCGGGCTGGGGGAGTAGGCCAGGCGGTCGATCGTGTAGGTGGCGATGGTCCCCACCGAGTCGGCCCGGTCCACCGGCACCATGTCGTCGACGGCGCCGCCGTCCATCGAGACCCGGGACGGCGGCAGGTGGACGGCTCCGGTGGCGCGGTCCTGGGAGCCGACGAAGGCGAACTTCCACTCCTCGTTGCGCCAGGCGGCCGACGAGGAGACCCGCTGGGGCTCCGGTCGCCGGGGCGGCTCGGGGGTGACCATGCCCCGCCAGGACAGGAACTTGCCGTAGGGGAGGTCGGCCGCCGCGGCGACCTGGGCGTCCACCCGATCGGCCGGGGTCCAGCCGGCCAGGGCCTCGGTGGTGCGCAGGACGAAGGCGTCGGCACCGTCGGCCAGCGAGACCACGGCCACCACCTGGCCGACGTCGGCCCGCTCCAGGAGGGCGGCCAGGGCCAGGCCCACATGGGCGCTGCCGGTCTGGCCCACCGTCGTGGTCAGGTCGTCGACCAGAGCCTCGGGGCGCACGCCCAGGCCCTTGGCCACCGCCTTGGCCGCCCGGCCGTGCATGCCGGTCACGACCACGGCGTCCACGGCGCCGGCCTCGATCCCGGCCGCCTCCAGGGCAGCCGACCAGGCGGCAGCCCCGAGGGGGCCGTAGCGGGTCTCGCCGAAGCGCTCCTCCCACGTCTTCGAGCGCCGGTCGCCCGCCGTGCGCCACCGGTCCAGGAACTCGTCGGTGACCGAGGCCGACCCGAGCAGCTCGGCCAGCACCGGGGCCTCTGCGGTGCCGTCGCCCACGACGAGGGCCGCCGCGCCGTCGCCGCCGGCCGACTCGTCGCCTGAGGTGGGCAGGCCGTCGCGCTGGTCGGCCAGCACCACCAGGGTCGATCCCGTCCCGCCGAAGGCCGCCGCCAGGGCGCCGGCCCCCGAGCGCAGGGCGCCGCCGAAGTCGAAGGCCGGGACGCCGGCCGGGCACCGCAGGGCGGCGTGGATGGTGGTGGCGTTGGTCTTGTCCAGGTAGGCCGGGGTGGCGGTGGCGAACCACAGGGCGTCGGGCGAGGCCCCGGGCACGGCCCGCAGGGCCAGCCGGGCCGCCTCGACGCCCATGGTGGTGGTGTCCTCGTCGTGGGAGGCCACCGAGCGGGTCCCCCGGCCGCCCCCGGTGCCGAAGACGCCGGCCACCTCGGACCGCTGGAGGCGCCGGTAGGGGACGTACCCGGCGGCGGCCACGATGCCCCGGGTCATGCCCGGGACCCGGCGGTGGGTGCGTGGTGGTGGTCGTGCATCTGGTCCGTCGTCCCTTCGTCGAGCCCGGCGGCCACGGGCCGGGGCGGGGCGTCCCCGGCGGCGCCGGCGGGCGCCGGAGCGGCCCGGATGGCGCATCCTAGGCTCGGTAGCGTATCTGACGCTGCGTCAGGTAATGTCTGACGCAGCGTCAGATCGGGTCCCCGGTCTGGTCTGCCAGCAGAGCCGGGCGGCGCGTGCCGGCCGGGACAGCGGTGCCGGGAGCCTTCCGGCGAGGAGGAGGAGCCGTGGACTTCGAATTCACCCCCGAGCAGCTCGAGTTCGTCAAGGACGTCGAGGCCTTCCTCGACGAGCACGACGACCCCGAGATCTTCGACGTCACCCGGGAGAACATGGCCCAGATCGTCGACACCCCCCGGCGCCGGGAGTTCATGGCCGAGCTGTCCAAGAAGGGCTGGCTGGGCATCACCTGGCCCGAGGAGTACGGCGGCCAGGACGGCGACGGCGTCTACGAGTACCTGCTCAACGAGGCGCTGGCCGCCCGGGGCGGTCCCCAGATCGGCAAGGGCGTCGGCATCATCGGCAAGACCCTGATCACCCACGGCAGCCAGAAGCTGAAGGACGAGTTCCTGCCCCAGATCCTCAACGCCGAGATCGAGTTCGCCGTGGGCTACTCGGAGCCCAACGCCGGCTCGGACGCCGCCTCCATGCAGCTGAAGGCCACCAAGGACGGGGACGGGTGGCGCCTCAACGGCCAGAAGACCTGGACCACGTCGGCCCACTTCGCCGACTGGTACTGGGTGGGCGCCCGCACCGACCCCGAGGCCCCCAAGCACCACGGGATCTCCCTCTTCATGGTCCGCCTGGACCACCCGGGGATCACCGTCAAGGCCATCTGGACCATGGGCGACGAGCGGACCAACGAGGTCTACTTCGACGACGTGTGGGTGTCCGACGAGTACGTGGTGGGCGAGCTCAACCGGGGCTTCCAGTACATCTCCGAGGCGCTCGACATCGAGCGGTTCACCCTCTTCATGTACTCGCCGGTGGCCCAGCGCCTCGACCTGCTCACCGAGTACGTGCGCACGGCCACCCGGGACGGCGAGCCGCTGAAGGACGACCCGGTGGTGCGGTCCCAGGTGGCCCGCCTGGCCACCGAGGGCGAGGTGGCCCGGGTGCTCGGCCTCAAGTTCGTGGCCGCCTCGATGTCCGACGGCCCGCCGCCCACGGCCGAGGCCTCGGAGTACAAGCTCTTCACCACCGAGTTCTCGCGCCGGCTGGCCAACGCGGCGATGGACATCGCCGGCCCCGGTGGCCAGCTGCGGGTCCACACCGAGGAGGCCCCCATGGCCGGCCGGTCCGAGTCGACCTACCGGTACACGGTCATCGACACCATCGGTGGCGGCTCCTCGGAGATCCAGAAGAACATCCTGGCCCGCCGCAAGCTCGGCCTGCCCAAGAACTTCTGAGCCCCGCCCGCCCGGCCCCGCTCCCGAGCCCTGCCCGTCCTGTGACCGCACCGCCTCCCGACGCGCCTGATCGCGCCCCCGGCCCGCTGGCCGGCGTCGTCGTGCTCGACCTGGCCTCGGTCGGGCCGGCCGCCCGGTGCACCCGGGTGCTGGCCGACTACGGCGCCACCGTGGTCAAGGTGGGGGCCGTCCCCGGCTCGGGCGCCCAGCCCATCCAGCCCCCGTTCTACGCCTACAGCGGCGCCCGGGGACTCCAGCACACGGCCATCGACCTCAAGGACGACGACGGCCGGGAGGCCTTCCTGGCCCTGGTGGCCGGGGCCGACGTGGTGGTCGAGAGCTTCCGGCCCGGGGTGATGGACCGCCTCGGCCTCGGCTACGACGCCCTGGCTGCGGTCAACCCGGGGATCATCCTCTGCTCGACCACCGGGTTCGGCCAGACCGGGCCCCGGGCGGCCTGGGCCGGCCACGACATCAACTACCTGGCCGTGGGGGGCTACCTGGCCTCGACGGAGCCGGCCGCCGACGGCGGGCCGCCGGTGTCGGGGGCGACCATCGCCGATGCCGCCGGGGGCGGCATGCAGGCCGCGCTGGCCGTCCTGGCCGCCCTGGTGGGCCGGGCCTCGTCCGGCCGGGGCCAGCACCTGGACGTGGCCATTGCCGAGGGGGTCCTGTGGCTCACCTCGCTGGCCGTGGACGAGCACCTGGCCACCGGGGCGCCCGCCGGCTTCGGGCACAACATCATCACCGGCCGCTACGCCTGCTACGACACCTACCGGGCCGCCGACGGGGGGTGGGTGGCCGTGGGGGCCATCGAGCCCAAGTTCTACGCCAACCTCTGCCGCCTCCTGGGGTGCGAGCAGTGGACCGGCCACCAGCTCGACGACGCCGTCCAGGACGCCGTCCGGGCCGACTTCGCCGCCGCCTTCGCCACCCGGACCCGCGACGAGTGGGTGGACCTGCTGGCCCCGGCCGACACCTGCGTGAGCCCGGTGCTCACCGTGGCCGAGCTGGCCGACGACGCCCAGCTGGCCGCCCGGGGTGCGGTGGTGGAGGCCACCTACGGCGGCGGGCCCCGGCCCGAGGGCGCCCCGGCCGCCTTCCGGCAGGTCGGCCCGGTGCTGGCCGGCATGCCCGGTGCGGGCACGGCGGCCGTGGCCCGTGACGCCGGGCGCTCCGACACCGACCGGCTGCTGGCGGCGGCGGGCCTGAGCGCGGACAAGATCGCCGCGCTGCACGAGAAGGGAGCGGTGGCATGAGCGCCATCGGCATCGACGACATCGAGGGCACCATCGGCGTGCCCCTCTATGAGGAGGTGGGGGAGTTCCCCGTCGAGCAGGGCTACATCTGGACGACCTGCTCGTCGGTGGAGAACGGCAACCCTCTCTTCTGGGACCCGGCCGTGGCCGAGGAGATCACCCACGGGCCCATCGCCCCGCCGACCATGGTCTCGGTCTGGTTCCGGCCCCACCACTGGGCGCCGGGCCGCACCACCACCGGCCTCCCCCTCCAGGTCCACTTCGACCTGAAGGAGGGGCTGGGCCTGCCCGAGGCGGTCATGAGCGACAACACCATCGTCTTCCACGAGCCGGTCCGGCCGGGCGACCGGCTGACCACCCACCAGATCCTGCGGTCGGTCAGCGAGGAGAAGACCACCAAGCTGGGCACCGGGCGGTTCTGGGTCATCGACGTCGAGTACCACAACCAGCGGGGCGATCTGGTGGCCGTCGAGAGCTACACCGGCTTCGGCTACCGGCGGGCCGCCCAGGAGGTGGGCGCGTGACCGCACCGACCCTGCTCGCCGACCAGGTCGCCGTGGGCGACGTCCTCCCGGAGCTGACCTACTCGGTGACGGCCACCACCATCGTCCTCGGGGCCCTGGCGGCACGCGACTGGCGTCCCATGCACCACGACAAGGACTTCGCCGTCCACCGCAACGGCACCCGGGACATCTTCATCAACACCCCGAACCTGGCCGCCTGGTTCGAGCGGTACGTGACCGACTGGACCGGCCCCCACGGGCGCCTCCGCCGGGTCACCTTCCGCATGAAGGGCTCCATCTTCCCGGGCGACACCATGGTCTTCGCCGGCACCGTGACCGACGTGGGCACCGATGCCACCGGGTGCGCCTGGGCCGCCCTCGACATCACCGTCTCGGTCGAGGGCGACGTGAAGACGGCGTGCTCGGCCACCGTGGCCCTGCCGGCCGGTCCCGACGACAACCCGTGGGACCGCCGCGGCGACCGCTGGACCCCCTGACCTCCCGCTTCTGACCCTGATCGACGACACCACCCCCACCGACGAGGAGACCACCCCATGCTGGACCTGACCTTCACCGCCGAGCAGGAGATGCTGCGCGAGGCCGTCCGCGGCGTCCTGGCCGACACCTGCCCCCTCGGGGTCGTGCGCGAGCTCGAGGACGACCCCATCGGCTTCTCGGCTGACCTCTGGCGCCAGATGGGCGAGCTGGACCTGATCGGCCTGCAGCTGCCCGAGGAGTACGGCGGCTCGGGCATGACCACCCTGGAGTCGGTCGTGCTCTACGAGGAGCTGGGCCGGGCCATCACCCCGCTGCCGCACTTCGTCAGCGCCGTACTCTCGGGCGGCGCCCTGACCCGGTCGGGCTCCGAGGAGCAGAAGGCTGCCTGGCTGCCCCGCATCGTCACCGGCGAGGCCATCTGCACCCCGGCCTGGCTCGAGCCCGACAACGGGTTCGGTCCCAAGGGCGTCCAGGTCCGGGCCACCCCCGACGGCGACGGCTGGACCATCACCGGCACCAAGCGCCACGTGGCCTTCGCCAAGGCGGCCACCGTCCTCATCGTCCTGGCCCGCACGGGGGACGCCCCCGAGGACGTCGACCTCTTCCTGGTCGACCCGACGGCCGGGGGCGTCACGCTGACCCAGCAGATGACCGTGGCCTCCGACGCCCAGTACCGGGTCGACCTCGAGGGCGTCCGGGTGACTGAGGCGGACCGCATCGGGGCCGCCGGCACGGGCTGGCTCACCTGGAACGCGGTGATGCACGAGGCCATCATCCTGGCCGCCGCCCAGGCGGTGGGCGGGGCCCAGTACGCCCTCGAGATCACCGTGCAGTACGCCAAGGACCGCCACCAGTTCGACAAGCCGCTGGGCGCCTTCCAGGCCCTGGCCCACTACATGGCCGACGCCGCCACCAACATCGACGGAGCCGAGGTGCTGGTGCACGAGGCAGCCTGGGCCCGGGCCGAGGGCCGTCCGGTGGGCACCCTGGCCCCCATGGCCAAGCTCTATGCCTGCCAGGCCTTCCGGGACGTCACAGCCACCGCCCAGCAGATCTTCGGCGGCATCGGCTTCACCGTGGAGTTCGACATCCAGCTCTACTTCCGTCGGGCCAAGCAGCTCCAGATGTCGTGGTGGGACTCCCGCACGCTCGAGGAGCTCATCGCCGTCCAAGTCCTCGACGTCTGACGGCGGGCCGCCGGTGACGACCACCGGCTGGTCCCGGCCCGGCGGGTCCTGCGGCCCGGTGCGATGCGGCCGCCAGGGTCGGAAGACCCTACGGCCGACCGGGGTGCCTCCGTTACGGTTCCGCTGTAGCCCGGAACGGGGAACCGGCCCCGCCGGGGGTGGAGGTCGCCATGGATGTCGCTAGCAGCTCCGTGACCAGCAGCCCTGTCTCGAGTGATGACGCCGGTGGTGCCGGGCGCCACGGGCTGACCCGGTTCCTGTTCGTCCACCAGATCGACGAGTACCCTTCGACGGCCCGGCGCACGGCCTACCTGGCGCTGGCCGTCCTGGCCACCATCGTCCTCTACTACACGTACTTCACCCAGACCGGGGTGACGCCGCAGATCCTGCAGAGCTTCCACATGAAGTTCTCGTACTACGTGATGATCGTGGTGGTCTCGAACCTCATCGGCGCCTTCGCCTCGCTCCCGGCGTCCAAGACCGACCGCCTGGGCCGCGCCAACGTCGTCATCTACGGCCTCCTGGTCATCGGCCTGCTGGTGGCCTTCGGGGTCCCGGCCTGCACCACCCAGCTCCAGTTCTTCGTGGTCATCTGCGTCCTCGGCCTGGTGGAGGGGGCCATCCTGGTGGCCACCCCGGCCCTGGTGCGCGACTTCAGCCCCCAGATGGGCCGGGCCTCGGCCATGGGCTTCTGGACGGTCGGCCCGGTGGCCGGGTCGCTGGCCACGTCCATCGTGGCCACCAACACGCTGGACCACTTCCTGGCCCGCAACCCGGCGTCGGGCTGGCACAGCCAGTTCGTCATCTCCGGGGTGACCTCGCTGGTCGTCTTCGTGCTGGCCTTCTGCTTCATGAAGGACCTCTCGCCCCGCCTCCGTGAGCAGCTGGTCGTGTCCGAGCAGGACCGGGCGCTGGTGGAGGCCCGCTCCCGGGGCATCTCCGAGGAGGCCGTCCGGGACGCCACCGCCCACCCGTGGCGCCAGATCCTCTCGTGGGACCTTGTGGGCTCAGCTGTCGGCATCTCCCTCTTCCTCCTCGTCTACTACGCCGCCTCCGCCTTCTTCACCATCTACTGGGCCACCGTGTTCACCGACAGCCGGGGCATCAACCTCACCACCTCGGACGCCAACTACCTGAACACCTGGTTCTGGGCCGCCGACGCCGTCGCCCTCGTCATCTTCGGCGTCCTCTCGGACCGGCTGCGGGTGCGCAAGCCCCTGATGCTGGTGGGCGCGGTGGGGGCCATCGTGATGCTCGGCCTCTTCCTCCGCCAAGCCGACCACCCGCGGACCGGGTTCACCACGCTGATCGTCCTGGAGGTGCTGCTGGCCGCCGCCATCTCCCTCACCTATGCCCCGTGGATGGCCGCCTACACCGAGAAGGTGGAGGCCAAGAACCCGGCCCTGGTGGCCACCGGCCTGGCGTTGTGGGGGTGGATCCTCCGGCTCACCGTCGGCCTGTCGTTCCTGTTCCTGCCCCTGGTGGTCACCTCGGTCAACCCGGTGGTCGACAACCTGGTCTACGCCCAGGTGCCCCCCAACGGGAAGGCGCCCTTCGACGTGCAGACCTTCCAGGTCGAGCACCCGGCGTCGGTGGCCTTCGCCACCAAGAACGCCGACTGGCTCAAGGTCCTGAGCGAGCCCCGCAACGCCGCCGTGGTGGCTGCCGCCGACAAGGACCCCTCCCCGGCCAACCTGGCCGCCCTGCAGGCCGCGGTGGGGCCGGCCGTCTTCGCCAAGGTGGTGGCCAACGTCGCCGCCCTCAACACCCTGGTCGTCCCCTACCAGGCCCAGCTGACCTGGCTGGCCGACCACCAGGCGGCCCTCCTGGCCCTCCAGCGGGGGGTGGCCGACTCGCCGGCCCAGTGGCAGCACTGGTTCTGGGTCTGCATCGGCGGGATGGTCCTGTTCATCCCCACCATCTGGCTCACCGCCGGACGGTGGAGCCCGGCCCGGGCCCGGCGGGACGAGGAGGCCCACGCCGCCGAGGTAGCGGCCGAGCTGGAGCGGCTCCGGGCCGAGCCGGCCGCCGTGTGAGGTCCGGGACGACCGGTCCTGCGGGGGCCCTCCGACCGACCGACGGGCGCGGCGCGACACCGCTCCTCTAGGGTGCCTTCCGTGCAGCACCTCGCCGAACGACGGCCCGGCTTCGCCGTGGTGGACCTCGAGACCACGGGGTTCGCCGCCGACCGTGAGCGCATCGTGGAGGTGGCGGTGGTGCTGGTGGACGTCGACGGCACCGAGACCGACGCCTTCTGCACCCTGCTCGACCCGGGCCGCGATCCCGGCCCGACCCACATCCACGGCATCGCTGCCGACATGGTGGCCGGGGCGCCGACCTTCGGCCAGATCCATCCGCACCTGGCCGATCTCTTGTCGGGGCGGGTGGTGGTCGGGCACAACATCGTCCGCTTCGACCTCCCGTTCCTCCTGGCCGAGTGCCGCCGCCTGGGCGGGGACGCCCTGGTGCCCGCCGGCGTCATCGAGGAGGTTGCCCTGCCGGTCCCGGATCCGGCGGTGGGGGAGGGCGACCTGCCCGAGCGCCGCCGCCTGCTTGCCGGCCCGGGTGTGCTCGACACCCTGGCCGTGGCCCAGGACCACCTCGGCCTGCGGGGCAAGGCCCGCCTCCTCGACTGCTGCGACCGCTACGGCCTGACCTGGGACGACCACCACAGCGCCCTGGGGGACGCCCGGGTGACCGCCGCCCTCTTCGGGGCCATGCGGGACGAGCTCGGCGACGACGCGCTGGGCTTGGACGCCCGCCTGGACGCCGCCCGTCAGATCACCTGGCCCGGGGCGGCCGCCGGTGCCCCCGCCGTGGTCGGCCGCGCCTTGACCGTCTGACGGTCTGACCGGCGTCTGGCCCGTCGTCCGGGTCGTCCCGAAGCGAGGGTCGGCCTCCCGTGGTCAGGGGAGGGCTTCGATGGGCGGGGCCGCCTCCATGGCGCGGCGCCGGGCCCCGCCCAGGCGCTCGCCGCCCGCACCGTCGTCGCCCTCGCCGGCCACCAGGGGGGACCGGGTCAGGACCACCACGCCGAGCACCAGGACCCCCAGGGCGAGGACCTCGAGCGCGATCCACCCGGCCCCGGCCCGCAGCTCGTCATGGAACAGGGTGATGCCCAGCACGATGCTGGTCAGCGGGTTGAGGGTCACCAGCGTGGTGCGCGAGGCCGTGATGGGCCCGGCGTGGAGGGCGTTCTGGAGGAGGAAGACGGTGCCGAGGCCGGTCACGCTCAGCATGTAGACCGGGTAGTGGGTGAAGACCGCCCCCCAGCCGTCGCGCAGCTCGCTGGTGATGGCCTTGGTGAGGGCGGCCCCGAAGGCCGCCGTGAAGGCCGTGGCCGCCCCGAAGGCCGCCGCCCGCCACCACCGGGGCCCGTGCAGGCCCCCGATGATGCCCCCGGCCACCAGCGCCCCGATGGCCGCCGTGGCCACCACCCACCCGGTGGCCGAGGGGAGGGCCTGGCCCCCGTGGGGCCGGGCGGCCAGGAAGAACCCGCCCAGGCCGGCCACCACGGCCAGGGCCCCGAGCCACTCCCGGGCCCCGAGCCGGTAGCGGAACCAGACGGCGAGGACCAGGAGGAGGAAGAGCAGCTCGGTGGTGAGCACGGGCTGGACGGTGGAGAGCTGGCCGGCCCGCAGGGCGGTGGCCTGGAGGCCGAACTGGACCAGCATGAGGGCGAAGCCGGCCAGCCAGATCCCCTGGCGGAGGGCGTGGGAGATGAGGCTGGGCTTCAGCGCCGCCGACTCGGGGGCCGACTCGACCCCGATCCGCTGGAGGACCGAGGTGATGGCGTTGACGAAGGCCGCCATGGCGGCGAGGACGATGGCCACCGTGACGTTGTAGCCGCTCCGGGGGTCCAGCGCCGTGCATGGCGCCGCTCCCGTGGATGTGCAGCCCTCAGGCGGTGCGGCCGGCCTCCTCGTCCACCGGGCCGGCGCACCCAGGGTCGGCCTCGGCGTGGAGGCCGTGGTGATACCCGGCGAGCCACAGCTCGGCCTCCTGGTGCCGGGGATAGCGGTCCTCGAGGGCCCGGAAGCGGGGGGAGTGGTTGGGCTCGAGCAGGTGGGCCAGCTCGTGGACGATGACCGAGTCGAGGACCCACCCGGGCACCGACCGCAGGCGCTCCGAGATGCGGATCTCACGGGTGGCCACCGTGCACGACCCCCACCGCTTGGACTGGCGTGCCGACCACCGGATGGAGGCCGGGGCCACCCCGTCGAGGTAGGTCCGCCCGAGCACGGCCGCCCGGGCGGCCAGGGCATCGTCCGAGGCGTGGAGCTGCGGGCGGGAGCGACGGAGCCGTCGGGCCAGGTCGCCCACCATGGCGTCGAGGGCGGCACCGCGGAGGTGGGCCGGGACCACGACGACGATCCGGTCGCCCTCCCAGTGGGCACCGGCCGTCTTCTTGCGGCGGGTGGAGACGCGGACCTCGACGTCGGGGTGGAGGATGCTGGTGGGGAGGGTGCGCACGGTCATGGGGTCACGGTAGGGAGGCGGTGTGACGGGGCGGGCCCCGACGGGCACCCCCGGGGCCGGGCCGGCTCCGGGGGTGGGGCGGCGCCTAGGCCGCCTCTGCCTCCTCCGACTCGGGACGCAGCGCCCGCCACAGGGCGGCGCCCAGCACGCCGCCGACGATCGGGAAGACGAGGAAGACCCAGATCTGCTGGAGGGCCCAGCCGCCCTGGAACACGGCCACGGCCAGGCTGCGGACCGGGTTGACCGAGGTGTTGTCCACCGGAACGGTGATGAGGTGGATGACCGCCAGGGCCAGGCCGACGGTCACGCCGGTGAGGCCGGCCGGCATGGAGCGCCGGCTGGTCGAGGCGATGATGAAGACGAACACCGCGGTGAACACGACCTCGACCAGCATGACCACGCCCAGCTTGAAGTGGCCCGGCGAGTGGATGCCATAGCCGTTGGAGGCGAACCCCGTGGCCTTGGCGCTGTAGGCCACCATGTTGCCCTTGGCGATGATGTAGATGACCAGCGCCCCGAGGAAGCCGCCGATCAGCTGGCCCACGATGTAGAAGGGCAGGTCCTTGGTCTTGGTCTTGCCGATCACCCACAGGCCGAGAGTCACGGCCGGGTTGATGTGGCAGCCCGAGATGGAGCCGATGGCGTAGGCGGCGATGAGCAGGCTCAGGCCGAAGGCCAGGGAGACGCCGAGCACGCCCACCGAGGCCAGGGGGCCGGTGAAGTGGCCGGTGGCCAGGATGGCGGTGCCGGGACCGCCCACGATGAGGATCAGGGTGCCGATCGCTTCAGCGATGAGCAGGCGCATGCGGTCGTTCATCGAAGGGGTCCTTTCGTCAGGTTTCGGGTCGTCAGGTTTCGGGTCGTCAGGTTTCGGGTCGTGCGTTCCCGGGACCGGTGCGGGCCGACGCTGGGCCCGGACGGCACAGAGGCTAGGGAGCCCGGACCGCCGATCGGTGGATCCGCCGGGGTGGGCGCCTCCGTGCCGGCGGTACGCTGGCCCCGTGGGCCGCTACCTCACCCCCCGGTGCCTGGGCCTCCACGCCACCCTGCTGGTCGTGCTCCCTCTCTTCACCTGGCTGACCCTGTGGCAGCTCGACCGCGCCCGGGGCGGGAACACCCTCAGCTGGGCCTATGTGGTGCTGTGGCCCCTGTTCGGCCTCTACGCCGTCTACCTCTGGTGGCAGCTCATCCACGACCAGCCGGCCCGGCCGGGCCGTCGTGGTGCCGCCGAGGGCGGGACGGCCGTCCCCGGATCGCCGCCGGAGGCGGAGGCCACCGCTGACGACCGTCCGCCGGGGTGGGCGCTGTCCGGCGGACGGCGCCGCAACGTGGCCATCGCCTCGGCCCACCCCATCGACCCGGTGGTCGGGGGACGGGGGGAGCGCTTCCGGGCCCAGACGCCCGAGGAGGCAGCCCGCCTGGCCGCGTACAACCGCTACCTGGCCGACCTGGCGGCCGCTGACGCCGAGGAGGACCGATGAGCGAGCAGGTGCCCGGGACGACGACCGGAGACGGAGCTGCCGGCGAGGCCGAGCGCCGCCGCAAGCTGCGGGCGTCGTTCGCCCGCTACCGGATCATGGCCTTCGTGGTGGGCACCATGCTCCTCCTGGTCTTCCTCTTCTTCTTCCTGCGCCTGGGCGGCGCCCACGTCCGGGGGGTCGAGCAGTGGCTGGACCCGCTGCACGGCTACCTCTACCTGCTCTACCTGGTGGCCGCCGCCGACCTGGCCATCCGGGCCAAGTGGCGCCTGGGCCGGATCGTGGCCGTCGTGCTGGCCGGGTGGGTCCCCTTCCTGGCCTTCTACGTGGAGCACCGGGTCCGCGTCCAGATGCAGGCCGAGGAGGGCGCAGCCTTGGCCGGCGCCGCCGATGGCCCGCCCGATGGCCTGTCTGATGGCGCCGCCGCCGACCCGTCGCCGGCCGGCTGAGCCCCGTCCCTAGCGGGCGCCCCGCACCAGCGCGCCGGGACGGGCGCCGGTGTCCTCGCCGTCCTCGAAGGTGGCCACCCCGGACTTGATGGTGGTCCGGTAGCCCACGGCTCCCTGGAGGAGGCGCCGCCCGCCTGCGGGCAGGTCGGCCACCACCCGGGGGTTGGTCAGCTGCAGGCGCTCGTAGTCGATGACGTTGCAGTCGGCCAGGGCCCCCGGGGTGAGGGTGCCCCGGTCGGTGAGGCCGTAGAGGCGGGCCGTGTCGAGGGTCTGCTTCTTCACCACCCACTCCAGGGGGAGGCGCTCGCCCCGGGTGCGGTCCCGGGTCCAGTGGGTGAGCATGAACGTCGGCTGGCTGGCGTCGCAGATGACCCCGCAGTGGGCCCCGCCGTCGCCCAGGCCGGCCGCCGAGCGCGGGTGGAGGAGCATCTCCCGGGTGGGGTGGAGGTCGCCGTCGCAGTAGTTGAGGATCGGCACGTACAGCAGTCCCCGCCCGTCGTCGGCCAGCATGGCGTCATAGGCCACCTCGACCGGGCTGCGCCCGCTGGCTGCCGCCATGCCGGCCAGGGAGCGCTCGGGGCCGGGCTCGTACTCGGGCGGGTCGCCCAGGGTGTAGGTGGTGGCGAAGGCGGCCTCCATCCGGGCCGCCGTGTCGGGGTCGGGCGCCCAGGAGCACACAGCCCGGCGGACCTCGTCGGTGCGCAGGGCGGCCACCAGCGCGTCGGGGGCCAGGTTGCGGGCCTTCAGCGCCTGGTAGGCGGGGATCTGGTCGAGCAGGCAGAAGGTGGTGAAGTGGCCCGAGAGGAGGCCGAAGCCCCGCCCGGCCACCTGGGGCCAGATGTCCGCCCCGGCGTCGACGGCGGCCAGCGAGGCGTCCAGCAGCTCCCGCCACAGGCTGGGGGCGGCCTCCACCTGGACCATGGCGAAGGTGACGGGCCGGCCGATGGCCGCCGACAGGCGGGTCATCCACTCGACCTCGGCATGGGGGGCGATCACGTCCTCGCCGGCCGTGCCGGCCGGGGCCAGCTCGAAGACGCCGGTGCCGAGCTCGCCCAGGGCCGCGCCGATGGCGAAGAGCTCGTCCTCGGCGGCATACGTGCCGGGCACCGGCTCGCCGTCGATGGCCCGGTGGGCGATGGTGCGCGAGGTCGAGAAGCCCAGCGCCCCGGCAGCCACCGCCTCCTTCACCAGCTGCTTCATGGCGGCGATGTCCTCGGGCGTGGCCGGCTCGTTGCGGGCGCCGCGCTCGCCCATCACGTAGGCCCGCACCGCCCCGTGGGCGATCTGGGTCCCGACATCGACGGTCCACCGGCGCTGCCCGAGCACGTCGAGGTACTCGGGGAAGCTCTCCCACCCCCACGTCATGCCCTCGGAGAGGGCCGACCCGGGGATGTCCTCCACGCCCTCCATCAGGCCGATCAGCCACTCGTGGCGGTCGGGCCGGGCCGGGGCGAAGCCGACGCCGCAGTTCCCGGTGACCAGCGTGGTCACCCCGTGCCAGCTGGACGGGGCCAGGACGTCGTCCCAGGTGGCCTGGCCGTCGTAGTGGGTGTGGATGTCGACCCAGCCCGGGGTGACCAGCAGCCCGTCGGCGTCGATGGTCCGGGCCGCCGCCTCGCCGGCGTGGCGGCCCACCCCGGTGATCCGTCCGTCGCTGACCGTCACGTCAGCCGTCCGGGCTGCTGCGCCGGTTCCGTCCACCACGGTGCCGCCCCGGATGATGAGGTCGTGCATGTCGGGCTCCCCCGGGGCCGGCCGGGCGGGCCGGGTGGCCCGGGGCGGCCGCACCCCGGG
>CAXBRB010000034.1:0-16015 GCA_963977795.1 uncultured Acidimicrobiaceae bacterium
CCTCACGGCGATCGTGGATCGCTCCGTGGAGCTCGCGGCCGCCGGCCGGGAGCACGAGGTGGCCGAGGTCCGGAGCGCGATCGAGCTCGACGAGGGGCAGCAGGCCCGTCTCGCCGAGGCGATCGGCCGGGCCGTGGGCAAGCAGGTGGAAGTGAAGGTGATCGTCGACCCGAAGGTGCTCGGGGGGCTGGTGGCCCGAGTCGGCGACACCGTGATCGACGGCACCGTCCGTCACCGGCTCGAGCAGCTGAAGGAGCAGATCTGACATGGCCGAGCTGACCATCAACGCCGCGGACATCGCGGCCGCGCTGCGCAAGCACGTCGACTCGTACACCCCGACCCTCGCGGCCGAGCAGGTGGGCCAGGTCCTCGAGGTGGGCGACGGCGTCGCCCGCGTCGCCGGGCTGCCCAACACCTCGGTGAACGAGATCCTCGAGTTCGAGGGGGGCCTGCTGGGCCTCGCCCTCAACCTCGACGAGGACTCGATCGGTGCGGTCGTCCTCGGTGCTGCCGACGGCGTCGAAGAGGGCCGGGGCGGCCAGCGGACGGGCGGCGTCGTGGACGACGACCACGGCGGCCCCACCCGGCACCGCAGCCAGCCCGGCCCGGACCGACCCTGCCCGGGTGGCGCCGCCGGCCACCACGGCATCGGCACCCCAGGCGTCGTCGGGGCCCGCCCCGGGGACGGGAAGCCCGGCGGACGGCCCGTCAGCGGACGGGTCGGCTGCGGCCGGCACCACCAGGACCACCCCATCGCTCGAGGCGCGGGCGGCCCGGACGGCCCAGGCGGCGACCGGAGATCCGGCCAGGGGGAGGAACTGCTTGCGGGCGCCGAAGCGCTGTCCGGAGCCGCCGGCCACGACGATGGCCCAGACGGGCCCCGCTGGGCTCAGGGAAGCGCCTCGTTGAGGCGGACCTCGGCGGTCTCCTCGTCCACCCCGAGGGCGAAGGTCAGCTCGGACACCAGGATCTGGCGGGCCCGCTGGAGCATGCGCTTCTCGCCGGCCGAGAGGCCCTTGTCCTTGTCGCGGATGGAGAGGTTCCGGACCACCTCGGCCACCTGGTAGATGTCGCCGGACCGGAGCTTCTCGGAGTGGTTCTTGTACCGGCGCGACCAGTTGGTCGGCATCCGGGCCTCCTTCTTGCGGAGGACGGCGAACACCTCCTCGACCTCTTCGTCGTTGATCACCTCGCGCAGGCCGACGCCGTCGGTGTTGTCGGCCGGCACCATCAGGGTCAGGTCGCCGTAGGCCAGGCGGAGCACCAGGTACTCCTGCTTCTTGCCGAAGGCCTCCTTGGTCTCCCGCCGCTCGACCACCGCGGCACCGTGGTGGGGATAGACGACCTTGTCACCGATGTCGAACACCGCGTCTCCTGGAGCAGGGCCGGGCGGACAGACGGGACCGCAGCGGCGTGGGAGGGGAACGATCCATTCTACACGCACCCCACGATGCCCCCCGGCGAGCCGTCCGGGGGCGGCCGGCTACTGGTAGCGCTCGAAGATGCTGGCCTCGGCCAGGCGGCTGAGGCCGTCCCTGATCGAGTGGGCCCGGGTCTGGCCCACCCCCTCGACCTCCTCGAGCTCGGCCACCGAGGCCCGCATGATCTGCTGGAGGCCCGAGAAGCGCCCGACGATGCGCTCGATGAGGGTGTCCGAGAAGCGCGGCAGCCGGCTCAGCAGGCGGTAGCCCCGGGGCTCGACGGCCGAGTCGACGTCGTGGAGCGACCCGGTGAACCCCAGCACGGTGGCCACCCGGAGCGGGTCGCGGAGGCTGTCGGAGGGGAGCCCGGCCAGCTCGTCGATCATGGCCGACAGCGCAGCGGACCGGTCGGCGGCCCTGCGGGGGTCGAGCACGCAGTAGTCCCGGACCACCAGGTGGAGGGCGTCGGCCACCCCGTCCAGCAGCTCGGCCGACTGCAGGCCCACCAGCCGGCCGTCGTCGCCCAGCTCGGCCACGTACCCGTCCACCTCCTCGGCGATGCGCAAGAGCATCTCGGCGGCCTGGACCACACCCACCACGTCGCCCACCGCAACCGAGTCCTCGACCTCCAGGATGGACAGGTTGCCCAGGGCGACGTCGAAGCGGCTGCGGAACCGCTGCATGGTGGCCAGGGCCTGGTCGGTCCGGTCGTGGAGCCACCCGGTGGGCTGGACCGTGTGCTTGGCCTCACCGCAGTAGACGGTGATGATCGACATGGCCGCCGAGACCGACAGGACCGGGACCCCGAGGGACCGGGCCACCCGCTCGGCCGTCCGATGGCGGGTGCCGGTCTCGGTGGTGGGGATGGCGGCGTCGGGCATCAGGTGGACGTTGGCCCGGGCGATCCGTGAGGCGTCAGAGGCGAGGATGATGGCCCCGTCCATCTTGGCCAGCTCGGAGAGGCGCTGGGGGCTGAACTCCGAGTCGAGCAGGAAGCCGCCGGAGCAGATGGAGAGGACCTCGGGACCGTCGCCGATGACCACCAGGCCGCCGCGCTTGGCCCGCAGCACCCGGTCCAGGCCCTCCCGCAGGGGCCGGCCGGGCGCCACCATGGCGATGGCCTCGCCCAGGGCCGGGGACTGGCGTGCGCTCACCCGGTGATCGTACCGCCCGCCGGTCGTCAGCGACCGGGGAGGAGGCCGAAGCGGGCCACCGCATCGGCCGCGGTGTCGACCCGCACCAGCTCGATGCCGGCGGGCCCGTCAGGCGCGGAGGCCGGGACCACCACCCGGGCGAAGCCCAGCCGGGCCGCCTCCTCCAGCCGGCGGGGCAGGCCCACCACCTGGCGGACCTCGCCGGCCAGCCCGACCTCGCCCACGGCCGCCAGATCGGCGGGCAGCGCCGTGCCGGTGGCCGCCGAGGCCACGGCCAGGGCCAGGGCCAGATCAGCAGCCGGCTCGGGCACACGGATGCCCCCCACCACCGAGGCGAACACGTCGACACCGGCCATGGGCAGCCCGGCGTGGCGGTCCAGCACGGCCAGCGTCATCACCAGGCGGCTCCCGTCGAGGCCGACCACCGACCGCTTGGGCTGGGCCTGGGCCATCGGGGCCACGAGGGCCTGGAGCTCGACCATCAGCGTGCGGCGGCCCTGGAGGGCGGGCAGCACGATGCCCCCGGGCACCCCGGTCAGCCGGTCGCCCAGCAGGAGGCGGCCGGGATCGTCCACCCGGTTGAGGCCCTGGTCGCCCATCTCGAACAGCCCGAGCTCCCCGGTGGGACCGAAGCGGTGCTTGACGGCCTGGAGGAGGCGGAGGGCGTGGTGGCGGTCGCCTTCGAAGGTGAGCACGGTGTCGACCATGTGCTCGAGCGCCCGGGGCCCGGCCAGGGAGCCGTCCTTGGTGACGTGGCCCACCAGGACCGTGGCCACCCCGCGGGCCTTGGCCAGGCCGATCAGCTGGTCGGCGCACTCGTTGACCTGGCTGACCGAGCCGGGCACGCCCGAGGTCCGGCGCTCCCCCGGCACCATCCCGCCGACGGCCACGGCCTGGATGGAGTCGACCACCACCAGGTCGGGCGCCGACTCCACCACGGCGGCGGCCACTGCGCCCACGTCGGTGGTCGAGAGGATCAGCAGGCCGGGCGGCAGGGGGCCCAGGCGCTCGGCCCGCAGCCGGACCTGGTGGGCCGACTCCTCGGCCGAGACCAGCAGGACCCGGTGCCCGGCGGCGGCCCGGGCGGCCAGCACCTGGAGGAGGAGGGTCGACTTGCCGATGCCCGGCTCGCCGCCCAACAAGGTGACCGACCCGGGGACCAGGCCCCCCGAGAGGACCCGGTCGAACTCGTCGACCCCGGTGGGTACGGCAGCCGCCTCGGCCATGTCGACCGAGGCCAGGGGGATGGGCATGCCCGAGAGGTCGAGGGCGTCGACGGCCCGGGCCAGCGGCCCGAGGGCAGCCTCTTCGACCAGGGTGTTCCACTCGCCGCACGTCGGGCACCGGCCGACCCACCGGAGGGTGGTGGCGCCGCAGTCGAGGCAGCGGTGGTGCTTGGCGGTCTTGGCCATGGCACGACACTAGGGACCGGGTGTGCCAGCCGGGGCGACCGGCCCCACCGTGCCGCTGGTCCCGGCCGGACAGGCCCGTCGCGGCCAGGCACCCACCCCCGGTCCGGACCGGGCCCGCACGCGCCCGTGCCCCGCCGGAGCGGGGCACGGTCGTCGTCCTCAGCGGCCCGGGGCCGCCGGTGTGGTCAGTCGGCCGAGGAGTCGGCCCCGGCCAGGGCCACCGGCGGCGGCTCGATGCCGTCGATGGCCGTGAAGGTGAGGCGCTGCTCGCCCACCACCAGGGGCGGGGCGCCCTTCTCGTCGAAGGCCTCGGCGATCTCGGCCGTGACCGTCTCCACGTCCACGATGATCGTCTGGCCGACCCGGAACTCCTTCCACAGGATGCGCTCGGACAGCGGGTCCTCGATCATCTGCTGGATGGCCCGGCGGAGCGGGCGGGCCCCCAGCTGGGGGTCGTAGCCCTTGTCGGCCAGGTGGGTCTTGGCATCGGGGGTCAGCACCAGGCTCAGGCCCTGGAGCTCGAGCTGGGTGGAGACCCGCTGGATCATCAGGTCGACGATCTCGATGACCTCGTTCTTCGAGAGCTCGTGGAAGACCACGACCTCGTCGATGCGGTTGAGGAACTCGGGCCGGAAGTGGGCCTTCAGGGCCTCGTTGACCTTGGTCTTCATCCGCTCGTAGGTCACGGCCTCCGAGTTCTTGGCGAAGCCCACCGACGTCTTGCGGAGGTCGGCCGTGCCGAGGTTCGAGGTCATGATCAGCACGGTGTTCTTGAAGTCCACCGAGCGGCCCTGGGCGTCGGTCAGGCGGCCGTCCTCCAGGATCTGGAGCAGGGCGTTGAAGACGTCGGCGTGGGCCTTCTCGACCTCGTCGAAGAGGACGACGCTGAAGGGCTTGCGGCGGACGGCCTCGGTCAGCTGGCCGCCCTCCTCGTACCCGACGTAGCCGGGGGGCGAGCCCACCAGGCGGCTCACCGTGTGCTTCTCCATGTACTCGGACATGTCGAGCTGGATGAGGGCGTCCTCGTCGTCGAACAGGAACTCGGCCAGGGTCTTGGCCAGCTCGGTCTTGCCCACGCCGGTCGGGCCCAGGAAGATGAACGAGCCGCTCGGGCGCTTCGGGTCCTTCAGGCCGGCCCGGGTGCGACGGATGGAGCGGGCCAGGGCGGCGATGGCCGGCTCCTGACCGATGACCCGCTTGTGGAGCTCCTCCTCCATGCGCAGGAGCTTGGAGGTCTCCTCCTCGGTGAGGCGGTAGACGGGGATGCCCGTCCAGTTGGCCAGCACCTCGGCGATGACCTCCTCGTCCACGATGTCGAACAGGTCGATGCCCTCGGCCCGCCACTCGGCCTCCATGGCCTCCTTGGCGTCGAGGCGCTCCTTCTCCTGCTCGGCCAGCTTCTTGGCCTGGTCGAAGGCCTGCTTCTCCAGGGCGGCCTCCTTGTCGGAGCGCAGCCGGGAGATCTCCTCCTCGAGCTTCTTGTAGGCCGGTGGGGTGGTCATCCGGCGGATGCGCAGCCGGCTGCCGGCCTCGTCGATCAGGTCGATGGCCTTGTCGGGGAGGAAGCGGTCGGCCAGGTACCGGTCGGCCATGTTGGCCGCCGCCACCAGGGCCTGGTCGGTGATGGTCACCGCGTGGTGCGACTCGTAGCGGTCCCGGAGGCCCTTGAGGATCTCGATGGTGAGGGCCACGTTGGGCTGCTCGACCTTGATGGGCTGGAAGCGGCGCTCGAGGGCGGCGTCCTTCTCCAGGTGCTTGCGGTACTCGTCGATGGTGGTGGCGCCGATGGTCTGGAGCTCGCCCCGGGCCAGCATGGGCTTGAGGATCGAGGCGGCGTCGATGGCGCCCTCGGCTGCCCCGGCACCCACCAGGGTGTGGAGCTCGTCGATGAACAGCACGATGTCGCCGCGGGTCCGGATCTCCTTCAGGACCTTCTTCAGGCGCTCCTCGAAGTCGCCGCGGTAGCGGCTGCCGGCCACCAGGGCCCCGAGGTCCAGTGTGTAGAGCTGCTTGCCGGTCAGGGTCTCGGGCACCTCGTCGGCCACGATGCGCTGGGCCAGGCCCTCGACGATGGCCGTCTTGCCCACGCCGGGCTCGCCGATGAGGACCGGGTTGTTCTTGGTGCGCCGGGACAGCACCTGCATGACCCGCTCGATCTCCTTCTCCCGGCCGATGACCGGATCGAGCTTGTGGTCACGGGCCAGGGCGGTGAGGTTGCGGCCGAACTGGTCGAGCACGGCTGAGCCCGAGGGGGTGTCGGCCTGCTGGCCGCCGGGCTGGCCGGGGGCCGAGCCCACCGACTCCTTGCCCTGGTAGCCCGAGAGCAGCTGGATGACCTGCTGGCGCACACGGGGGAGGTCGGCCCCGAGGCTCTGGAGGACCTGGGCGGCCACGCCCTCGCCCTCGCGCACCAGGCCGAGGAGCATGTGCTCGGTGCCGATGTAGCTGTGGCCGAGCTGGAGGGCCTCACGCAGCGACAGCTCGAGGACCTTCTTGGCCCGGGGGGTGAAGGGGGGCGACCCGGTGGGGGCGGTGCCGGCCAGGCCGATCGTCTCCTCCACCTTCTCGCGGACGGCCTCGAGGGAGACGCCGAGCGACTCGAGGGCCTTGGCGGCCACGCCCTCGCCCTCGTGGATCAGGCCCAGGAGGATGTGCTCGGTGCCGATGAAGCTGTGGTTGAGCAGGCGGGCCTCTTCCTGGGCGAGGACCAGGACCCTCCGGGCTCGGTCTGTGAATCGTTCGAACACGCCACCGCCTCCATCCGCGGTCGATTACTGGGTCCCCATCCTACAGGTGCCGTACCCTCCCGCACCCGCGCATGCCCGGTCCGGCGGGGCATGTACGGCCTATCGGCAGACTGCCCTATCGTCTGTAGCGGTGAACGTCGTCGATCTCCTGGGGCTTCCCGCCCTCGAATCCCAGCTGGCCCGCCTCGAGCCCCTGCTCGTGGAGTCCGTGGTCACCGGCGACGCCTTCCTGGACGAGGTCACCACCCACCTCCTGGCCGCCGGGGGGAAGCGCCTCCGGCCGGTCCTGGCCCTGGCCGCGGCCACCTCGGGCCAGCGGGACGCCACCCGGGAGGACCTGCTGGGGGCCGTGGCCGTCGAGCTCGTCCACCTGGCCTCCCTCTACCACGACGATGTCATGGACGAGGCCACCATGCGCCGCAACGTCGAGAGCGTGAACTCCCGGTTCGGCAACCTGGTGGCCATCGTGGCCGGCGACTTCCTGCTGGCCCGCTCCGCCGAGATCGCCGCTGGCCTCGGCGTGGAGATCGCCGCCCTCCTGGCCGCCACCCTGGGCGAGCTGTGCCAGGGCCAGGTGGCCGAGGTGCACGCCGCCTTCCGGACCGACCGCACCCAGGACCAGTACGCCGAGGCCATCTCGGGCAAGACCGCCTCGCTCATGGCCACCTCGTGCCGGATCGGGGCCCTGACCGGAGGGCTGGAAAGGCCGGTGGTGGACGCCTACACCGAGTTCGGCCGCTGCTTCGGCATGATCTTCCAGATCCGCGACGACATCCTCGACGTGGTGGGCAGCGAGGCCCAGCTGGGCAAGCCGGCCGGACAGGACCTGGCCGAGGGCATCTACACCCTCCCCGTCCTCCTCACCCTGGCCGACCCGGTCCACGGACCCGAGCTGGCCGACCTGCTGGGCCAGCCCCTCGGGCTTCCCGAGCAGGAGAAGGCCCGGGCCATCGTGGCCGGGTCCGGGGCCATCGCCGAGTCGGTCCAGGCGGCCCGGGGCTACGCCGAGCAGGCTGCCGCCGCCGTGGCCGCAGGCCCCTCGGGCGAGCTGGCCGGCGCCATGGCCCGCCTGGCCCACACCCTGGTCGACGACCTCCCGACCGCCTGAGCCGGCTTCCCGGGCACGTCGCCCGGCACGGCCGCGCCAGCCATCAGGAGGCAGGTCTCAGGAGGTCATGCCGCCGAGGCCGACCAGTCCCCGGGCCAGCTCGATCTCGCCCATGTGGCGCAGCCCGTGCTGGTAGATCCAGCACTCGGTGGCATCCAGGACGGTGATGCCCTCGGCCCCGGCCACCCGGGCGCTGTAGGTGCTGGCGATCTGCTCGGGAAAGGGCCGCTGGATGACCACCCGGGTCAGCTCATCGGGATCCAGCTCGTGCAGCCACGCCTCCACCCGGGCGAACACGGCGCCCATGTAGGCCTGGAACTCGTCGTAGTCGCCGATGCGCTGGTGGATCATCTCGTCCACCGTCCGGTGCTTGCCGTGGTCGCCGATGGCCGGCTGGACCCGGGCCTCCCAGGACTCGTCCCACAGGGGGACGGCCCCGGTCAGCAGCATGAACGAGGCGTCGATCATGTTGACGATGTGGAAGAGGCTGAAGGCGATGGGGAGGACGCCGTCGCGCTCGAAGTGGTTGACGTGCTCGAGGTCCATGGTGGCCACGGCGTCCTCGTAGAGCGAGAAGAGGGCCCGCATCCGGCGCCGGAGCGAGTCGAGCACCAGGGCCGCCGAGCCGTCTGCACCCATGTCTGTTCCGTCCGGCACCGGCACCTCCTGCCACGGGGCGGCCGGGGTGCCGCCGAGCCCGTCCGGGCCGGTGACCGGCCCGTCGGCCACAGGGAAGCACTTGTCAGTCGTACTGTCAAATGTTACTGTCCGGCCTCGCCCCCATCGGATGCCGCGGCCACGGAGCCGTGCCTTCGGGGGTGCTGCGACAGGCGCCGCACCGGGAGGGAACGCTCGAGATGGAGTCCGACGTGGACACGGAGGACCTCGCCGCCGCCAGCGCACCGGACGGCGTGCTGAACGCCCTGGTCGACGACGTCTGGTTCGACGACGTGCGGGCCGCCATCGCCAGCCAGCACGAGACCGCCGAGACCGACGGCCGGCGCCTCCGGCGGTCCCTCAACCGGGAGGCCGTGGTCGACGCCCTCCTGGACCTCTACGACGAGGGGAACCTCCAGCCCTCCACCGATGAGATCGCCGAGCGGGCAGGCATCTCCCCCCGCTCCCTCTTCCGCTACTTCGACGACACCGACGACCTGATCCGGGAGGCCGTGGCCCGCCAGCAGATGCGCGTCCTCCCGCTGATCGTCCTGGAGGTGGCCAAGGACGCCCCGCTGGCCGAGCGGGCCCGGGTGGTGGCCGACCAGCGGGTCCGGCTCTTCGCCAAGACGCTGGGGGCGGGCACCGTCACCCGGCTGCGCGCCCCGTTCAACCCGATGATCGCCGAGTACCTGACGATCTACCGGACCCTGCTGCGGCGCCAGGTCCAGACCCTCTTCGCCCCCGAGCTGGCCGCCCTTCCCGACGACCGGGCCGAGACCGCCCTGGCCGCCGCCGACGTCCTGCTCAGCTTCGAGTCCTACCGCCTGCTGACCTCCCGACCCGATGTCGACGACGCCCAGGCCCGGGTGCTGCTGTGCGACGCCGTGACGGCCCTGCTGTCCCCGGGGGGCTCCCGGTGACGGGCCTGCTGGCCCCGGGAGGCGCGCCGTGACGGCCCGGCGGGGCAGCATGCGCCACACCGTGCGGCTGGCCTGCCCGCCGGAGCGGATCTGGGAGCTGGTCGGCGACGCGTCCCGGCTGCCCGAATGGTGGGAGGGGATCGACAGCTGCACGGTGGAGGGGGACACCCGCACCATCGTCACCCGCTCCGGCCTTCCCATGCCCGAGCGCATCCTGACCGTGGACCCGGTGCTGCGCCGCTTCCAGTACCGGATCACCGCACCCCTCCTCACCGAGCACCTGAGCACCATCGACGTCCACGACCTCGGTGACGGCACCTCGCTCGTCGTCTACAGCGTCGACGCCGAGCCCGCCGTCCTGGCCCTGGTCATCGCCGGCGGAGCCCGGGCCGCCCTCGTCCACCTGGCCGACGTCCTGGGCGTCGAGGTGGTGGGCTGACCGCCGGCCGGATCCCGACGTCAGCTCCTGACGACCGTCCGGAGACCACCGTCCCGCTGGCCCGGAGCACGCCCCGCCCGGCGCCGTCCAACGAAAGGAGCCCGACATGGGCCGCAAGATCCTCCTGGTGACCACCGACCAGCAGCGCTACGACACCCTGGCCTGCAACGGCGGCACCCTGTCCCGGACCCCGGTGGTCGACAGCCTGGCCGCCGAGGGCATCCGCTACGAGCGGGCCCACCCCCAGTCGGTGGTCTGCATGCCGTCCCGCTCGACCATCCTGACCGGCCAGCACCCCACCACCCACGGGGTGTGGATGAACGGCGTGCCCCTTCCGGCGGATGCCCCGTCGGTGGCCGAGGTGCTCCGCCAGGCCGGCTACCGCACCGCCCTGGTGGGCAAGTCCCACTTCGAGCCCTACTTCGACCCGTTCCTGCGGTTCGAGGAGAACGCCCTGGCCATGGAGGGGCCCATCCCTCACGGGGGGAGCCGGCGGGGCTTCGAGCACTTCGAGACGGCCACCCACGGGGCCATGGGCCCGCTCCACTACTCCCAGTGGATCATCCGGAACCACCCCGAGGCCCTCGGCATGTTCGCCCGGGCCGTGGACGACTCGCTCCAGGTGAGCAGCGAGGCCGGCGGCGACACCGGCGCCCCCCAGGTCAAGGTCAACCCGATGGAGCGCGGGATCTACCACACCGAGTGGGTGGCCGACCGCACCATCGAGTGGCTGGACTCGCTGGACCCCGACGCCGACTGGTTCTGCTGGATGAGCTTCCCCGACCCCCACCACCCCTGGGACCCGCCGGAGTCCGAGGTGGGCCGGGTGCCGTGGCGGGACGTCGACCTCCCGGCCGGCTACCCCGAGGACCGGGCCCTGCGCGAGGCCATCATCGACGCCAAGCCCCGCCACTGGCGGGCCTGGTACGACGGGACGCTGGTCTCCAACTACGAGGCGCCGGCCGCATGGGTCCCGGCCACCCTGACCGCCGACCAGGTGCGCGAGGTCAACGCCCGCAACGCTGTCGAGGTCGAGCTCATCGACGAGGCCCTCGGCCGGGTGCTCCACCGCATCGGCGAGCGCGGCTGGAGCGACGACCTCGACGTGCTCTTCACCACCGACCACGGCGAGCTCCAGGGCGACTTCGGCTTCCTGTTCAAGGGCCCGTACCACGTGGACGCCCTGATGCGCCTGCCCCTGGTGTGGCGGCCGGCACCCTCGAGCCGGCCCGACGGGACGCCGGCGGCGGCGTCGGTGGTCACCCGTCCCGTCGGCCTGGTGGACCTGGCCCCCACCCTGTGCACCATCGCCGGCCTGGAGCCGGCCGGGTGGATGGAGGGCCGCCCGCTCCCCACCGACGACTGCGACGCCGATGCCCGGGGCTTCGAGCGGGTGCTGACCGAGTGGGACAGCGAGCTGTTCGGCACGTCGGTGCACCTGCGCACCATCATGCGCGACCACTGGGTGTGCACCGCCTACCTGCCGGGCACCAGCCACGACGGCACCGAGGGCGAGCTCTACGACCTCGCCGCCGACCCCCTCCAGCGCGACAACCGGTGGGACGACCCGGCCCTGGCCGCCGTGCGCTCGGACCTGCTGGCCGACCTGTGGGACGCCCAGCCCGCCCCCCGGGCCGACCGGCTCTACCTCGAAGCCCCGGTGTGAGCGCCGACCCGGGCCTGGCCCCGTACCACTCCGGCCCCTGGCCAGCCGAGGACGGCGGGCCCCGGCGGCTCCAGGTCCCGGCCGGCGGGCCGGCCGGCGGGCCGGCCGAAGCACCCGGCGTCACCGGCCTCGAGGTGACCACCCGGGCCGACCCGCTGATCACCATGGTGGTGACCGGCGGCCCCGGCGAGGTCTTCCTCCTCCGCCACGGCCTCGGCGACGACGCCCCCGCCACCGTCGAGCGCATCGATCCCGTCACCCTGGAGCCGCTGGCCACCTCGGGAGAGCTCCCGGGCGGACCGATGTGGCCGGGGAGCCTGGCCGCCCACGGCGACGGCGGCCTCCACGTCGTCTTCGGCAACCACGCCCACCGCCTCGGTGCCGACCTGACCCTCGAGGCCAGCGTGGTGCTCCCCCGCCACCGCCCCTACAACGGCTTCGTGGTGCTCCCCGACGGGACGCTGGTGACCAAGGACTTCGCCGGCTCCCGGGTGCTGGCCCCGGTGGCCCCCGACGAGCGGGAGCCGTGCGAGCTGGTCGCCCTCGACCCGGCCGACCTCACCGTCCTGGATCGGCTGGTCCTGCCCGAGCCCTCCATCGCCCGCCTCTCGGCCCTCGAGGACACCGTCTACGTCGTCGGCGACACCAGCCTGCTGCGGGCGGGCTGGGACCGGTCCGCCCGCCGGTTCGTGCCCGACGACGGCTTCGTCGCCACCTATCGGACCCTGGACGGCCAGACCTACGGCTGGGACTGCGTGCTGGCCCTCGGGGCGGCGTGGTTCCTGGACGACGGGGACGGCACCACCGGCTTCGACGGCAGCTTCGAGGGGCGGGGCATCTCCACCGAGCCCCTCCACCTGGTTCGGGTCGACCTGGCCACCGGTGCCGTCGCCCTGACCGAGGTGTGCGGCCGACCCGGTGGCCTCATCGCCAACCCGCCCCTCATCGACCCGGAGCGCCGGATCGCCGTGGCCTTCGACAGCGGCAACGGGGTGATGGCCGCCTTCGACATCGCCGACGACGGGGCGCTGACCCGCCGGTGGGAGCGGCGCCAGAACCACGCCGCCCACCTCCTCCACCTGGCCGACCGAGGCCTCGTCCTCTCGGGCGACTTCGACCGGGCCCGGGGCACCGAGGAGGTCGTGCTGGTGGACATCGCCTCGGGCACCGAGGTGGCCCGGGCCGACACCGGTGGGCCCATCCAGTCGACGGTCTTCCCGGCCGCCGGCCACGACGGGGCCCTCTACTGGTGCTCCATGGCCGCCGTCAGCCGGATCGCCCTGGTCTGACGGCCCCACCGGGGCCACCGGCCGGGGCGATCCGTCGTCGGCCGGGGCCACCGGCCGCACCCCAGTCGCGTCGGCCCGGTGACCGACCGACCGTCGGCCCGGCGACAGACGGCGGACGCCGGCCCCGGCACGATGGCTCCACTCCCGGACGGGAGCCAGCCAACCACCGAGGAGCCACCATGCGCCGCACCACCATCACCGCCACCGTCCTCGCCGGAGCCGTCCTGGCCGGCACCGCCGCCCTGGCCGGGCCGTCGGCCCCGGCCGGCGCCGTCACCGGCGCCGTCACCGCCGTGGCACCCGGAACCACCACCGCCCTCGACGACGGGTCGTGCACCATCGCCCCGGTCACCCAGCTCATGGTCGGCGGCGTCGCCGTGAAGGGCCTGTGCCCGAACGACCACCTGGTGGTCACCGAGCGCTACGCCCCCACGGCCGTCCACCTGTCCAGCACCCCGACGACCGCCAAGGCCCTCGTGACGTCGACGACGTGGACCCCCGACGTCACCGGGTGGTGGGGCTACTCCCAGCAGCAGAACGCCGGGGCGTGCACCACCATCAAGATCAAGGTGGTGGACACCACCCACGCCTGGCACAAGACCTTCTCGGTGGAGTCGAGCGAGTGCGTGCGGATCGTGACCACGGGAGCCTGACGGGACACGGCGCACCGTCCCCCGGTCGGCCGGGCGACGGTGCGCCGTGAGCCGGTGCGCCGGGAGACCTCAGGCCTTGGCGGCGTTGCGGTCGTAGATGATCCGCAGCCCGTGCAGGGTGAGCCAGGGCTCCACGAACTCGATCTCGTCGGAGTACGGGGCGATCAGCTCGGACAGGCCGCCGGTGGCCACCACCGTGCACTCGCCGAGGACCTCGGCCACCCGGCGGCAGAGCCCGTCGACCTGGCCGGCGTAGCCGTACAGGGTGCCCGACTGGATCGACTCCACCGTCGACTTCCCGATGACGCTGCGGGGCTCGACCAGCTCCACCCGCCGCAGGGCGGCGGCGTGGGCGAAGAGCGCCTCCAGGCTGATGGCCACCCCGGGGGCGATGGCCCCGCCGAGGTACTCCCCCGAGGCGCTGATGGCGTCCCAGGTGGTCGCCGTCCCGAGGTCCACGACCACGCACGGGCCGCCGAAGAGGTCGTAGGCCCCCACGGCGTTGGCGATCCGGTCGGCCCCCACCTCCTTGGGGTTGTCGTAGAGGATGGGCATCCCGCTCTTGATCCCGGGCTCGAGGACCACGGTGGGCACGTCGAACCAGCGGGTGGCCATCTGGCGGAGGCTGGCCGTGACCTGGGGCACCGAGGACGTCACGGCGATGCCGGTGACCGTCTGGTGCACGTCGAGGCCGTTCAGGTCGAGCAGCTGGGTGATGAGCAGGGCGTGCTCGTCGGCCGTGCGCACGTCGACCGTGGAGAGCCGCCAGTGGTGGGCCAGGCCGAGGGGCTCGGTCCCGTCCCGGGGGACCGAGTCGTCGATGGGCTCGGACAGGTCGTCGAGGAACAGCCCGACCACGGTCTCGGTGTTCCCCACGTCGATGGCCAGCAGCATGGTCGTCCTTTCCGGAGGCCGGGTCGGTCCCGGCCGGGTGGGGCCGGCGAGGGGCCCCGGGTGTCGTTCAGCGCGGGCCGTCCGCCGGCTCGCGCAGGTCGAGGCCCACGTCGAGCACGGGCGCCGAGTGGGTGAGGGCCCCGGCCGACAGCAGGTCGGCCCCGGCGGCGGCCAGGGCCGGGGCGCGGGCCAGGTCGACCCCGCCCGACACCTCGAGCAGGGCGGGGGCGCCGAGCGAGCGCACCAGGGCCACCGCCTCGGCCACCTGGTCGGGGCCCATGTTGTCCAGCATGATCACCGTGGCCCCGGCGGCAGCGGCCTCGGCCACCTGGTCCAGCCGGTCGCACTCGACCTCGATCATCCGGCCCGGCCACAGGCCGCGGGCACGGGCCACGGCCTCGCCGATGGTGGCCCCGCCGAGGTGGTTGTCCTTGACCAGCACGGCCTCGGACAGGTTGCCCCGGTGGTTGTGGCCGCCACCGGCCCGCACGGCCGCCTTCTCCAGGGCCCGCAGTCCCGGGGTGGTCTTGCGGGTGTCGAGGACCCGGGTGGCCGGGTTGGCGGCCGCCACGGCGTCCACGTAGGCCCGGGTGAGGGTGGCCACCCCGGACAGGTGGCCCAGGAAGTTGAGCGCCGTGCGCTCGGCGGTGAGGATCGACCGGAGCGGCCCGGCGACGGTGGCCACCACGTCGCCGGGGGCCACGGCGGTGCCGTCGGGGGCCCGCCAGTCCACCTCGACGGCGGCGTCGATCTGGGCGAAGGCCTCCACGGCGCACGCCCGGCCGGCCACCACCCCGGCGGCCCGGGTCACGATGTCGGCCGTCGCCCGACGCCCGGGGTCGATGAGGCCGGCGGTCAGGTCACCCAGAGGCAGGACATCCTCCTCGATGGCCCGGGCCACGGCGGCCACCACGATCCCCAACATGGTCCGCGGCGCCTTGCCGTTGATCAACATGCTGTTCCTGGACCTTTTCCAGAAATCCTGGGGATGGAAGCTCGTGAACAGCGGCATCGTTACCGGGGTGATCGTTGTATCGATAGCCTATCTGTCCCTTTGGTTCACTGAAGAGACCTTCCACAAGGATCTGGACTATTTCGAAACACTTCCCTGACCCCTTCATGCCGAAGTTCCTCGTCATACGGTTCTCCTCCATCGGCGACATCGTGCTGACGACGGCCGCCATCCGGTGCCTGAAGAAACAGGTTCCCGGAGCGGAGTTGCATTTCCTCACCAAACGGAGATTCCAGGCCGTCACGGAGGCGAACCCTTATATCGACCGGTTCCATTATTTCGATGATGATCTTTCCGCATTGATCAAGGTCCTGAAGCAGGAACACTTTGATCATATCATCGATCTGCATGCCAACCTCCGCACGCGGAGGATCAGGTTGGCCCTCGGCAGGCCTGCACTGGTCTTCGCCAAGCATGGCCTGCGCAAATTCCTGCTCACCAACGCCCACTGGAACATCATGCCGGAACGACATGTCGCAGAGCGCTGCCTTGATGCGCTTGCACCATTGGGGGTGAAGGATGACGGAATGGGCATGGACCATTTCCTGCCTCGTGGTTATGAGCTTCCGGAGAAGCTGCCGTTCTACACTGCTGCCGGCTATTCGGCCTTCGTCGTGGGTGCATCATATGTCACGAAGAA
>CAXBRB010000035.1:0-15979 GCA_963977795.1 uncultured Acidimicrobiaceae bacterium
CGGCACGGCGGCGCAGACGCTCGCCGAGTCGCTCGCCGGCATGGCCTTCGCGCAGCTCGTGAGCCCGGGCGCGCCGGTCATCTTCGGCAGCTTCGCCTCCTCGATCTCGATGCAGTCGGGCGCCCCGACCTTCGGCACCCCGGAGCCCGCGCTCACCGGTCCCGGTGGGTCGGACGAGGCCGCCACGCCCGACGCCGGACCCGCCACGCTGCGCCTGGCCACCTTCAACGTCCACATGGGCGTGGACGGATGGGGCCGCCCTTACGACCTGGTGGCCGAGTGCGCCGCCCTCGACGCCGACATCCTCCTGCTGCAGGAGGCCTGGACCCCCGACGACGGCCGGCCGGGCACCGCGGCCACAGTGGCCGGACAGCTGGGCTACCAGATCGTCGGTGAGGCCCACCTGGCTCACGCCCGCCTGTACGAGCCCTATCGGGCCGCCCCGTCCCGCTGGGGTCCCGCCTTGAGCCCCGTCCGCAAGACCTTCCAGGTCGACGGGGAGCGGTTCCGGGTCCCGGCCGGCTCCCGGGCCCGGCGGCCCGAGCCGGGGCGGTGGGGCATCGCCGTGCTGGCCCGGGTCCCGTGCACGCCCGCCGAGGTGGTCCTCCTGGGCAAGGCCCCCCGGGACGCCGTCACCCGGTCGGTGGTGCACACCACGACCACCGTGGCCGGCCGGCCGCTGGCCGTCTGGGCCGTCCACATGGCCCACATCACCCATCCGTCCTTCCACCACTTCCGCCGCCTGGCCCGGCTCCTTCCCCCCGGCGACGCTCCGGCCGTGATAGCCGGTGACATGAACCTGTGGGGACCGCCGGTGCGGCTCCTCCTCCCCGGGTGGCACCGGGCCGTGGTGGGGCGCACCTGGCCGGCCCACCGACCGCACAGCCAGCCCGACCACGTGCTCACCACCCCGGCCGTCGAGGTGCTCGACGCCCGGGTGGCGGCAGCCACCGGCTCGGACCACCGCCCGCTGGTGGTGACCGTCCGGCCCGCCGGCCCGTCGCCGGCCCCCGTGCCCGGCGGGGCCGGCCGCAGTAGCGTTCGGCCATGACCGCACCGACCCCTGCCGAGGTCCTCGACGGCTTCGAGCGCACCACCTTCGCCGCCGAGGGCACGACCCGCACCGTCTACCGCCTGGGCTCCGGGCCGGCGGTGATCGTCATGAGCGAGATCCCCGGCATCACCCCCAACGTGGTCCGGTTCGCCCGCATGGTGGCCGACCTGGGCTGCACGGCCGTGCTGCCCAGCATGTTCGGCGACGACGGGCGGGCCCCCAGCCCGGGCTACCTGGCCTCGTCGTTCGCCAAGGCCTGCGTGTCCCGGGAGTTCACCATCCTGGCCCTCGGCCAGGCCAGCCCCATCACCACCTGGCTGCGAGCCCTGGCCCGCCACGAGCACGAGCGGTGCGGCGGTCCCGGTGTGGGGGCGGTGGGCATGTGCCTCACCGGCGGGTTCGCCCTGGCCATGATGGTCGACGACACCGTGGTGGCCCCGGTGCTGAGCCAGCCCTCCCTCCCCTTCCCGCTGGGCAAGGCCCGTCGGGCCGCCCTCGGGATCAGCGACGCCGACGCCGAGCGGGTGGTCGAGCGGGTGGCCTCGGGCGTCTGCGTCCTCGGCCTCCGGTTCACCGGGGACCGGGCTGTGCCGGCCGAGCGGTTCGCCGCCCTGCGGGAGCTCCTGGGCGACGGCTTCGTGGGGGTCGAGCTCGACTCGTCGCCCGGCAACCCCCACGGCCACCCGACGGCCGCCCACTCGGTGCTGACCGAGCACCTCGACGACCGGCCCGGCACCCCGACCCGGGAGGCCCTCGACCAGGTGCTGGACCTCTTCCGGACCCGCCTGCTGGGGTGAACCACCTCGCCGAGTCGTGGCGGTCCCGTGGGCACCACCGGCACCTGGGCGGCGAGGACGTCTTCGTGGTCGACCTCCCGGCCCGGGTGGAGGTCAGCCCGCCCCTCCTCGTCCTCCACGGCTTCCCCACCTCCTCGTTCGACTTCCACCGGGTGGCCGACGCCCTGGCCGGGAACAGGCGGGTGGTGCTCTTCGACTACCCGGGGTTCGGCCTGTCGTCCAAGACCGACCGCCCCTACTCGCTGGTCGGCCAGGCCGACGTGGCCCAGGCCCTGGTGGCCGACCTCGGGATCGACGAGCTGGGGCTCCTCACCCACGACATCGGCGACACCGTGGGCGGCGAGCTCCTGGCCCGGCTGGCCGACGGGGCGTGGCCGGTGACGGTGACCGACCGCACCGTCACCAACGGCACCCTCTTCATGGACCTGGTGGTGCTGAGCGCCGGCCAGCAGCTCCTCGAGGCGCTGCCCGACGAGCGCCTGGACGCCGGGGTACTCGACCGGGACGCCGTGGTGGCCGGGGTGGTCGCCACCTGGGGACCGGACGCCGTGGCCGACCCCGACGAGGTCGAGGCCCTCGGCGACCTCCTCACCCACGACGACGGCCACCGCCTGCTGGCCCGGCTGGCCCGCTACATCGAGGAGCGACGCCGGCTCGAGGCCCGCTTCACCCCGCCGGTGCTCACCCACCCCTCGCCGCTGACCGTGTTGTGGGGCACCGCCGACCCCATCGCCGTGCCGGCCATGGCCGACCGGCTGGCCGCCGCCCGGCCCGACGCCACCGTGGTCCGCCTGGACGGAGTGGGCCACTACCCCATGTCCGAGGCCCCCGAGCGCTTCCTGGCCGCGCTGGGCATCGACCCGGCCCAGCCCACCCCGGCCACCGGCCGGCCGTCCTCCAGGTAGAGCGTCCCGGGCCCGGACAGGCCGGCGGCCAGGGTCCGGCGCACCCGCCGGCGCAACGGGCCCGACAGCAGGCCGTCCACCTCCCCGGGGTCGGCCCACCGGTGGTCGTCGAGCTCATCGGCCTGGAGGACCACGGAAGCGGCGGCCTCCGACGGGACCACGCCGCAGTCGAAGAGCAGGCGCAGGCCGCCCGGGCGCTCCCACCCGTCGTCCCGGGGCGGCCGGGGCCGCAGGAAGTCCACGCACACCAGCCGGCCGGCCACGACGTCGAGCCCGGTCTCCTCGGCCACCTCGCGCCGGCAGCCCTCCCACGGCGTCTCCCCGTCCGCCTCGACCTGTCCGCCGGGCAGGGTCCACCCCGACTTGTAGGTGGGGTGGAGGACGAGCAGCCGGCCCTCTCCGTCCCACAGCAGGGCGCCGGCCGACACCGGGAGGCGGGGGATGACGTAGCCGGTCACCGGGCCAGCATCGCCGATCCCCGGGGCTCCGGATGGGACGATCGGTCCATGTCGAGCCTCTACACCCACGAGCAGCACCCCCGGATCACCGAGCGGCGCACCGAGACCCCGCCCAAGGTGGCCGACCAGCTGCCCAGCCAGAACGCCGTGGCCCGGGTCAACTCGTGGCTGGCTGTGCGGATCACCAACGGGGTCGGGACCATGTGGTGCGCCTATGCCTTCGCCGCCCTGGCCCTGATCTCGCTGCCGGCCGCCCTCTCCACCCGGAGCCTGATCATCATCGTGGCCTGGGTGGCCCAGACCTTCCTGCAGCTGGTGCTGCTCTCGATCATCATCGTGGGCCAGAACATCTCCCAGGCCGCCGCCGACAAGCGGGCCGAGGCCACCTACAACGACGCCGACGCCGTGCTCCACGAGGCCATCCAGATCCAGCGCCACCTGGAGGCCCAGGACGCCGCCATCGAGCGCATCCTGGCCCAGGTGACCGGCTCGGGGGCGGGTGGTGCCCCGTCGACGGACGTTCCCGGTGGGCCTCCGGCACCGGCCGGCTGACCGACGGGGCATGCTGGGGAGATGACGTCGCTCCTGGCCACGGCCGCCTTGCTGGTCGACGTGGGCCGGGGCCTGCGCGAGGCCTTCTTCATGTTCTGGGAGACCCTGTGGGCCCTGGTGCTCGGCTTCACCCTGTCCGGCGTGGTCCAGGCCTTCGTCTCCCGGGAGCGGCTGCGCCAGACCATGGGCGACCACGGGCCGGCCGCCGTGGCCCGGGCCACCGGCTTCGGGATGGTCTCCTCCAGCTGCTCGTACGCCGCCTCGGCCATGGCCAAGTCCCTCTTCGCCAAGGGCGCCGACTTCACCACGGCGATGGTCTTCATGATCAGCTCGACCAACCTCGTCGTCGAGCTGGGCCTGGTCATGCTGGTCCTGCTGGGCTGGCAGTTCGCCGTGGCCGAGTTCGTGGGCGGCCCCATCATGATCGTCCTGCTGGCCGCCCTCGGCGGGGTGGTCTTCGTCCCCCGGCTGGTCGGGGCGGCCCGGGAGCGCCTCCGGGCCGGCGGCCCGGACGGCCACGCCCACGGCAAGGGGGGCGGGGAGGAGCTGGAGCGCCGGCCGTGGGGCGAGAAGCTGCGGTCGCCGGCGGCCTGGGCCGACGCCTCGGGCTACGCCGTGGCCGACGCCACCATGCTGCGCAAGGAGCTCCTCATCGGGTACGTGGTGGCCGGCCTGCTGGCCGTCCTGGTGCCCGACCACGTCTGGAGCGCCCTGTTCCTCCACGGCCACGGCGTCTGGACCAGCGTGGAGAACGCCCTGGTGGGCCCGCTCATCGCCGTCATCAGCTGGGTCTGCTCCATCGGGAACGTCCCGCTGGCCGCCGCCCTGTGGGGCGGGGGCATCAGCTTCGGCGGCGTGATCGCCTTCATCTTCGCCGACCTCATCGCCATGCCGCTGATCCTCATCTACCGGAAGTTCTACGGCTGGCGCCTGACCGTGCGGCTGGTGCTCCTCTTCTACGCCTGCATGGTGGTGGCCGGCCTGGTCACCGAGGGGATCTTCCGAGCCGCCGGGGCCGTCCCGGCCAACCACGCCGTGGGCGTCCGCTCGGCCGGCTTCTCCTGGAACTACACGACCTGGCTGAACCTCCTCTTCCTCGGCGTGGCCGGGGCGGTGTGGTGGCTGGCCCGCAACCGCGCCCGGTTCGGCGGCGGCCAGGGCTACGCCATCGACCCGGTCTGCGGCATGCAGGTGCGCATCGCCGACGACCCGCCGTCGGCCGTCCACGAGGGGGCCACCCGGTGGTTCTGCTCCGACCGGTGCCAGGAGCGCTTCGTGGCCGATCCGGCCCGGTTCACCGGACCCGGTGCGGCCCCGGCCGGCCACGACCACGGACACGGCGGCGACCACGGTGGCGACCACGGTGGCGGCGGGCCGGAGGGGGCCACCGACCCCATGTGCGGCATGACCGTGGACCCGGCCCACGCCGCCGCCCACCGCACCTGGGACGGGACCGACTGGTGGTTCTGCGGCACCGGGTGCGCCGAGCGGTTCGACGCCGATCCGGCTGCTGCCGTGGCGGCGGCCCGGGAGCGCTGAGGCCGGGGGCGCCGGAGCCCCGATCATCCGGGCCCGGCCGGCGGCCTCAGGACCCGTCGCCGACCGTCCGGACCGACAGGATCTCGAAGACCGGGTTGATGATGGCCAGCTTGCCCCGGTGCTTGCCCACCGTGCCCTCGGCCACCAGGCGGGTGCCGGCGTGGAGGCCGGAGATCGAGCGCCGGCCCAGGAAGACCAGGGTGATCATCTCGCCGCTGTGGTCGACGACCGTGCACTCCAGGTAGGGGGTGTCCGAGGAGGTCGGGACCCGCAGGGACTTGATGCGTCCGCCGATGCGGGCCCGGGTCCGCCACTGCAGTCCGGCGATGGGCGTGGTGCCCGGGACCTCGGGCTCGCCGGGCCCGCCGGGCTCGGCCGGCCCCCCGCCGGGGGCCCGCTCGCCGAGGACGGTCTCGCCCATCTCGGCCTGGTGCTGCTCGGAGATCCCCGGCGCCACGTTGAAGGGCACGATGGTGGCGTTCACATGGGGCAGCTGGCTGACGATCTCGACGATCCGGTCCGCCGTCTGGTCATGGAGGATGCGACGCCAGGCCCGGCCGTAGGAGCGGCGGGGCAGGAGGAGCGAGACCTCGGTCTCCCCGTCGGCCAGCTCGGCGGCCAGCTCCAGGGCGGCCCGGCCCAGCCGGCGGTCCGGGCAGTCCCGGACGTCGAGGGGGAGGCGGGCCAGGCCCAGCCGCTGCCACCGGTCGACCAGGTCCCGGGTGCGCTCCTCGTCGATGTTGAAGTGGACGGCGGTCACCTCGTCGGGGTTCAGGGTGCGGGCGTACTGGATGGCCCGGGCACTGGCCAGGTCGATCCGGTCGACCAGCACGGCCACCACGTGGCGGCGGAGCACCTTGGCCTCGTAGGCCTCGGCCGCCGCCCCCTCCTCCAGCACGGCCTCCTCGGCCCGGTACTGGCGGTTCATCCGCACCAGGGCGAAGACGATGAGGGGCATCACGATGACCACCACCCAGGCGCCCTGGGTGAACTCGGCCACGCTGAAGACCACCACCACCACGGCGCACACCACGGCGGCCGCCCCGCTCATGGCCGCCTGGGCCTGCCAGTGGCGCTCCCGGTGGGTCAGGTGGTGCTTGAGCATGCCCGCCCCGGCCATGGTGAAGCCGGCGAACACGCCGATGGCGTACATGGGGATGAGGGCGGCCACCTTGGCCCCGGTGGCCAGGAGGAGGACCACCGACGCCCCGGCCAGCAGGAGGATGCCGTTGGAGAAGACCAGGCGGTGGCCCCGCACCGTGAGCTTGCGGGGGAGGAAGGAGTCCTCGGCCACGAAGCTGACCAGGAACGGGAAGCCGTTGAAGCTGGTGTTGGCGGCCAGGATGAGGATGAGGGCGGTGGACGCCTGGAGCAGGAAGTAGAGGGTGGTGCCCACCGAGCCGGAGCCGTAGACGAGCTTGCCGATGGTCGAGACCACGGTGGGGGTGCCCGACTCGAAGGGGACGGCGTGGGTGAAGGCGGCCAGGGCCGACACCCCGAGGAACATCACCCCGAGGATGGTGCTCATCAGGACCAGCGTGGTGCGGGCGTTGCGGGACTGGGGGTCCCGGAAGATGCTGACCCCGTTGGAGATGGCCTCGGTGCCGGTCATGGCCGAGCTCCCGTTGGCGAAGGCCCGGAGCAGGTAGAAGGCCGACACCCCGAGGATCAGCCCGCCGGACCCGTGGCCCAGGGGCAGCGTGCCGGCCGCAGGCGGGGCGTGCGGCAGGGTGCCGGCGACCTCTCGGACGATGCCGACGACGATGAGGACGGCCATGTTGGCGATGAAGAAGAAGGTGGGGATGGCGAAGACCTGGCCGGCCTCCCGGATGCCCCGGAGGTTGCCGTAGGCCAGGATCACCACGAAGGCGATGGAGAGGGGCACGGCGGCCGAGGAGAGCGACGGGAATGCCGAGATGATGGCGTCGGCCCCGGCGGCCACCGAGACGGCGACGGTGATGGTGTAGCTGATGAGCAGGGCCGCACCGGCGATCTGGGCCACGTTGGGGCCGAAGTTGTCCCGGCTGACCACATAGGAGCCGCCGGCCTTGGGGTAGGAGCGGACCACGTCCCGGTAGAGGGCGGTGACCAGGGCCAGCACGGCCACGATGGCCAGGGTCAGCGGGGTGATCAGGGCGAAGGCGGCCAGGCCGGCGATGGGGACCAGGATCCGCAGCATCTCCTCGCTGGCGTAGGCCGAGGAGGACATGACGTCCGAGGAGAGCACGGCCAGGGCGGTGGGCTTGCCGAGGCGCTGGCCGTGGAGCTCGTCGCTCACCAGGGGTGGGCCGAGCAGCTTGCGCTTCAGTCGGTAGCGGCGGCTCTCGGGCAGGGAGGCGACCAGGGTGGTGTCCATCCGGGCCGGCAGGTCGGTCAGGCGGTGGGAGGCCGGTGCCCCGCCGACGCGCGCCTCCTCGTCTTCTCCCTCTGAGGTCCCGATGGCCACGGAGGAGGTTCTACACCGGGTCCGGGGGCCGGGGCACGACCGGCGTCAGGGTCGGCGTGGCGTCTGCGCCGTGCGTGCGTCGGCGACCGTCCGATGCGCGCGCTGCGTGGCGGGCCCCGACCCCGGCGGACGACGGAAGCGGACCGACCGGTAGCGTTCCAGGAACCCCGCCGCCGCCGGTGCGCCGCGGGGGTGAGGACGCCGCCATGCCCGCCTGCCCGACTCGGATCCGCACCACACTGCTGGCCGCTTGCGCCCTCGCCGTGCTGGCCGCCGTGGCCGGACTGGTCCCGACCGCCGGCCCTGCCGCCGCCACCACCGTGAAGACCCTGGTCGGCGTGCTGACGTCGGACCCAGGTCGGATCATCGGGCCGTCGGGCTCGGCCACGATCACCACCTCGGTGTCCCAGGCCACCTCCTGCACCTTCACCGCCAACCGGCCGGTGACCGGACTCCCGGTGACCGTCCCGTGCACCGACGGCTCCGTGAGCACGGCGGTCGAGTTCCCCAAGGACACCCGGACGAAGCCCGTCGTCTACGTGGTGTCGATGACGGCCACCGGCCTCACCACGGCCAAGGCCAAGCCGGTCAAGGTCACCGTGGTGCCCGGGGCCGGCGGTCCGCCGGTGGCCACCACGCCCCTCTCGGGGGTCTCCTCGGTGGCCGGCGACGGCCTCGACGCCTACTGCGCCGTGATCGGCGGCGGCGTCTCGTGCTGGGGGTCGAACGGGGCCGGCCAGCTGGGCGACGGCACGACCACGTCGCGCCCGCTGGCCCGGCCGGTGGTGGGTGTCGGCGGCACGGGCCTGCTCACCGGCGTCACCCAGGTCATCGGCGGTCGCTCCTTGGCCGACCACATGTTCTGCGCCCTCCTGAGCTCCGGCGGGGTCGACTGCTGGGGAGCCGACCAGTGGGGCCAGCTCGGCGACGGGTCCACCGTGGCCAGCCCGGTGCCCCGGGCTGTGGTCGGCGTGGGCGGCACCGGCACCCTGGACGGGGTGACCGCCCTGGTCGGCGGGGGCGAGGGCTTCTGCGCCGTGCTCGCCAGCGGGGGCGTCGACTGCTGGGGCCAGGGGATCTTCGGACAGCTCGGCAACGGGACCAACGTCTCGAGCGCCACCCCCGTGGCGGTCCAGGTCCTGGGTGGTCAGCTCCTCGCCGGTGTGGTGTCGGTCACCGCTGATGCCGCCCTCGGGGGGTTCTGCGCCCTCCGGGGTGACGGGACCGTCGACTGTTGGGGCCACAACATCTTCGAGCAGCTGGGCATCGGCATCTGGCCCGGCCCGACCAACTGCGGCGGCGATCCGTGCGCCGAGGTGGCCCGTCCGGTGGTGGGCACCGGGGGCACCGGACAGCTGACCGGCGTCACCGGCCTGGCCGGCGACGGAGCGACCATGTGCGCGCTGCTGGCCTCCGGCGGAGTCGACTGCTGGGGCGGCAACACCCACGGACAGCTCGGCAACGGGACCACCACGCCGTCCGACGTCCCCGTCACCGTGCTGGCCCCCGGCGGAACCACCCCATTCAGCGGAGCCGTCGCCGTGGTGAACGACCGGGACATCGCCTTCTGCGCCGTGCTGGCCTCGGGCGGCGTCCAGTGCTGGGGCGACAACGCCGTGGGCGAGCTGGGGAGCGGCACCACCTCCGGACCGTCATCGTGCGGCGGCCGGGCCTGCTCGACCACAGCGGTCGATGTGGTCGGCGGCCCGGGAGGAGCAGGTGGGAGCGCCGGGCTCCTCGGGGTGGCGGGCCTGGTGAGCGCGCCGAGCACCTTCGCCGGCGGGACGGTCTGCGCCGTGACCACCACGTCGTCACTGGTCTGCTGGGGCACGGGGTACCTGGGGCAGTCGGGCATCGGCTCGATGGCCGACTCCGGGGTCCCGGCACCCGTCGTCCAGGCCTACGGCACCACCCCGCTGGGCCCGGTGACCTCGGTGGCCACCGGGCCTACGGCACCACCCCGCTGGGCCCGGTGACCTCGGTGGCCACCGGTCGGTCCAGCTACTGCGTGGTCCTGGCCTCAGGTGGGGCCGCCTGCTGGGGAGCCAACGCCTCCGGCCAGCTCGGCGACGGCACGGCGGCCAGCCGGTCGGGCGGCGCCCCGGTGCTGGCCGGCTGAGCCCCGGGCCCGCCGGGAACGTCCCCCGGCCCGGTGTGGTCTTACACGCGGGCCATGTTGTCGAACCGGGCGTGGTGGCCGATGAAGGCCAGCCGGGTCGTGCCGGTGGGGCCGTTGCGGTGCTTGGCCACGATCACCTCGGCCGTCCCCTGGGTCTCGGTGGCCTCGGGGTTGTAGACCTCGTCGCGGTAGAGGAACAGCACCACGTCGGCGTCCTGCTCGATCGAGCCCGACTCGCGCAGGTCGGCCAGCATGGGCCGCTTGTCCTGGCGCTGCTCGAGGCCACGGGAGAGCTGGGAGAGGGCGACGACCGGCACCTCGAGCTCACGGGCCAGGATTTTGAGACCACGGCTGATCTCGGACACCTCGACCTGACGGTTCTCGGCCCCGTGGCGGCCGGTCATGAGCTGGAGGTAGTCGACCACCACCAGGCTGAGGCCGGCCCGGCTCTTGAGGCGCCGGGCCCGGGCCCGGATGTCCATGACCGTCAGGTTCGGGTTGTCGTCGATGAAGATCGGCGCCTCACTCAGGCGGCTGATGGCCTGGCCGATCTTGGGCCAGTCCGCGTCTCGCAATTGGCCGGTGCGCATGCGCCCGGCGTCCACCCGGGCCTCGGAGCTGAGCAGGCGCTGGGTCAGCTCCATGTGGCTCATCTCCAGCGAGAACAGCAGGACGGGCTCCTGGAGCTTCACCCCGACGTTGGCCACCATGCCCAGGGCGAAGGCGGTCTTGCCCATGGCGGGCCGGGCGCCGACGACCACCAGGTTGGAGGGCTGGAGGCCGGCCAGCTGCTCGTCCAGGTCGGCGTAGCCGGTGGCCAGGCCAGTGATCTTCTCGGACCGCCCGTAGAGCTGCTCGAGGTGGTCGAGGCTGGGCCCGAGCAGATCCTTGAGGGAGGTCATGGAGTCCGCGACGCGCCGCTGGGCCACGTCGAAGACCAGGCTCTCGGCCCGGTCGAGGACCTGGGTGACGTCGGAGGGGACCGAGTAGCCCAGCTCCGAGATCTCCCCGGCCACCGAGACCAGCCGGCGCAGCAGGGCCAGCTCCTCGACGATCTTGGCGTAGTACTCGGCGCTGGTGGCCGACGGGGTGTTGGCCTGGAGGGTGACGAAGACCGAGGTGTCGCCAATGGAGTCGAGCAGCTCGCGTCGGCGGAGCTCCTCGGTCACGGTCACCCAGTCGGCCGGCTCCCCCCGGCCGTAGAGCGAGGTGATGGCCTCGAAGATGTAGCCGTGGGACGTCTTGTAGAAGTCCTCGGCGGTGCAGACCTCCATGGCCTGGGCGATGGCGTCCCGGGAGAGGAGCATGGCGCCGAGGACGGACTCCTCGGCCTCGAGGTTGTGCGGGGGGATGCGGCCGGCCCCGCCGCCGCCGACCGGGGTGGGGAGGCGGCGCGGTCGGTTCTCGTCGAATGCCTGGACCATGGTGCGACCACCCTCCCTCATGTGCCCTGTGGACGGCTAGACCCGCTTCCTGGGGAAAGCCCGCCCCCGACCTGTGGACAGGCCGGGGACAACCTGGCCCGACCGTGAACATCCCTACCGCAGGGGTGTCACATCGCCAAGGATCCTCCACCGATACCGCATGCGCCTGCTCCGTGTGCAGGCCTTGGTGCAGGACGACCATCCCGAAACGTGCGGGTACGTGATCGCCGACCGCTGCGGGGGCATCGCCACCAGCACCCTCGGTTCGGGCTACTGGCTGGCCGGGACCGACGGGGGCGTCTTCGCCTTCGGCACCAACGTCGCCGGCTCGCTGGTCTCCATCGACCTGGTGCCGTTCGCACCGGTGACCGGCATCACCACGTGGGCGCCGGCGCTGACGCTCTGCCCGGCACTCGCCTCCCACTGCCGAGCGGACCGGCGCACACCACGCAGGACGCACCCTCCGGGGCCGGCCACCAGGCCGGCCCCGGAGCGCGTCCGGCGGTGGTCAGCCCTCGGGGGTGACGAGGACGGCGAGCTCGAAGACGACGCCGCCGAGCATCTCGACCCGGATGCTGTGCTCGCCCACCGTCTTGATGGGCTCCTCGAGCAGCAGGAAGCGCCGCTCGAGCACGGCACCGGTCTGCTGCTCGACATGACGGACCACGTCGGCGGCGCTGACCGAGCCGAAGAGCCGGTCGCCGGTGGCCCGGGCGGGGATGGTGATGGTGGTGCCCACCAGAGCGCGGGCCACCGTCTCGGAGCTCTCCCGGTCCTTGGCGTCCCGGAGGTCCCGGGCACGGCGCATGGCCGCGGCCTGGGACTCGACGCCGGCGCTGGCCACGATGGCCTTGCCGGCCGGGAGCAGGTGGTTGCGGGCGAAGCCGCCGGCGACCTCGATGATGTCGCCCCGCTTGCCCACCCCCTCGACATCGGTGCGGAGGAGGACCTTCATCAGCCCTCACCCCCGTCGGCGGCAGCCTCCTCGACCACGGCCTCCTCCACCACGACCTCCTCGGCGAGGGCGTCGCCGGCCTCTCCGTCGCCCGCCGGGGCGGCATCGCCCTCGCCGGTCGCGGCATCGAGGGTGCGCTCTTCGTCACGGCCACGTCGGCCGCCCGGGCCGCCGAAGCCGCCGCCACGGCCGCCACGGCCGCCGGGCCGCTCGGTGGTGGTGCGCTGGGTGTAGGGGAGCAGGGCAAGCTCACGGGCCGTCTTGATGGCGATGGCCACGTCCCGCTGGTGCTGGGTGCAGTTGCCCGACACCCGGCGGGCACGGATCTTGCCCCGGTCGCTCATGTACTTCCGGAGCAGGCCGACGTCCTTGTAGTCGACCCACTCGATGCGGTCCTTGCAGAGGGCGCAGGGCTTCTTGCGGACCCTGCGGCCGGTGTCCTTGGGAGCACGCCGTGCGGTGCTCCCTCCGCGGTCGTTGCTGCGCGCCATCAGAAGGGCTCCTCGTTGGGGTTGAAGTCGGGTACGCGCCGTCCACTCTCGCCGGGCCGGTCATCGCGGGGGGGCGGGCCGCCCCGCTCGTTCTTGGTCACCTGGGCGGTGGCCCACCGGAGCGACGGGCCGATCTCGTCGGCGATGACCTCCACCTTCGAGCGCTTGTCGCCCTCGGGGGTCTCCCAGCTGCGCTGCTCGAGGCGGCCGGTGACGATGACCCGGGAGCCGCGGGTGAGGCTCTCCGAGGCGTTCTCGGCCATCTCCCGCCAGCAGACCACGTCGAAGAACGAGGTGGCCTCCTCCCACTCCTGGGTCTGGCGGTTCTGCCAGCGCCGGTTGACGGCCAGGCCGAAGGTGGTGGTGGCCTGGCCGGTGTTGGTGAACCGGAGGTCAGGGTCGCGGGTGATGTTCCCGACCAGGGTGACGACGTTCCCGCTCATGCCCCGGCTCCTGCGGCAGCCTCGGCGGCAGCAGCGGCCCGGCGGCCAGCCACCTTCTCGGGCAGGCGGATGACCTTGTGGCGGAGGCACTCGTCGGCCAGGACGAAGACCCGCTCCATGTCGGCCACGGCCGGCGGCTCGGCGTTCAGCTCGATGAGGACGTAGTAGCCCTCGCGCTTCTTGGCGAGCTCGTAGGCGAAGGTGCGCCGGCCCCAGCGCTCGACCCGGCCGGGGTTCCCGCCCTTGGCCTTGAGGGCGGCCAGCGCCCGCTCGAGGACCCCGGTCACCGCAGCCTCATCGGCACCGGTGTCGAAGATGACCATGCATTCGTACGGCCGCATCGGCGGCTCACCTCCTCTGGATCAGGCGCCCTGCGCCCGAGCCCCGCGGTGGGGCAGGTGGGGGATTCAACTGTGGGCCGCAGACAGGCGGCCGGAACGACCGGAGAACTCTAGCCGCTCGCCGGGTCGCCGCCCAGCGGGCAGCGCCCAGCGGGTCGTCGGACGGTGCCGAACGGCCGGCGGGATGCCCTAGTGGTACGACTCGCGGTCCGCCGGGAAGTCGCCCGAGCGCACGTCGGCGGCGAAGGCGGCCACCGCCCCCACGGCGGTCTCCTCGAGCTCGGCGTAGCGGCGGACGAACTTGGGCGTGCGCCCGCTCATCCCCAGCAGGTCGTGCATGACCAGGACCTGGCCGTCGCACTCGGGGCCGGCCCCGATGCCGATGGTGGGGACCTCAAGCGCCTCGGTCACCGCCGTGCCCACCTTCTCGGGCACGGCCTCCACCACCACGGCGAAGCAGCCTGCCGCCTCCAGGGCCAGGGCCGACTCGATGAGGGCCTCGGCGGCGGCGTCGCCCTTCCCCTGGACCCGGAAGCCCCCGAGGGCGTGGACCGACTGGGGGGTGAGGCCGACGTGGCCCATGACCGGGATCTCGGCGGCCACCAGGGCCTCCACCATCGGGACCCGCACGGCACCGCCCTCCAGCTTCACGCACTGGGCGCCGGCCCGGATCAGGGTGGCGGCGTTGCGGACGGTGTCGGCGGCGTCCACGTGGTAGCTCAGCCAGGGCAGGTCGCCGACGATCAGCGGGCGGGGCCGGACCCGGGCCACGGCAGCCACGTGGTGGGCCATGTCGGCCACCGTGACCTGGAGCGTGTCCTCGTAGCCGAGGACGACGTTGGCCACCGAGTCGCCCACCAGGATCAGGTCGACCCCGGCGGCATCGGCGATCCGCGCCCCGGGGGCGTCGTAGGCGGTCACCATGACCAGGGCGTCGTGGCCCTCCCGCCGTTTGGCGGCGCGCACGGCGGGCACGGTGGTGCGGGCAGGGGCTGGCTCCGGACGGAGTGCGCTCATGTGGTCCTCCTGTCGACCGTCCAGCGCCCAGGGGCTGCCGGCGGCATCGGCGGGACGGGTCCCGCGGAGTGGATCGGTGCTGCTGTGGCGATGCTACCCCTCCCCGCCCGTCGGCGACAGGGGGACGGGAGCAGCGCTCGATCACACGGCCCGTGTGGCCCCGCCGACTTCACTGCGACATCATGTGCTGTGGTTCCACGTCAGCCCACCGACCGGACACCCGACGACGCCCAGACGGGCCTGGCCGGGTTCTACGGCACCTCCGAGAAGGGGATCAGCCGATGTTCCGACACGGACCACGCCGAACGGGTAGCCCGTTCCGCTGACCGTCTGGCTGGGCGATGGGGCGACCTGCTGGAGCGTCTCGGTACGGCGTGACACGGGACAGAGACGGGCACTTCTTCTCGGATTCCGTCACCGGAAGCGGCGCCTTCTCGACACCAACCCCTGTTCCGAACCTGATCGATCAGCTGCTGCCCGCTATCGGTGTCAGCGGGCAGAGCGGTCCCGCAGGGGCTTGCGGGCCACGGCCTCCACACCGGCGCCGGCGGGATAGCTGCGGGTGAGGTGGTGCCAGCGGCACCCGCAGCACACCTCGACCACGTAGCAGACCACCGGGTCCTTGCGCCGCCAGTACCGGGTCAGCTCGGCGGCCGTGGCCACCACCCGGCCGCCGGCCGGGAGCCGTGCGCCGAAGACGAAGGTCACGTCGACCAGGTCGGCGTCCTCGCAGATGGGACACCGCTCCCCGGTGGGCCGGCCCAGGTTGGCGGCGGCCCGGAGGAGCTCGGGATGGGCATCGCACACGTCGAGGCGGGAGAGACGGCCTTTCCGGAACTCCCGGACGACGGCCTTCTTGGCCAGGGCGTACTCGACCTGCCCGCCCGTCGGCGACGTCTGCACCCCGAGGGTCGGGCCGGGACGGAAGCTCACCGGGCCAGGGTACCGCCCGGGTTGGCGTCACGACATCGTCCGGACCGGTAGTGCTCGCCCGACAATGTCTCATTCCGATGTATCAAGGCGATACATCGGAATGATGTATAATGGCACCGATGTCGCCCAGCCCCCACACACCGGACCGCCGCCGGACCGCCGGCCGGCCGGAGGCCTGACGTGCTCGACCTGGCCATCCTCGGCCTCCTGCTCGAGCAGGAGATGCACGGCTACGAGATCCGCCGGCGCCTGCGCGACGAGCTGGGCCTCTTCGCCAACATCTCCTTCGGCTCGCTGTATCCGGCGCTGGCCAAGCTGGAGCGGAACGGCTCGGTTACCGTGGCCGCCGAGGGCGCTGCGCCCGTCACCCCCATCCCGGCCACCGGCTCGCTCTCCGGCGAGCGTGCGGGCCTAGATCGGAAGAGCGTCGTGTAGGGAAAGAGTGTAGATCTCGGTGGTCGCCGTATCATTAAAAAAAAAAGAAAGTCCATGTTTACAATACAAA
>CAXBRB010000036.1:0-15900 GCA_963977795.1 uncultured Acidimicrobiaceae bacterium
GGAAGGGCGGGTCGCTGGTGATGGGCGGCGCGCCACCAATGGGCGCGGGTAGCGACAGATCGCCGGGTCGGCCAGCACTCACCACGACCGAACGGCTGGTGAAGTTCTCGGTGTCGTAGGCCACTTCGTGCACGGTGTCGTGCGTGAGCGGCACCCACATGCCGCCGTAGCGGTCGGAGTGCGCCACCGGACAGCCGCCCTCGCGCAACGCCTTCCACACCTGCGGCGCGTTGGGGTTGTAGGCCGGGTCGGCGTGGTCGAAGTCGGTGGCGAAGTCGGCCACCGGGCCGTAATCGTCGGGGTTGTACGGCACGCGTTGCCACACGTGGGTGCCTTCGGGCGAGGTGCCGAAGACCGGCGGCACGTAATCGGGGCGGGGGCGGTCGGTGGTGTCGGTCATGTCAGCTCTCCACGATCTTGATGGCGAACTCGGGGCAGTTGGCAGCGGCGAGGCGGGCCTTGTCGACCAGTTCCGCCGGAATGTCGCCGTCGACCAACAGCACTGACTGGCCGTAGTCGTCGACGTCGAACAGTTCGGGGGCCAGGGCGTAACAACGGTTGTGCCCCTGGCACTTGTCGGATTCGAGAACGATGCGCACGGGGCGACTCTATGTGCCGATTTCGGCGCAGCCTCGTCGGCCGGCGGCGGCCAGCGCTCCGGTGGGGGCCGGAACCGCCAGCGTGGCGGCGGCCAGCGCTCCGGCGGCGGCCAGCGTCCGGCCCAGGCCAAGGCGCCGACCCCGGGGGAAGAGGAAGCCGCTGCGGCCATCGTCCCCACCGCCTCCGGCACGGCACCCGCCCGCGCCGACGGACGCCGGGGAGGCCGGGAGCGCCGGGGCAAGGCCGTGGGCCGCTACATGATGTGCGTCCACGTCCGCCCCGACATGACCCAGATCGCCCTTCTGGAGGGGCGCACCCTGGTCGAGCACTACATCTCCCGGGCTGCCGACGACACGACCCAGATCGACGGCAACATCTACCGGGGCCGGGTGCAGAACGTCCTGCCGGGCATGGAGGCCGCGTTCATCGACATCGGCACCCCCAAGAACGCCGTCCTCTACCACGGCGACGTGCGCTACGACGCCGACGACGTGGACGCCCCCAAGGGCGGCGGACAGCCCCGGATCGAGCAGATGCTCAAGCCCGGCCAGACCATCCTCTGTCAGGTCACCAAGAACCCCATCGGGGCCAAGGGCGCCCGCCTCACCCAGGAGGTCTCCATCCCGGGCCGCTTCGTGGTCCTGGTGCCGAACTCCTCGGCCAACGGCATCTCCAAGCGGCTCGACGACGGGGAGCGCAAGCGCCTCCGGCGGATCGTGGACTCGGTCCGGCCCGCCGGCCACGGGGTGATCGTCCGCACAGCCGCCGCCGGCGCCAGCGAGGACGAGCTGAAGGACGACGTCTCCCGGCTGGTCGAGCAGTGGGAGCGCATCGCCGCCGAGTCGCTGAAGGGCCAGGGCGCCAAGCTCCTCTACCGGGAGCCCGACATCGCCGTCCGGGTGATCCGGGAGGAGCTCAACAGCGAGTACCGGGCCGTCGTCATCGACGACCCCGCCCTCCACCATCAGGTCCACGACTACGTGGCGGCCGTCAACCCTGAGCTGGCGGATCGGGTGGAGTACTTCGACCCGGCGGCCGAGGCCCTCCCGCTCTTCGAGCGCTTCCACGTCCACGAGCAGCTCCACAAGGCGCTCGACCGCAAGGTCCATCTGCCCTCGGGAGGCTCGCTGGTCATCGACCGCACCGAGGCCCTGACGGTGATCGACGTCAACACCGGCAAGAACGTCGGGACCACCAACCTCGAGGAGACCGTCTACCGGAACAACCTCGAGGCGGCCGAGGAGGTGGCCCGCCAGCTGCGCCTGCGGGACATCGGCGGGATCATCGTGATCGACTTCATCGACATGGAGGTCAAGGAGAACCGGGACAAGGTCGGGTCCGCCCTCCGGGCGGCCCTGGCCCGGGACAAGACCCGGACCCAGGTGTTCGACATCAGCGAGCTGGGCCTGGTCGAGATGACCCGCAAGCGGGTCTCCGAGGGCCTCATCGAGTCCATGTCGACGACGTGCGAGGTCTGTGAGGGCCGCGGAATAGTCTTCGACGACGTGGACCTGTAGACTCGCTTCCCTATGTACGCAGTCATCAGAACCGGTGGGAAGCAGGAGCGGGTGGCCGAGGGCCAGACGCTGCGCGTCGAGCTGCTCGGCGAGGACGAGGGGGCCGAGGTGACCTTCGCCCCGGTCCTGGTCGTGGACGGCGACACGGTCCTGGCCACGCCGGCCCAGCTGGCGGGGGCAACGGTGACGGCCACCGTGACGGGCGAGGAGCTCGGACCCAAGATCCGGGGCTTCACCTACAAGAACAAGTCGAACAACCGCCGCCGCTGGGGCCACCGGCAGCACTACACGACGATCTCGATCACCGGCATCTCGGTCGGCTGAGCCCCCGGGCCCGACCGACCACCACGCCGAGCACACGCACCAAGGAGCACCGAGCATGTCCAAGACCAAGGGCGGCGGGTCCACCCGCAACGGCCGCGACTCGACCGCACAGCGCCTGGGGGTGAAGGTCTTCGGCGGCACCCAGGTGCGCACCGGCGCCATCATCGTCCGCCAGCGGGGCACCCGGTTCCACCCGGGGGTCAACGTGGGCAAGGGCGGGGACGACACCCTCTTCGCCCTCGCCGACGGCACCGTGCAGTTCGCCAGCCGGCGCGGCCGCAAGCTGGTCGACGTCGTCGCCGCCGACTGACCCGTCGGCTGCACCGGGCCGTCCGACCGCCGTCGGCGTGCCCGACCGCACCGTCGCCCTCGAAGGGTGCGTCAACTTCCGTGACCTCGGCGGCTACCCGACGCACGACGGTCGGACGACCGCCTGGCGCACCCTCTTCCGGGCCGACGGCCTCCACCGGCTGACCGCCGAGGACCATGCCCGGCTGACCGGCCTGGGTCTGGCCACGGTCATCGACCTGCGCACCCCTGACGAGGCTGCCCAGCGTGGCTCGTTCCCCGTGGATGCCGTCCCGGTGGCCTTCCACGCCCTGCCGCTCACCGACGTCCTCCCGGCGGCCGAGGAGCTCCCCGCCTGGCGGGAGGCGGCCTATGTGGCCGGACGCTACGGCGCCATGGTCACCGAGGGCGGTCCGGTGCTGTCGGAGGCCATCGGCCTGCTGGCCGGGGCCGACGCCCTGCCCGCCGTGTGGCACTGCAGCGCCGGCAAGGACCGGACCGGGGTGCTCTCGGCCCTCCTGCTGGCATTCCTCGGGGTGCCCGACGAGGTCATCGTGGAGGACTATGCCCTCTCGGCGGCGGCCATGGAGCGCCTCCTCGACCGGCTCCGTGCCGAGTACCCCGAGGCCGAGGAGCAGGTGATGCGCTACGCCCCGGCGGTGCTCCACGTGGTGCCCGAGACCATGGAGCAGTTCCTGGTCGAGCTCCGCCTCGAGTTCGGATCACCCGACGACCTGGCCGGGCACCTCGGCGTGGCCGGGGCCGTGGACACGCTGCGCCGACGGGTCCTGGTCGACACCTGACCCGTCCCCCGGGGCCCGCATCCCCGGTCGGTAGGATCGCTGCCATGTTCGGGTTCGTCGACGAAGCCCAGCTCCACGTGAAGGCGGGCGACGGCGGCGCCGGCATGGTCTCGTTCCGGCGGGAGGCCCATGTGGCCAAGGGGGGACCCGACGGCGGCGACGGGGGGCGCGGGGGCGACGTGTGGCTGGTGGCCACCACCAACCAGTCGTCCCTCCTGCCCTTCCGGGACCACCCTCACCGTCGGGGCGGCGACGGGGGCCACGGAGGCTCCAAGAAGAAGCACGGGGCCCGGGGGAGCGATCTCGAGGTCCCGGTCCCGGTGGGCACCCGGGTCCGGCGGTCCGACGGCGTCGTCGTGTGCGACCTGGCCAACCCCGGGGACCGGTGGCTGGCCGGCGAGGGAGGCCGGGCCGGCCGGGGGAACGCCAGCTTCCTCTCCAACACCCGGCGGGCCCCCGGGTTCGCCGAGCAGGGGGAGAAGGGCCATGAGGAGTGGTTCGACCTCGAGCTGGCCCTGGTGGCCGACGTGGCCCTGGTCGGGTTCCCCAACGTGGGCAAGTCCACCCTGATCTCCCGGATATCGGCGGCGCGGCCCAAGATCGCCGACTACCCCTTCACCACCCTCGAGCCCAACCTCGGCGTGGTGCGGACCGACGACGGCGGGTCGATCACCGTGGCCGACATCCCCGGCCTGGTGGAGGGCGCCGCCGAAGGGCGGGGCCTCGGCCACCGCTTCCTCCGCCACATCACCCGGGCCCGGGTCCTGGTGGTCCTGATCGAGCCCGCTCCGGTCACCGCCGTCGCCCCGGCCGAGCAGCTGGCCGTGCTCGAGGCCGAGCTGGGGGCCTACCAGCCCGACCTGCTGGAGCGGCCGCGCCTGGTGGTGGCCACCAAGGCCGACGTCGAGGACCCGACCGCTCCGACCGACGGGTTCACCCCGGACCTGGCCGTCTCGGCGGTGACCGGGCAGGGGATCGCCGAGCTGGTGGGCCGGATGACGGGCCTGGTCGAGGCCGCCCGGGCGGCGACCCCGGAGACCGACGGGACCATCGTGATCCACCGCCCCGCGCCCGACGGGTTCACCGTCGAGGCGGTGGGCGACGGGGAGTGGGCGGTGGTGGGCAAGGTGGCCGAGCGGGCCGTGGCCCTCAACGACCTGACCACCGACGAGGCCGCCGCCTACGTGCAGGAGCGCCTGACCCGCCTCGGCGTCGACCGGGCCCTGGCCCGTGCCGGCGCCCGGGACGGCGATCTCGTCCACATCGCCGAGCTGTCCTTCACCTGGTACCGGGACCAGCCCGAGTTCGTGGGCGAGGCCCCCGGTCGGAGGCGGGCCCGGTGACCGACGAGCAGGCGGGGCGCACGCTGGTGGTGAAGATCGGGTCCTCCTCGGTCACCACGCCGGAGGGCCGGGTCGACCTGGCCGCCATCGTCAAGCTGTCCGGGGAGGTGGCGGCGGCCCGGGACCAGGGCATCCGGGTGGTGGTGGTCACCTCGGGGGCCATCGCTGCGGGATGGACGGCGCTGTCCGAAGGGCGCCCCCGGCCGACCGACCCGGCCACCCTCCAGGCCGTCTCGGCCGTGGGCCAGCACCTGCTGATGCGGGTGTGGAGCGACGCCCTGGCCGCCCACGGCCACACCGTGGGCCAGGTGCTGCTGGCGCCGCTCGACTTCGTCCACCGCAGCCAGTACCTCCACGCCCGCCAGACCCTGGCCCGCCTGCTGGAGCTCGGGGTGGTGCCGGTGGTCAACGAGAACGACGCCGTGGCCGACGAGGAGATCCGCTTCGGCGACAACGACCGCCTGGCCGCCCTGGTGGCCCACCTGGTCCACGCCTCCACCCTGGTGCTCCTGACCGACACCGCCGGCCTCCTCACCGGGGACCCCCGGGAGACGGAAGACGCCTCGCTCATCGAGGAGGTGGTCGAGATCGACCACGAGCTCGAGCGGATCGCCGGCGGGCCGGGCACGGCGGTGGGGAGCGGCGGGATGGCCTCCAAGCTGGCCGCCGCCAAGATCGCCACCTGGTCGGGCATCGAGGCGGTGATCGCCGATGCCGCCCGGCCCGGCGTCCTGGCCGAGGTGGCCGACCGCCGCCCCGGGGTGGGGACCCGGTTCCACCCCCGGCCGGCGGTCCTGCCGGCCCGCAAGCTGTGGATCGCCTTCGCCGTGGGCGCCTCGGGGCGCATCACCGTCGACGAGGGGGCCCGGGCGGCCCTGGTGGAGGGCGGACGGTCCCTGCTGCCGGCCGGGATCGTCTCGGTGTCAGGGGACTTCGGACCCGACGACGCCATCGAGCTGGCCGGCCCGGACGGCACCGTCTTCGCCAAGGGCCTGGTGCGCCATCCGGCGGCCTCGCTGGCCGCCTGGGCCGGACAGCGCTCGGAGGACCTGCCCGACGGGGTGGCCGTCGAGGTGGTCCACCGCGACGACCTGGTCGTGCTGGTCTGAGGGCCGCCCCGGCCGCGGTCCGCACGCCATCCCGGACGGCAGGCCGCCCGGCCGCCGGAGGCCCCGGTGCCCACTACGCTGACCGGGTGCCCGAGCAGCCCGCCACCGCGCTCCACACCCTCGGCCAGGCGGCCCGGACGGCGGCCCGCCGGCTGGCCCGCTCGTCGTCGGCCGACCGTGACACCGCCCTCACGGCGGCGGCCGACCTGCTCGTCGAGCGCACGGACGCCGTCCTCGAGGCCAACGCCGCCGACCTGTCCCGGGCCGAGGCCGACGGGGCCGATGCCACCTCCCTCGACCGCCTCCGCCTGGACGCCGGCCGCCTGGCCGGGATGGCCCAGGGCCTGCGAGACGTGGCCGCCCTGCCCGACCCGGTCGGCGAGATCGTGGCCGGGTGGGTCCGCCCCAACGGGCTCCGGGTCAGCCAGGTGCGGGTCCCCCTGGGGGTGGTGGGCATCATCTACGAGAACCGCCCCAACGTCACCAGCGACGCCGCCGGCCTGTGCCTCAAGTCGGGCAACGCCGTGCTGCTGCGGGGCTCGTCGTCGGCCATCGCCTCGAACATTGTGGTGGCCGGGGCCCTCCGTGACGGTCTGGAGGCCGCCGGGCTGCCCGCCGGTGCGGTGGGCCTGGTGGAGGACACCAGCCGGGAGTCCGCCGTGGCCTTCATGCAGCTGGACGGGGTCATCGACTGCCTCATCCCCCGGGGCGGCCCGTCCCTGATCGCCTCGATCAAGGAGCACGCCACCGTCCCCTACGTGATCGACGGCGAGGGGAACTGCCACGTCTACGTCGACGCCGCCGCCGACCTGGACATGGCGGTGTCCATCGTGGTCAACGCCAAGACCCAGCGTCCCGGCGTGTGCAACGCCGCCGAGTCCCTCCTGGTCCACCGGGCGATGGCAGCCGACCTGCTGCCCCGGCTGGCCGCCGCCATGCCCGAGGTGGCGCTGGCCGCCGACGAGGCGGCCCGGGCCCACCTGCCGGCAGCCAGAGCGGCCACCGAGGCCGACTTCGGGGGCGAGTACCTCGGCCTGGCCATGAGCGTGGCCGTGGTCGACGACCTCGACGGGGCCATCGACCACATCGCCCGCTACGGCTCGGGCCACTCGGAGGCCATCGTGACCGGCGACCTGGCCGCCGCCGCCCGCTTCACCACCGAGGTCGACGCGGCGGCCGTCCTGGTGAACGCCTCCACCCGCTTCATCGACGGGGGTGAGCTGGGCCTCGGTGCGGAGATCGGCATCTCCACTCAGAAGCTCCACGCCCGGGGCCCCATGGGCCTCCGCGAGCTCACGTCGGTCCGCTTCGTCGTCATGGGAACAGGACAGGTGCGCACATGAGCATGCAGGGAGACGGGACCTCGGCCGCGGGGCCGCAGTGGGGGAGCCAGGAGATCACGTCGGGGTTTCCGGAGGCGGGGCCGCCCCGCTTCGAATCCATCGACGCCGTGCGCACCGGCCTGGCCGGGGTCGACTACCTGGCGGACGAGGGGATCGCCGGGGTCGTCTACCTGGCCGACCGGCTGGCCAAGCCGGTCCTGGTGGAGGGACCGGCCGGCACCGGCAAGACCGAGCTGGCCAAGTCGGTGGCCCGCCTGACCGGCAGCCGCCTCATCCGCCTGCAGTGCTACGAGGGCCTGGACGAGTCCAAGGCCCTCTACGAGTGGAACTACAAGAAGCAGCTGCTGCGGATCCAGGCCGACTCGGGCCAGTCGTGGAAGGACCTGGAAGAGGACATCTTCGCCGAGGAGTTCCTCCTCACCCGGCCCCTCCTCGAGGCCATCCGCTCACCCGAGCCGGTGGTCCTCCTGGTCGACGAGGTCGACCGGGTGGAGCTCGAGACCGAGGCGCTGCTGTTGGAGATCCTCTCGGAGTACCAGGTCTCCATCCCCGAGCTCGGTACCGTGCGGGCCGCCCAGATCCCCATGGTCTTCCTCACGTCCAACAACACCCGCGAGCTGTCCGAGGCCCTCAAGCGGCGCTGCCTCTACCTCCACGTGGACTACCCCGACCTCGAGCGGGAGCGGGCCATCATCGAGACCCGGGTCCCCGGCATCTCCCAGGCCCTGGCCGACCAGGTGGCCCGCATCGTCCGGGCCATCCGCTCGCTCGACCTGAAGAAGGCCCCGTCGGTCTCGGAGACGCTGGACTGGGCCCGCACCCTGGTGGTGCTGGGCGTGGGCAGCATCGACGCCGAGCAGGCCCGCGAGACCCTGCACATCCTGCTGAAGTACCGGACCGACATCGACCGGGCGGCCAAGGAGCTGGCCGGCCTCGACACCACGGCCTGAGGCCGGCCCTCCCGTGCTCGACGTCCTGACCGGCTTCGTCGGCGAGCTCCGGGCCGCCGGGATCCCGGTGTCGCTCAGCGAGCACCTGGACGCCGCCGAGACCCTGCGCCACATCCCGCTGGAGGACCGCCAGGCCCTCAAGCACACCCTGGGCGCCGTGCTGGTCAAGTCCTCCACCCACTGGCCGGCCTATGAGACGGCCTTCGAGATCTACTTCGCCCTGCGCGGCCCGGACCACCGGATCGACGACACCGACGACACCTCCGGCACCGACGAGGAGGACGGCGGGAGCGGCCAGGACGCCGGGGAGGGGGAGGGGGCGTCGCAGCCGGGCCGGGGCAACCAGCGGGGCAAGGGCCAGGGCGGGAGCGGGGGCGGCGAGGGCATGTCCGCCGAGGAGCTGGCCCAGATGCTGCTCTCGGCCCTCCGGAACCCGTCGGCATCCATGCTCACCGCCGTGGCCCGCCAGGCGGTCTCCCGCTACGCCGGCATGGAGGCCGGCCGGCCCGTCGGGGGCACCTACTACCTCTACCGGACGCTGCGGAACCTCGACCTCGATGCCGTGATGGACCGCCTGGTGGCCGAGGCCCGAGCGGACGCCGATGCTGCCGGAGGCGATCCCGGCCACCCCGAGGTGTCCCTCACCCCGCTCGAGGAGCGGTTGCTGCGCGACGAGTACCAGCACCGCATCGCCGACCTCAAGGCCGAGATCGAGGCCGAGATCCGCCGCCGCCTGGTCGAGGACCGGGGAGCCGAGGCGCTGGCCCGCTCCATCCGCAAGCCCCTGCCCGAGGACATCGACGTGATGCACGCCAACCGTGAGGAGCTGGTGGCCCTGCGCCGCTCGCTCGCCCCGCTGTCGCGCAAGCTGGCCGTGCGCCTGGCCCGCAAGCGCCGCCACGGCCGCCGGGGGCCGCTCGACTTCCGGGCCACCGTGCGCAGCTCGCTGGCCACCGGCGGGGTGCCCGCCGACCCCCGGTTCCGCTACCCCCGCCCGGCCAAGCCCGAGATCGTGGTGATCGCCGACATCTCGGGCTCGGTGGCCTCCTTCGCCCGCTTCACCCTCCACCTGGTCCACGCCATCTCCAGCCAGTTCTCCAAGGTGCGCAGCTTCGTCTTCATCGACGGCATCGACGAGGTGACGCGGTTCTTCGAGGGGGTGGAAGACCCCGCCGAGGCCGTCCACCGCATCAACACCGAGGCCGATGTGGTCTGGGTGGACGGCCACTCCGACTACGGCCATGCCCTGACGGTCTTCTGGGAGCGCTGGGGCGAGGAGCTCACCCCGCGCACCAGCGTGCTCCTCCTCGGCGACGCCCGGAACAACTACCACGCCTCCCACTCGTGGGTCCTCGAGGAGATGCGCACCCGGGTGCGCCACATCTACTGGCTCAACCCCGAGCCGAGGAGCTACTGGAACTCGGGCGACTCCATCGTGGGGGAGTACGCCACCTGGTGCGACGAGGTGGTCGAGTGCCGGACGCTGCGTCAGCTCGAGCAGTTCGTCGGGGAGCTGGCGTGACCGCGGGACGTGACGATGCCGGCCAGGCCGGACGTGACGATGCCGGCCAGGCCGGACGGGGCTTCGACGTCCTCACCGGGGCGGGGACCGGAGCGCCGGAGGGACCGAGCCCGGCGCCGCCGGCGGGCATCCGCACCCTCGGCCCGCTGGCCGCCGATGCCACCCGGATCGTCCTGGTCCGCCACGGTGAGGCCGTCTGCAACGTGTCGGGCATCTGCGGCGGTCCGGTGGGGTGCGAGGGCCTGACCGACCGGGGCCGGGCCCAGGTCACCGTCCTGCGGGACCGGCTGGCCGAGACCGGGGAGCTGGCCGACTGCGACGTCCTGTACGCATCGGTCCTGCCCCGGGCCATCGAGACGGCGGCCCTCCTGGCCCCGGCGCTGGCCCCGGCCGACGGGACGCCGCCCCGGGCCGTCGAGGAGTGCGGCTTCTGCGAGCTCCATCCTGGGGAGGCGGACGGCCTGGACTGGGCGTCCTTCGCCGAGCGGTTCGGCAACCCGGACTGGGACACCGATCCCGGCCGGGTCATCGCCCCGGGCGGCGAGTCGTGGACCGGCTTCGTCAACCGGGTGGCCGGCGCCCTCGACAGGGTGGCCGAGCGCCACCGGGGCCAGCTGGTGGTGGTGGCCTGCCACGCCGGCGTGGTGGAGGCCTCCCTGCTGGCCAAGCTCCCCATCGTCGACGGGCTGGCCGGGGCCCGGCTCCAGCTGCGCACCCAGCACGCCTCGCTGACCACCTGGGAGGTGGACGGGGACCGGTGGAAGCTGATCGGCTACAACGACGGAGCCCACCACCTGGGGACCGGCGGGGTGGGTGGCGGGACCGAGCCCGAGGGGCCCTCGGGCCGCTCCTGGATGGCCGTGGGGTCGGGCGAGGCCATCGGCTGAGCGCCGACGGGCCGTGCCCCGGGCCACCCGGGACCACGACGGCTCAGCAGGCGTAGTCCTTGTCGAAGGTGACGGGGCCGATGGGAGTGGACACCGGCCCCACGTCGTACTGGACCACCTCGACCGGCCCGGTGGGCAGGTGGGCGTAGGGGAAGCGGCTCCGCACGCTGGTGCAGGTGGTGGTGGGCGCCACCCCCCAGCTGGCCGCCCAATAGGGGACGGGCGGCGCATAGGTGCCCACGATGGAGTTCCAGAGGCCGGGGCTGGCGTAGATGCCGACGCTGTTGAGGCCCTGGGCCCGCAGGCCCTCGAGGGCGCCCTCCACCACCGAGGCGTTGGCGGCCAGGTCGGTCCCGGACCAGCCGGCGCCGTCCACCTCGACGTCCACCCACCAGGCCACCTGGGTGTTGACGTGGGCGGCCCGGGCCTTGGTGAAGGCGTCCACGGCGGCGTTGAAGCCGTAGTTGCACCCCGCCGGGGAGGCCTGGGCGGCGCAGGCAGGGTCACCGGAGGCCGTGGCGGTGCCGTTGGTCAGATACAGGTAGAGGTTGAGGCCGCCCCCGGCCCAGGCCGCCTCGGCGGCCAGGCAGGGGTTGACCGCCCCGAAGGACCGGCCGACCACCTCGACGATGCCGATGGTGTGGGGGGAAGGCGGGAATTGGGGGCACTGGTAGTTGGAGATGTCGTAGCCGTAGCTGCCCGACGGGTAGGGGCCGCCGGTGACCGCCCCGGTGCCCGTGGCCTGGGCCATGCCCACCACCGGCCGGTTGATGACCTGGGGGGTCGATCCCCAGTACTGGGCGTCGCCGAAGGGGGTGACGGCCCCGTTGGAGTTGGCGAACCAGTAGCCGCCCCCGCCGGCCGTCGAGGCCATGGTGACGATCGGATGGGCCTGGGGCACCCCGCCCAGGGAGCCGTAGAAGACGGCATCGCCGTAGGAGAAGACCCCGCCGTCCGAGGCGACCAGCCGGTAGCCGTGGCCGGTGCGGGTGGCGGTCATGGCCACGATGGGCTTGACCAGGTGGATGGCTCCGGCGGAGCCGTAGAAGGCGGCGTCACCGTAGGAGAAGATGCCGCCGTCGGAGGCCACGAGCCAGTAGCCGTGACCGGTCGGCGTGGGGGCCATGCCCACCACCGGCCGGTTGAGGCGGAGCGCTCCGGTGGAGCCGTAGAAGGTGGCGTCGCCGAAGGTGAAGATCCCCCCGTCCGAGGCGACCAGCCAGTAGCCCCGGCCTGACGGGGTGGCGGCCATGCCCACCACGGGCTGGTTGAGGCGGAGCGCCCCGGTCGAGCCGTGAAAGGTGGCGTCGCCGAAGGTGAAGATCCCCCCGTCCGAGGCCACGAGCCGGTAGCCGGCGCTGTCGGTGGGCGAGGTGGCGGCCATGCCCACCACCGGCCGGTTGAGGCGGATCGCTCCGGTGGAGCCGTAGAAGGGGGCGCCTCCGAAGGAGAAGATCCCCCCGTCCGAGGCCACCAGCCAGTAGGCCGAGACGGAGCCGACCGCCGGGGTGACGTCTGGGGCGACGACCGGGCTGGCGGCTGGGGCGACCGGCGCCGTGGTCGCGGTGGGGGTGACCGTCGTCGGTGTCGTGGCGGACGGAGCCGTCGGCGTCGGCTGCGCCGGGCTGGATCCGGCCGCACCAGCCTCTGGGGCGCCGACAGCGAGGAGGAGTCCGGCAGCCGAGGCGCACAGCGCCCAGTTGCGGAGGCGGAGCGCCCTACGGCGGGGAGACACGAGGCGGGAGGTGGGGATGTGGCGGTGCATGGCTCGCTCTCCGGCCGGCGGCCGAGGCCGCCGGCATGATCGGCTGCGGGGTCCGGCCGCCTCGCCCTGCCCGCAGAGGGGTACCGCCATTGTGGAGGGGGCGCCCCGGGTGGTCAATGACCCCCCCGCTGGACGGCACCCGCGCCTGGCGGGCTCAACCCCGGAGCAGCTCGGCGATCCGGAAGGCGAGGTCGAGCGACTGGCGGCCGTTCAGCCGGGGGTCGCACGTCGTGGTGTAGCGCAGGCCGAGCTGCCCCTCGACGATGTCCTCGAAGCCCCCCAGGCACTCGGTGACGTCGTCCCCGGTCAGCTCCACGTGGACGCCGCCGGGCCAGGTGCCGGCTTCCCGGTGGAGCCGGAAGAACGACTGGAGCTCGCCGATGATGTCGTCGAAGCGGCGGGTCTTCTGGCCGCCCTCGGCGGTGAAGGTGTTCCCGTGCATGGGGTCGCACTCCCAGACCACCGGGTGGCCCTCGTCGCGCACGGCGGCCAGCAGGGGCGGCAGGCGGTCGTCGATGGCCTCCACCCCGAACCGGGTGATGAGGGTGAGGCGGCCCGGGATGCGCTCCGGGTTGAGCCGCTCGCAAAGGGCGATCACGTCGTCGGCGGTGGCCGAGGTGCCCACCTTGGAGCCCACCGGGTTGCGGATGCCCGAGAGGAACTCGCAGTGGGCGCCGTCGAGCTGGCGGGTCCGCTCGCCCACCCACAGCATGTGGGCCGAGCAGTCGTACCACTCGCCGGTCAGCGAGTCCCGGCGGGTCAGCGCCTCCTCGTAGTCGAGGATCAGGGCCTCGTGGCTGGTCCAGAAGTCGACCTCGTGGAGCGAGCCCTCCCCGGTCAGGTCGATGCCGCAGGCCGTCATGAACCGCAGGGCGGCGTCGATCCCCTCGGCGATGTCCTCGAAGCGGCGCCCTTCGGCCGAGGAGGCCACGAACTCCTGGTTCCAGGCGTGGACCTGGCTGAGGTCGGCGAAGCCCCCCTTGGTGAAGGCCCGCAGCAGGTTCAGCGTCGACACCGCCTGCTGGTAGGCGGTGATCAGCCGCTGGGGGTCGGGGATCCGGGCGGCGGCCTCGGGCAGATCGTCGTTGACCATGTGGCCGCGGAAGGAGGCGATGACCTGGTCGCCGACCTGCTCGGTGGGGGAGGACCGGGGCTTGGCGAACTGCCCGGCGATCCGTCCGAGCTTCACCACCGGCACGCCGGCGCCATAGGTCAGCACCACGGCCATCTGGAGGATGACCTTGAGCTTGTCCCGGATGGCGTCGGCCGAGAACTCGGCGAACGACTCGGCGCAGTCGCCGGCCTGGAGGACGAAGGCCCGCCCCTGGGCGGCCTGGCCGAGGGCCGTCGTCAGCTGACGGGCCTCGCCGGCGAAGACCAGGGGCGGGAGGCCCGACAGCGTCGCATGGGCCTTCTTCAGGGCCTGGGCGTCCGGCCACTCGGGCTGCTGGGCGGCCGGCCGGCTGCGCCAGGAGTCGGGACGCCAGGCACCGGCGTCGGGAGTCGTCTGCTCGGCCACCCCTACAGCGTATGGCAGCGGCACCTAGGCTCGGGCCATGACTCCGTTCCGCTTCGGCGTGCAGCTGTCCTCCGCCCCCTCCGGCGCCGCCTGGCGGGAGCTGGCCCGACGGGTCGAGGGGCTCGGCTACTCGACGCTGTTCATCCCTGACCACTTCGAGGACCAGCTGGGCCCCCTGGTGGCGCTCACCGTGGCCGCCGAGGCCACCACGACCCTGCGGGTGGGCTCGCTGGTGTTCGGGAACGACTACCGCCACCCGGTGGTGCTGGCGAAGGAGGTGGCCACGCTGGACCTCCTGTCCGAGGGTCGGGTCGAGTTCGGGCTCGGGGCGGGATGGATGACCACCGACTACGAGCAGTCGGGCATGGTCCACGACCCGGCCGGGGTGCGCATCGGGCGCATGGCCGAGAGCCTGGCCGTCATGAAGTCCCTGTGGGCGACCGGGGCCTGCACCTTCGAGGGCGAGCACTACCGCATCACCGGTGCCATCGGCGCCCCGAGGCCCCACGCCCAGCCCCATCCGCCGATCATCATCGGCGGGGGCGGGCGCCGGGTCCTGGGGATCGCCGCCCGTGAGGCCGACATCGTCGGGGTGAACCCGAGCCTGGCCGCCGGGTACGTGGGGCCGGAGGTGATCGCCACCACCACCGCCGAGTACTACGACGAACGGGTGGCGTGGATCCGTGAGGCGGCCGGGGACCGCATGGCCGACCTCGAGCTCCAGATCCTCACCTTCCTGGTTCAGGTCACCCCCGACCGTCAGGCGGCGGTCGACGGCGTGGCGTCGCTCCTGGGAGTCACCGCCGAGCAGGTGGAGGGATCGCCCATCGCCCTCATCGGCACGGTCGAGGAGATGGCCGAGCGCCTGGTCGAGCGCCGGGAGCGGTGGGGCTTCTCCTACCTGGTGGTCCACGAGGCCGAGATGGAGGCGTTCGCCCCGGTGGTGGCCGCCCTGGCCGGCACCTGAGCCGACGGAGGGGGCATGGCGGACCCGGTCCGGATCGGCCTGTTCGGCGGCACCTTCGACCCCGTCCACACCGGCCACCTGACGGCGGCCGAGGAGGTGCGCTCGGCGCTCGGACTGGACCGGATGCTCCTGGTCGTGGCCAACGACCCCTGGCAGAAGTCGGACCGGGACGTCACGCCGGCCGAGGATCGGTTCGCCCTGGTGGTGGCCGCCGTGGCGGACCATCCGCACTTGGAGGCGTCCCGCCTGGAGATCGACCGGGGTGGGCCCAGCTACACCGTGGACACCGTGCGCCAGCTTGTCGAGGCCGTGCCGGACGCCACCGTGGTCGTGGTCGTGGGCGCCGACGTGGCATCGCAGCTGGACACGTGGCACGACGCCGACGCCCTGGCCGGGATGGTCACCGTGGCCGTGGTGGACCGGCCCGGAGCACCCCCGGCGGCGGTGCCCGAGGGGTGGCGCTCGGTCCGGGTGGCGGTCACCCCGGTCGACGTGTCGGCCACCGAGCTGCGACGGGCGCTGGGCTCGGCCGACCCGGCCGACCGCGCCCTCGTGGCGGCCACCGTGCCGGCTCCCGTAGTCCGCTGCATCGCCGAGCGCGGCCTGTACGCTTCGGGCAGATGACCGGGCAGGGCACATCCAGCACGCCGGACGGCAGCACACCGGACGGCAGCCCCCTGGCGGTGGGACCGCCACCGGAGGCCCCGGGGCCGACCGCCCCCGCCGACTCCCGCCGGGAGCTGCGTGAGTCGCGACGGCAGCGCCGCCGCACCCTGTGGCTGTGCGCCGGGGTCCTCGCCGTGTGCCTCGGCCTCACGGTGGCCACCGTCGAGCTCGCTCGGAGCCGGCCCGTCGCGCCGGCGGGCGCGGCGGCCCTGGGCGGACCGGACACGGCCATGGTGTCCGGCGGGTGGGCGGCGTGAGCACCGGCGACGCCGCTCCCGGGTCGGCCGTGCCGGACCT
>CAXBRB010000037.1:0-15856 GCA_963977795.1 uncultured Acidimicrobiaceae bacterium
GAGGGCCAGCCGGCCCCGGGGCCGGCTGGGCGGCCCCACGGGGAGCCGGTCACCGGTCCGGAGCGGCCCGGGACCGAGGCCGGTCAGCAGGTCCGACGAACGGGAGCCCAGGATCTCGGTCGTCGTCAGGCCGCCGGCCACCCCGAGCACGGCCCGCAGTCCCCGGGCCACCGGCCCCACGGCCACCACCTGCCCCGGGGCCACCGGGACCACGGTGCCGGCTGCCACCGGCCGCCCGTCGAGGCGGAGGTGGACGGCCCCGGCGTCGGCGCCCACCACGGCGACGTGGACGGGGTCGGGCGACGAGGCGTGGATCCGGAGGACGGGACCGGCGGCGGTGCACTCGAGGACGGCGGCCCCGTCGGGGTTGCCGAGCAGCCGGTTGACCAGCACCCGGGCGTCGGGATCGGCGGTCCCGCCGGCCGGGCATCCCAGACGGGCCACCCCGGTCCGGCCGCCGTCCTGGACGGTGGTCAGGAAGCCTGGATCGACCACCTCGAGCCACCGGTCGGCGTCGGGAGCGAGGGCGGGAAGAGGCGGGATGCGGTCGACGGCCGCGTCCGGACCGCTCCCGGGCCCGTCGGTCCCGGCGACGGCGAAGCGGACCCGGTCGCCCACGGCGAGGGCCGAGTACGGCGGGGTGGTCGGGTCGAAGAGCCGGACCGGGGTCCGACCCAGCAGGTGCCACCCCCCGGGGGAGCTCCGGGGGTAGATGCCGGCGAACCCGCCGGCCACGGCCACCGAACCGGCCGGCACGCCCGGGCGCGGCGTGCTGCGACGGGGGAGCGAGGCCAGCGGCTCGGGCAGTCCCACCAGGTACGGGAAGCCGGGGGCGAAGCCCAGGAGGGCGACCTCGAGCTCGGCGCCCACAAGGAGGCCGACCACGTCGTCGGCGTCCATCCCGAGCCGTCCGGCCACGTCGGCGAGGTCGGTCCCGTCGAAGACGACCGGCAGGACATGGGTGGCGCCCTCCTTCCTCTCGGGGCCTGCATCGGCCCCATCCCTCTCGGGGCCGAGATTGGGACCCGGGTCGACCGGCCCGGCAGCTGTCGCCCCGGCCTGGACCTCGGCCACCCAGGCGGCCCACCAGGCCAGGGGACGGTCCGCCACGTCGTCGGCCCCGTCGTCGCCAGCGAGCACCACGGCCACCCCGCCGAAGCCGGTCACGACCTCGGCCGACCGTCCCGTCCCTCCGACCCCGACGCCAGCCGCCTCCAGCGCAGCGGCCACCCGCCGGGCGTGGTCGATGCCGGTGGTGGGGACCAGCAGGGCCCGGTCGCCCAGGGGGAGCACGCTGGAACCGGCCGGCCACCCCGGGCCGTGGTCCACGGCGGCCCCTCCGGTGCCCGCCGTGGTCACGGCGACCGAGGCGGGGTTTCGGAACCCGGCAGTCCGTCCGGGGCGTCGAAGGCGGCCACGGTGATGCCGGCCGACTCCAGGGCCCGGCGCACGGCTCGGGCGCGCACCGGAGCCTCGGGGTGGTCGCCGTGGATGCAGAGGGTCTCGACGGCCAGGTCCACCCAGGTGCCGTCGTGGGCCGCGACACCGGACCGGAGGACCATGCAGGCCGCCCGGGCCGCCACCTCGTCGGACGAGTCCACCTCCGCTCCCGGTCGGGACCGGTCGGCCAGCGCCCCGTCCGGGTCGTAGGCGCGGTCGGGGAAGCCCTCGACGACGACCCGCAGCCCGGCCCGGGCCGCTTCGGCGGCGGCGGCCGACCCGGGCGGGAGGACGACGGTGCGGCAGTCCGGCCCCAGGGCCCCGAGCACGGCGGCGGCCACCTCGGGATCGACGGCCACGGCGTGGTAGAGCGCACCGTGGGCCTTGACGTAGGTGACGTCGGCCCCGGCCCGGGCCGCTTCGGCGACGAGGGCCTCCCACTGCTCGCCCACGTCGGCCGCCAGCCGGTCGAGGGCCACGTCCACCGGCCGGCGCCCGAAGCCGGCCCGGTCGCGGTAGGAGACGTGGGCGCCGATGGCGACCCCGCGGGCCACGCAGGCCTCGGCTGTGGCCGCCATCACCTCCGGCCCGCCGGCGTGGAAGCCGCAGGCGACGTTGGCACTGGTGACCACGTCGAGGACGGCGAGGTCGGCACCGGTGAGCCGGTCCGACTCGCCGAGGTCGGCGTTGAGGTCCACCCGGGGCACCCGACCAGTATCGGGCATGGCACCCGGTCCTGGCGTCCCTCTCCGACGGGGGCGGGCCCGGCCGGGCCGACGTGGCCGTGCCCGACCCTTGGGGGCCGGGCCAGCGCAGATGCCCGTTCGACAGCCAGGCGCTATCGTTCCGGCCATGCCGCAACCTCCTGCCCTCACCCCCGAGCAGCGCTCCGCCGCACTGGCCAAGGCTGCCAAGGTCCGCCGCGAGCGCGCCGAGGTGAAGGAGCGCCTCAAGCTCGGCTCGATCGATCTGGGCGAGCTCCTCACCATGGCGGAGACCGACGAGACCGTCGGGAAGATGAAGGTCCTCTCGGTGCTGGAGTCCCTGCCCGGCCTCGGCAAGGTGAAGGCCCGCCGGCTGATGGAGACGGTGGGCATCTCCGAGAGCCGTCGCCTCCAGGGCCTGGGCGCCAACCAGCGCGAGGCGCTGCTGCGCGCCACCGCTGGCTGAGCCGGACCGACCGACCAGGCACCGTGGCCGCGCGCAGCGACGCGGGCGCCGCCCCGGGCGACCCGACCCCGGCGGCACCGCGGACGTTCGTGCTGTTCGGTCCAGGTGGCGCCGGCAAGGGGACCATCGCCGCCCGCCTCATCGCCGAGGACCCCCGGCTGTGGCTGAGCCGCTCGTGGACCACCCGTCAGCGCCGGCCCGGTGAGGCCGACGACGCCTACGTCTTCGTCGACCGCCCCACCTTCGAGGCCCACGCCGCAGCCGGCGGCTTCTTCGAGTGGGCGGAGTTCATCGGCAACCTGTACGGCACCCCGACCACCGACCCGCCGACCGGTTGCGACGTCCTCCTGGAGATCGACCTCCAGGGCGCCCGCCAGGTCCGGGCCGCCCGCCCCGAGGCGGTGCTCATCCTCCTCCTCCCGCCGTCGCCGGAGGTCCAGGAGCGCCGGCTCCGGGCCCGCGGGGACGACGAGGGCCACATCGCCCGCCGTCTGGCCGAGGGCGCCGAGGAGACCCGGGCCGGCCGGGAGCTGGCCGACCACGTGGTGGTCAACGACACGGTCGAGCAGGCCACCGCCGATGTGGCCTCTATACTTGAGGGGCACCGATCAGCGTCCTGCTGAGCGTGCCCCGCCGCACCGGATGCTCCGGCCGGCGCCCCCGACTCGTCGAAGGATCGTGATGGCCCAGAACCCGACCACCCTGATGGACCCGCCGATCGAGGGGCTCCTCGACAAGGTCGACTCCAAGTTCACCCTGGTGGCCCTGGCCTCGCGGCGAGCCCGAGAGGTCAACAGCTACTACAACTCGCTGGGCGACGGCCTGGGCCGGATCGTCCCGCCGCAGGTCACCTCGGCCTCGGGCAAGCCCCTCTCCATCGCCTTCGAGGAGGTGGCCGCCGGAAAGGCCACCTACTACCGCCCCGATCCCGAGGAGCTGGCCGCCGAGCTGGCCGCCCAGCAGGAGGCCGAGGCCGCCGCGCTGGCCCTGGTCGACGGCGCCGTCGACGATGCCGTCGCCTCGGCGGTGGCCGCCGCCACCTCGGACGAGTAGCACCGCACGGCGGCTTCGGGCCGCGGGAGGGACGCCGGTGACCGCTGCCACCACCCCGGGGGACGAGAGCACCGTCGGCGCACCGCCGTTCGTGGTGCTGGGCGTCTCCGCAGGCATCGCCGCCTACAAGGCCGTCGAGGTCTGCCGTCGCCTGGTCGACGCCGGCGTGCACGTGGCGCCGGTGCTCACCGAGCGGGCCACCCGGTTCGTGGGCCGGGCCACCTTCGACGCCCTGGGCTCCGAGCCGGCCCAGCTCTCCGTGTGGGACGAGGCATCCCCGATCCCGCACACCCGGCTCGGCCAGTCGGCCGACCTGGTGGTGGTGGCGCCGGCCACCGCCGACCTGCTGGCGCGCTACGCCGCCGGCCTGGCCGACGACCTGCTCACGACCACCCTGGTGGCCACGGCGGCCCCGGTGCTGGTCTGCCCGGCCATGCACACCGAGATGTGGGAGCACCCGTCGGTCCGGGAGAACCTGGCCACCCTGGCCGCACGCGGCGTGCTGGTGGTCCCGCCCGAGGACGGTCGGCTGGCCGGAGGGGACGTCGGATCGGGACGGATGGCCGAGCCGGCCACCATCGTGGCCCGGGTCCTGGCGCTCCTGGCCGACCGGAGCCAGCCGGGGCCGGGGACGGGTGGGGGCGCCGGACTGGCCGGCCGCCGGGTCCTGGTCTCCGCCGGCGGCACCCGGGAGCCGATCGACCCGGTCCGGTTCATCACCAACCGCTCATCGGGCAAGCAGGGTCACGCCCTGGCCGCAGCGGCCCAGCGCCGGGGGGCCGAGGTCGTCCTGGTGACCACGTCGTCGGTGGCCCGACCTGTCGGCGTGGAGGTCGTGGAGGTGGAGACGGCCGCCCAGATGGAAGAGGCCATGGTCTCCCGCGCCGGTGACGCCGATGTGGTGGTCATGGCCGCTGCGGTGGCTGACTTCCGGCCCAAGGAGGTCCACGGGGCCAAGCTCCACAAGGCGGACGGCGTCCCGGACCTGGTCCTCGAGCCGACCACCGACATCCTGGCCGAGCTGGGTCGGCGACGGCGCCCTGGCCAGGTCCTGGTGGGGTTCGCCGCCGAGACCCACGACGTGGCCGGACGGGCCGCCGCCAAGCTGGCGGCCAAGGGCGTGGACCTGATGGTGGCCAACGACGTGTCGGCGCCCGGGGTCGGCTTCGACCACGACACCAACGAGGTGACCGTCCTCGGTGCCGACGGCTCGACCACGACGGTGCCCCTGACCACCAAGTCGGCGGTGGCCGACGCCGTGCTCGACCGGGTGTGCACCCTGCTGGCAACGGAGTAGGGCCGGACTGCACCGCACCAGGTGTCGTCCCGGGACCACCACCGTTGGTAGCGTGCGTACCCGGGTCACCACGATCCGTGGTCGCCGCCGGGCCCGTCCCGGTCGTGCGGACGACACCACAGCAGACGACGCAGCAGCCCCCCAGAGGATGGAGCCAGCAGTGAGCACCCGTTACACCTTCACGTCGGAGTCGGTGACCGAGGGTCATCCGGACAAGATGGCCGACCAGATCTCGGACTCGGTGCTCGACGCCCTCCTGGCCGAGGACCCCGACAGTCGGGTGGCGTGCGAGACCCTGCTCACCACCGGCCTGGTCCTGGTGGCCGGGGAGATCACCACCACGGCGTACGTGGACATCCCCAAGCTGGTGCGCCAGACCGTCCTCGACATCGGCTACGACGACGACTCCTACGGCATCGACGGCAAGACCTGCGGCGTGATCGTCTCCCTGGACGAGCAGTCGCCCAACATCGGCCAGGGCGTCGACAAGGCCTTCGAGGTGCGGGCCGGCACCGGCGGCGAGGACCAGCTGAACGCCCAGGGCGCCGGCGACCAGGGGATGATGTTCGGGTACGCCTGCGACGAGACCCCGGACCTGATGCCCCTGCCCATCTGGCTCTCGCACCGCCTCGCCCAGCGTCTGGCCCAGGTGCGCCGAGTGGGCACGCTGCCCTACCTCCGGCCCGACGGCAAGACCCAGGTCTCGGTCACCTATGAGGACGGGAAGCCCGTCGCCCTCGAGACCGTCCTCATCTCGACCCAGCACGACCCGGGCATCGACCTCGAGACCCTCCTGCTGCCCGACCTGACCGGCAACATCATCGAGCCGCTGCTGCCGCCGGAGCTCGACACCTCGGGCCTGCGCATCCTGGCCAACCCGACCGGGGTCTTCGAGCTGGGCGGCCCGCACGCCGACACCGGCCTCACCGGCCGCAAGATCATCGTCGACACCTACGGCGGCATGGCCCGCCACGGTGGCGGGGCCTTCTCGGGCAAGGACCCCTCCAAGGTCGACCGCTCGGCGGCCTACGCCGCCCGCTGGGTGGCCAAGAACCTGGTGGCCGCCGGTGCAGCCGCCCGCTGCGAGGTCCAGGTGGCCTACGCCATCGGCGTGGCCCGCCCGGTCTCGGTGCTGGTCGAGACCTTCGGGACCGAGACCGTCGATCCGGCCCGCATCGCCTCGGCTGTCGACGAGGTCTTCGACCTGCGCCCGGCGGCCATCGTGCGCGATCTCGACCTCAAGCGCCCGATCTACCGCAAGACCGCCGCCTACGGGCACTTCGGCCGGTCGGACGCCGACTTCACCTGGGAGCAGACCACCCGGGTCGACGACCTCAAGCAGGCGCTCGGCCTCTGAGCGGAGGTCCGTCGCCGAGCCCGCCGCCGGCCGTGGCCGACCCCGGTGCGGTGCCGCCCGCCCGACGGGTGGTCCGGGTGGCCCCCGACGTGCCGGCCATCCACCGCCGGTTCGACTACACCGTGCCTCCGGCGCTGGCCGATGAGGTCGCCCTGGGGTCGCGCGTGCGCATCCCGCTGCACGGGCGGCGGGTCGGCGGGTGGGTGGTGGCCGACGACGTCGAGGCCGAGGCCGCCGTCGAGCCCAAGGACCTGACCGGGGCCAGCGGGATGGGCCCGCCGCCGGCCGTCCTCGACCTGGCCGAGTGGGCGGCCTGGCGGTGGGCCGGTCCCGTCGTGTCGTTCCTGGGCACGGCGTCCCCGACCCGGGTGGTGCGCCCGGGGGCGCTGCCTGCCCGGCCCGGGCCCTCGCCGGCGCCGCCCTCGCCCGGTGGGGGGAGCGTGGGACTGGTGGACGCCGCCCTGGTCGCCTTGGGGTCCGGGCGCCCTCCCGGTCCGACCGTGGTCCGTCTCCCGCCGGCGCTCGACGCCACGCTGGTCGTCCTCGAGCTGGTCCACCGCACGGGGCCCGACGGGGTCCTGGTGGTGGCACCGTCGCGCCTGCGGGCCGAGCAGGTGGCCGCCCGGCTGCGCTCCCAGGGCACCCCGGTGGCCCTCCTGCCCGACGGGTGGCCGGCGGCCCGGGCCGGGGGCCGGGTGGTGGTGGGCACCCGGGCAGCGGCGTGGGCGCCGATGGAGGTGCTGCGGGCCGCCGTGGTCCTCGACGCCCACGACGAGGTCCACCAGGAGGAGCGGTCGCCCACCTGGTCGGCTGTCGACGTGGTGGTGGAGCGGGCCCGTCGGGACGGCGCCCCGGTCCTGCTGGTCAGCCCGTGCCCCCCGGTGGCCCTGTGCGAGGGCCGGACGGTGGTGGCGCCCGACCGGGAGGTGGAGCGCCGGGGCTGGCCGGTGGTCGAGGTGGTGGACCGGCGGGTCGACGACCCGAGGTCCGGGCTGTTCTCGGAGCGGCTCGCCCGGGCCGCCCGGGACGAGCTGGAGCGGCCGGGCGGCCGGGTGGTCTGCGTGCTCAACCGGACGGGCCGGATCCGTGTCCTCGCCTGTGCGGCCTGCGGGGCGGTGGCCCGGTGCACGGGATGCGGCGGAGCGGTCAGCCGCCCCGGGGCGGAGGGGCCCCTGGTGTGCGGCCGCTGCAGCCGGGAGCGGCCGCCGGTGTGCGCCTCCTGCGACTCGGCCCGCCTGAAGTCGCTGCGCATCGGGGTGTCCCGGGCCGCCGAGGAGCTGGCCGCCCTGCTGGGACGGCCGGTCGTCGAGGTCACGGCGGCCGCCGACCTCGTGGGCGATCCCGGCCCGCTGGTGATGGGGACCGAGGCCGCCCTGCACCGGGTCGAGCACGCCGGCCTGGTGGTCTTCCTTGACCTGGACCAGCACCTCCTCGCCCCCCGCTTCGGTGCCGGCGAGGAGACCCTGGCCCTGCTGGCCCGGGCCGCCCGCCTGGTCGGCACCCGGACCGGCGGGGGCCGGGTGCTCGTCCAGACCCGCCTCCCCGACCACGAGGCGGTCCGGGCCGCTGTGGCCGCCGACCCCACCCTGCTGAGCGGGCCCGAGCGCGAGGTCCGCCGCATGGTCGGACTGCCCCCCTTCGGGGCGCTGGCGCTTCTCTCGGGGGCCGCGGCGCCGGCCTACGCCGGTGACCTGTCGGCGGCGGCGGTTGGCCTGGAGGTGAGCGCCTCGGGGGAGGACCGCTTCCTGGTGCGCGCCGGTGACCACGCCGCCCTGGCCGACGGGCTGGCCGCTGTCGAGCGGCCTGCGGGACGGTTGCGGGTGGAGGTCGATCCCCGGTCGGTCTGAGGCGCATGGTGGCGCACGCGGTCAGATCGGTCATCGGGAATCTCGACGTCGCCTTGGTGGGAGGGGCAGCCCTCATCAGCAAGGAGATCGTTGATCGGGCGACGCGGGATCTCGACTTCTTCAGTCCTGTGGCCGCACCTATCGACGAGATTGCCCCTGATGGGGTGTCGGCGCTCGGGGATGCCGGGTTCACGGTGGAGGTCCGGCATCCCGGCCCCCTAGATTCGTCGAGGTGACGACGGTCTGCCCCGCTCGACCTGCGGCTGCGGGACGGCCGCTCTCGTCCAGCGGAGAACGATCGACAACCCGCCGACGGCGGGGGTGAGGGAACGGAGATGTCACTGAATCGTGGATCCCGTTCCGGCCGCAAGGCCACGACCACACTTCGTCAGCGATGGAACTTCCCGTACTGCGCAGCCACGGGCGCCCTGCTCGCCGGGATCGCCATCTCCACCCTCGATGCCGCTGCGGTCACGACGCAGGCTGGTGGAAGTTCCGGTGCCACGCTCACCAGCACATATCTGGCGATCTTCCTGACGTCGAGTGCAGCAGCGGTCACGCAGGCACCCTGGATCGCCAGGCGCCTCGGGGCCCGAGCCACCTACGCCGCCGTCTTGAGCGTCGGCGCGCTCGTGTGGGGCCTGCAGGGCATCCTCATCCTCTGCGGCCTGCCGCCTGTCGCCATCCTCCTGAGCGGCGGCGTCCTCACCGGCGCCTCGTTCGGGCTCGCCACGGTGCTGCGTCCGCTCGTCACCAAGGCCTACATGGGGGGCCAGGAGATGGCGCAGGCGCTCGCCCGGGTCTCCGTCGTCACGGGCCTGTCTTGGGCGGCCGGCTCGCTTGTCGGCGGCTTCATCATGGGCCACATCAACCCAGGGTGGGGACTGATCGTGCGGACCCTTCTCGCTATTCCCATCATCGTGTACGTCCTGCGCAGACCCCCGGAGACCGAGCCCTCGGTCGGCGGCGCCACAGAGGCCGGGGGCGGCCGCATCCAGCTCCTGCGGCAGAACCCGGCACTTCGCCGGTGTGTCCTCTTCGCCTGCTGCATCGCCGCGTTCGCCGTGCCGATGTCCTCGCTCGTCGTCCCGATCGCCAGCCACCTGCGGACATCGCCGCTGATCCCGGGAGCCGGCATCCTCAGCGCCTCGATCTCGATCGGGAACGCCCTCCTTTCGATCGTCGTGGTCACTCGGCTCACACGCCGATGGGACGACTTCCAGGCCGTCACGATCGCAGGCTGCCTCCTCGCCGCCGTGCTCGTCGCCTACGCCGTCTCGTCGCTGCTCATCGGTCATCGCATCGAGCTGGTCGTCTGGTCGGCCGTGGGCCTGGCCTTCGGCGGCCTTCGCTACGGCGGCCGGTCGCTGGTCGTCGGTGCCGTCACGGCAACTGTCGATGACGGCGCCGCCATCGACGCCATCGCCACCCTGAACTTCTGTGCTGCATTGGCGCTGAGCCTGGGCCTCTTCCTCTGGGGCCTCCTCATAGACCACTGGTCGGCCGAGGCGGCGATCCTCGTCGGTGCGGCGGCCACCCTGGCCACCTCGTTGGCCTTCCTCCGGTCGTCCGCTCGCACCGAGCCCGAGCCTTCCTACCGCTGAGGACCGGTCGGGCCACTTCTCCGGAACCCGCACCAGGCAGGGTCGATGCAGGAGGCAGCATGGTCGGCGCCCATTCGCCTTCTATCGATCGTGGGGTCCACGGCCGACGCCGCAGCACCACCGAAGACGAGCCAGGACGGCCGATGCGATCCGTTGCGCTCGGGGCACACGGCAGTCCGGCTGGCCGGGCACCTGGTAGTCATCCTGCTCGTGACCAGGGGCGCCCCAGAGCCTCCATGCACCCCGGGGCGGTGCACCGGGACCTGCGTCTGGGCCGGTTCGTCTCCTGAGCCCGGAGGGCAACCCTCGGGCGGTCTGACGGGATCGGGCTCTGTCAGGCGGACCGGTCAGCAGGACCGCATCTCCTACACTGAGGACATGTCGACGTTCACCATCCGGACCTACGGTGACCCCGTGCTGAAGCAGCTGGCCACCCCGGTGGCCGATGTGGACGGGGCGGTGGTCAAGCTGGTCGACGACATGGTGGAGACCATGTACGAGGCCGTCGGCGCCGGACTGGCCGCCCCGCAGATCGGCGTGCAGAAGCGGATCTTCACCTACGACGTCGGGGACGGCCCGCAGGTCCTCATCAACCCGGAGATCGTCGAGAGCGACGGCGAGCTGTTCCACGACGAGGCCTGCCTGTCGATCCCCGGGCTGCGCATCGGCATCCTGCGGCCCAGCGTGGTCCATGTTCGCGGCCTCGACGTCGACGGGAACGAGGTGACGATCGAGGCCGACGACTATCTGGGCCGGGTGTTCCAGCACGAGATCGACCACCTCGACGGCATCCTGATGACCGACCGCCTCGATGACGACACGGCCAAGCAGGTCAAGCGGATCCTCCGCGACCGGGCCATGGGCCTCGACACGTCGGCGCTCGAGGCCAAGGTCCTCATGGTGGGGAGCGAGCGGGAGATCTGAGCCTCCCGGCCGGCGGACCTCCGGCCGGTTCTGCCACCGCCCCGGGCGTCGGGCGGCGCACCCTCGATCCCTTGGCGCGCTCCCGGTAGCCTCGTCCCGTGGCTCGCCTCGTCTTCCTCGGCACTCCGGCGATGGCGGTGGCGCCCCTGGAGGCCCTGCTGGCTTCCGGTCACGACGTCGCCCTGGTGGTGACCCGGCCCGACAAGCGACGGGGCCGGGGCGGGGCGCTGTCCCCGAGCCCGGTCAAGGAGGCGGCCCTGGCGCTCGGGCTCGAGGTGGCTCACGACCTCGACCGGGCCGGTGCCGTCGGGGCGGAGCTGGGCGTGGTGGTGGCCTACGGGCGGATCATCCCGGAGGCGGTCCTGGACCGCCTGCCCATGGTCAACCTCCACTTCTCCCTCCTGCCCCGGTGGCGGGGCGCGGCCCCGGTGGAGCGGGCCATCCTGGCCGGCGACACGACCACCGGGGTCGATCTGATGGCGGTGGAGGCCGGACTCGACACGGGGCCGGTCTACGACGAGGTGGTCGTCCCGTTGGACGACGAGATCACCGCCGAGGAGCTGCGCTCCCGGCTGGTGGCTGCCGGGTGCGATCTACTGCGGCGCAACCTGGGCGGCGGGATCGCCGGGCTCCCTGCGCCACGCCCTCAGGTGGGGGAGCCCACCTGGGCCGAGAAGATCACCACCGACGAGCTGGCGTTGGCATGGGACCGGCCGGCGGCAGAGCTGCGCCGGGTGGTCCGGCTGGGGCGGGCCTGGACCACGTTCCGGGGACGTCGTCTCCGGGTCCTGGCCACCCACCCCGCGCCCCCTGGTCTCGCCGCCCCCGGGCCCGGGGTGCTGGACGGAACGGTGGTGGGCGCCGGCGGGGGAACCGCCCTCGTGCTCGCCACGGTCCAGCCCGAGGGCCGCCAGCCCATGGATGCCGCCGACTGGGTCCGTGGCGTGCGCCCGGCCCCCGGCGAGCGCCTCGGCACCTGACCGGCGCCGGTAGGCTCGTTGGTGATGACCTCCCTCGACGCCCCGGCTTCTCCGACGTCCGCCCCGACGGCCGATGCCCCGAACTGTGCGTCGGGCACCGGCCGGACCCCGGGTGCCCTCGACGCCCTGCGGGTGGCCCCGTCGATCCTGTCGGCCGACTTCGGCAGCCTGGCCGCCGCCGTCGAGCAGATCACGCCGGGGACCGACTGGCTCCACGTGGACGTCATGGACGGGCACTTCGTCCCCAACCTGACCATCGGGCCCCCGGTGGTGGCGTCGCTGCGGGCCCACAGCGATCTCTTCTTCGACACCCACCTGATGATCAGCGAACCCGAGCGCTACCTGGAGCCCTTCCGGGACGCCGGTGCCGACGGGTGCACCGTCCACGTCGAGGTCGGCCACACCGAGGAGCTCATCGACCAGATGCGCTCCCTCGGACTGCGGGCCGGCCTGGCCTGCAACCCCGACACCCCCTTCGAGGCCGTCGCCCCCTTCCTCGACCGGATCGATCTCCTGCTGTGCATGACGGTCTTCCCGGGCTTCGGCGGCCAGTCGTTCATCGCCGACGTGCTGCCCAAGGTGGCCCAGGCCCGAGCCGTCGCCGACGCCCAGGGCCTCGACCTGGCCATCGAGGTCGACGGGGGCATCGACGAGCGCACGGTGGCCGATGCCGCCCGGGCCGGAGCGACCGTCTTCGTGGCCGGCTCGGCCGTCTTCACCCGGGACGACCCGCTGGCCGCCGTGGCCGCCATCCTGGGCGCCGCCGAGGCGGCCGTCCCGGCCGGGTCCGGAGCCCGGTCCTGAGCACCCGGCCCGGTCCCGGGCCCAGCGACAACGGGGTGGCGGGAGACCGGGCGGCCTCGTCCCTGGTCGACAGTGCCTGGATGGGGCGGGCCGTGGCCGCGGCCGAGGGCGTGCGGGGGAGGACCTCGCCGAATCCGTGGGTCGGTGCCGTGGTCGTCCCTGCCGCACCCGTCGAGGCCGACGAGTGCTACGTGGGGGCGACCGCACCGCCGGGCGGCCCCCATGCCGAGGTCGCCGCCCTGGCCGCCGCCGGGGACCGGGCCCACGGCGCCACCCTGTACGTGACCCTCGAGCCTTGCAGCCACCACGGTCGGACCGGGCCGTGCACCGAGGCCATCATCGCGGCGGGGGTGGCCCGAGTGGTCGTGGCCGTCGGCGACCCGGACCCTGCTGTCGACGGCGCCGGTACCGCAGCGTTGCGGGCCGCCGGCATCGAGGTGGCCGAGGGGGTGGGAGCGGAGGCGGCGGGCGAGCAGCTGGCCGCCTATCTGAGCCACCGCCGCACCGGACGGCCCTTCGTGGTCCTCAAGCTGGCAGCCACCCTGGACGGTCGGACGGCGGCGCCGGACGGCTCGAGCCGGTGGATCACCGGTCCCGTGGCCCGAGCGGACGTCCACCGGCTCCGGGCCGTGTCCGACGCCGTGGCCGTGGGGGCGGGCACGGTCCGGGTCGACGATCCCGCGCTGACCGTCCGCCTCGATCCAGACGACCCGTGCCACCGGGGGCCCGACGACCAGCCGCTCCGGGTGGTGCTCGGCCGGGCGCCAGCCGACGCCGCCGTGCTGCCCGCCCTGGAGTGCACCGGCCCTCTGGAGACGATCCTGGACGACCTGGGCCGCAGAGGTGTGCTCCAGCTCCTGGTCGAGGGCGGGCCCACCGTGGCCCACGACCTCCACACCGCCGGCCTGGTCGACCGCTACGTCCTCTACCTGGCGCCGGCCCTCTTCGGCGGCGATGACGCCCGGCCGCTCTTCGCCGGCCCGGGCGCCGCCTCCGTCGACGGCCTGTGGCGGGGGAGGGTGCGCGCGGTGAGTAGCCTGGGGCCAGACCTGCGGATCGACCTCGATCCGCCAGATCGGCAGGGCTGAGGACCGGAGCGTCCACCGCACCCGCCCGGCCCCGTCCGCAGGCCCCGGGGCCGCCTGCACGAAGACCGAGCCAGAGGGAGACACGGGGTCCACATGCCCTTCTCATCAGTGGAAGACGCCATCGAGGCCGTCGGACGGGGCGAGATCGTCGTCGTGGTCGACGACGAGGACCGCGAGAACGAGGGCGACCTCATCATGGCCGCCGATGCGGTGACGCCGGAGAAGATCGCCTTCTTCCTGGCCCACACCTCGGGCCTCATCTGTGTGCCCCTGACCCCCGAGCGGGTCGAGGAGCTCGACCTGCCGCTGATGGTCTCGGCCAACACCGAGATCCAGCGCACCGCCTTCACGGTGAGCGTCGACTACCGCCACGACACCACCACCGGGATCTCGGCCGCCGACCGGGCCGCCACCATCAAGGCCCTGGTCGACCCGGGCACCCGCCCGGTCGACCTCAACCGGCCCGGTCACATCTTCCCCCTCCGCTACCGGCCGGGCGGCGTGCTCAAGCGGGCCGGCCACACCGAGGCCGCCGTCGACCTGGCCCGGGCCGCCGGGATGTCGCCGGCCGGGGTGCTGTGCGAGGTGGTCAGCGCCGACAAGGCCTCCATGGCCCGCCTGCCCGAGCTCGAGGCCTTCAGCGCCGAGCACGGCCTCCACCTCATCTCCATCGCCGACCTCATCCGCTATCGGCGCCGCAAGGACAAGCTGGTCCGTCGGGTGGCCGATGCCCGGGTGCCCACCGAGTTCGGCGAGTTCACCGTCTACGCCTACGAGTCCGTCCTCGACGGCGAGCAGCACGTGGCCCTGGTCAAGGGCGACCTGCGCGAGCACCCGGAGACCCTGGTTCGGGTGCACAGCGAGTGCATGACCGGCGACATCCTGGGCTCCCTGCGGTGCGACTGCGGCCCCCAGCTCCACGGGGCCATGGCCGCCATCGAGCGCAACGGCAGCGGCGTGCTCGTCTACCTCCGGGGCCACGAGGGTCGGGGCATCGGCCTGGCCCACAAGCTGCGGGCCTACAGCCTCCAGGAGGAGGGGTTCGACACCGTGGATGCCAACCTCGAGCTGGGCCTGCCGGCCGACTCACGGGAGTACGGCATCGGGGCCCAGATCCTGGTCGACCTCGGGGTGACCAAGATGCGCCTCATGACCAACAACCCGGCCAAGTACGGCGGCCTGGAGGGCTTCGGTCTCGACATCGTCGAGCGGGTGCCCATCCAGCCGATCCCGACGGCCCACAACATCGACTACCTGCGGACCAAGCGGGAGCGGATGGGACACCTCCTGGAGGGGCTCGATGACGTCCTCTGACCTCACGGCCCTGCCGGCCGACGCCAAGGACCGGGCGGCCGCCCGGGTGGGCACGGCGCTCGACGCCGCCGGCCTGCCCGGACCCGGGGCCCGCCCGGTGCGCATCGGGTTCGCCTGCGGCGAGTTCAACGGCGGGATCACCGACCGCATGCTGACCGGCGCCCTCGACGCCCTGGAGGCGGCCGGGTGCGACCTGGCCGCGGTGGCGGTGGCCTGGGTGGCCGGCGCCTTCGAGCTGCCGCTGGTGGCCCGGGCCATGGCCGCCTCGGGCCAGGTGGACGCCGTGGTGGCCCTTGGGGCGGTCATCCGGGGGGACACCGGGCACTACGACTTCGTGGCCGGGGAGTGCGCCGCCGGCCTCCAGCGGGTGCAGCTGGACACCGGCATGCCGGTGGTCTTCGGCGTGCTCACCACCGACACCGTCGACCAGGCCCTCGAGCGCTCGCTCCCCGACGAGACCAACAAGGGCGCCGAGGCCGCCCGCACGGCCCTCGAGACGGTGGCCGTCCTGCGGGGCATCGAGGGCATCGGCGGGACCGGCCGGGTGGGGTTCGCGGCGGGGAGGTCCTGACATGCTCCGCCTAGTGCTGCCCAAGGGCTCCCTGGAGAAGGCCACGCTGGGGCTGTTCGGTGAGGCCGACCTGGCCGTCAGCCGCTCTTCGAGCGTCGACTACCGGGCCGACATCGACGATCCCCGGATCGACGAGGTCCGCATCCTGCGTCCCCAGGAGATCCCCCTGTACGTGGCCGACGGCCTCTTCGATCTCGGCATCACCGGACGCGACTGGATCGAGGAGCGGGGGAGCGAGGTCACCTCGCTGGGCGCCCTCCAGTACTCCAAGGCCACGGCCAACCCCATCCGGGTGGTGCTGGCCGTCCCGGACGCCTCGCCGGTCCAGTCGGTGGGCGACCTTGCCGCGGCGGCCTCGGCGGCCGGCCGGCCGCTCCGGGTCTCCACCGAGTACCCCGAGCTGACCC
>CAXBRB010000038.1:0-15840 GCA_963977795.1 uncultured Acidimicrobiaceae bacterium
ATGCGGGTTGAGGGCGCCGTGGCGGCGGGCCTTGACGGCGACGGCGGCCACCTGCTCGGCCGCCGTGCCGTCGCGCGTCAGCCACGCATCCGGCGCGGCGGGGTCAGCCGGCGGCCGTCACTCGTAGTAGCCGGAGTGGATGTAGACGCAGGGGATGCCTGCGGCGTGGAACATCCGGAAGTTGTTGGGGTCGTCCTCGAAGGCCAGCTGGGGAACGAAGCCGTAGGCGCGGAGCTCGTCCACGGTGTCCTTCTTGAAGAAGGTCACCTGGGAGTAGTCGCCCCGGGAGCGCATGACCAGCAGGTCCCAGCGCAGGCCGTAGCGGTGCAGCCAGGCCAGGGTCTGGGGCTGGACCCGCATGGGCCGACCGGTCAGCAGGATGATCTGGAGCCGGGGGTCGAGGAGCTCGAGGACCCGGGCGTGCTCGGCGATGACCTCGTCGTCCCCGCACGCCTCGAAGAAGCGGTCCCAATTGCGGCGGCCGTACTCGAGGTAGTGCTGACGCCCGGCGGCGTCCGACAGGACCCCGTCGACGTCGAAGATCACGGCCTCTGCGGGCTCCTCGATCCGTCCGTGGTGCCAGACCCAGTTGGGCGGGTCGGCGAAGCCGGGCACCCCGCTCACTCCTCGGTGGAGGCAGCGGCCCGCCGGCGGATCTCCTCCACCACCGCCGGGTCGGCCAGGGTGGTGGTGTCTCCCAGGCCACGGCCCTCGGAGAGGTCCTGGAGGAGCCGGCGCATGATCTTGCCCGAGCGGGTCTTGGGCAGCTCGTCGGTGAAGATGACCTGCCGGGGTCGGGCGATCGGGCCGATCTTGGTGGCCACGTGGGCCCGGAGCTCCTCGCCCATGGCCTCGCTGGGCCCACCGGCCCGGGCCTTCAGGGTCACGTAGGCGACGATGGCCTGGCCGGTGGTCGGGTCGGAGGCCCCCACCACCGCGGCCTCGGCCACCAGGGGGTGGTCGACCAGGGCCGACTCCACCTCGGTGGTGGAGATGCGGTGGCCCGACACGTTCATCACGTCGTCGACCCGGCCCAGCAGCCACAGGTAGCCGTCGTCGTCGATCTTGGCCCCGTCGCCGGCGAAGTAGCGGCCCTCGAACCGGCTCCAGTAGGTCGACCGGTACCGCTCGGGGTCGCCGTAGATGCCCCGGAGCATCGACGGCCACGGGGTGGACAGGGTCAGGTACCCGCCGCCCACGGCGACGGGCTGGCCGTGGTCCCCCACCACCTCGGCACCGATGCCGGGCAGGGGGAAGGTGGCCGAACCGGGCTTGGTGGTGGTGAGGCCGGGCAGGGGGCTGATCATGATGGCGCCCGTCTCGGTCTGCCACCAGGTGTCGACCACCGGGCAGCGGCCGCCGCCGATGTGGGTGGCGTACCACATCCATGCCTCGGGGTTGATGGGCTCGCCCACCGAGCCGAGCACCCGGAGGCTGCCCAGGTCGTGCTTGGCCGGCTCCTCGTGGCCCCACTTCATGAACGTCCGGATGGCCGTGGGGGCGCAGTAGAGGATGGTCACGCCGTAGCGCTCGACGATCGACCACCACCGGTCCCGGCCCGGGGTGTCCGGGGTGCCCTCGTACATGACCGAGGTGGCCCCGTTGGCCAGCGGCCCATACACGATGTAGCTGTGCCCGGTCACCCACCCGATGTCGGCGGCGCACCAGTAGACGTCGTGGTCGGGGTGGAGGTCGAAGACGGCCCGGTGGGTGAAGGCCACCTGGGTCAGGTAGCCCCCGGTGGTGTGCATGATGCCCTTGGGGGCGGCCGTGGTGCCCGAGGTGTAGAGGATGAAGAGGAGGTCCTCGGCGTCCATGTGCTCAGGCTCGCAGGTGTCGGCGGCCGGTCCGCCGGCCGCCGGGTCGGTGCCGTCGGCCAGCTCCTCCCACCAGTGGTCCCGGCCTGCCGTCATGGCCGGGGCCTCGGCCCCGTCGGGGCTGATCCGGCGGGCCACCACCACGTGCTCCACGCACGGCGACTCGTCCACGGCGGCATCCACGTTGCCCTTGAGGGCCACCGCCTGGCCCCGGCGCCAGCCGCCGTCGGCGGTGATCACCACCTTGGCCTGGGCGTCCAGGATCCGGTCGCGCAGCGCGTCGGAGGAGAACCCGCCGAAGACCACCGAGTGGGCGGCCCCGATCCGGGTGCAGGCCAGCATGGCCACCGGCAGCTCGGGGATCATCGGCATGTAGATGGCCACCCGGTCGCCCCGCTCCACGCCCAGCCCGCGCAGCACGTTGGCGAAGCGGCACACCTCGACGAGCAGCTCGCCATACGAGATGGTCCGGGTGTCTCCCGGCTCGCCCTCCCAGTGGAAGGCCACCTTGTCGCCCCGGCCGGCGGCCACGTGGCGGTCGAGGCAGTTGTAGGAGACGTTCAGCGTGCCGCCGTCGAACCACCGGGCGAAAGGCTCGTCCCACGTCAGCACGGTGTCCCAGGGGCGGAACCAGTCGAGGGCGCCGGCCTGCTCGGCCCAGAAGTCCGTTCCGGCAGCGGCGGCCCGCTCGTAGATGCCGGGGTCCGAGACCACGGCCCCGTCCCGGAACGCCTCGCTGGGCGGGAAGCTGCGGTCCTCGTGGAACCAGTCCTCGATGGCCGCACCGTCGTGGCCCCCGTCCGCCCCTACGGCGCCCTGGGCGCTTCCTCCGGTCATGGGTCCCCCATCGGTCCTCGGTCGTCGTCGGTGGCCGGCACCCCGGGCGGCCGCGCTGGGCCAGCCTACCGCCGGGCCGGCCGTACACTGGAGGTGCTGTGCGATCGCCCGTGACCGACGAGGACGCACCCGGGGACCCGGGTGGGGTCCGACCGCCCGACGGTGCCGCCCGTACCGCCACCGGAGGCGACGGGGCCGCCGTCGAGGCCGTCGAGGTGCCGCTCGGCCGTCGGGTCATGGTGGTCAGCGACCTGCTGCTGACCGCCGAGGCCACCCCCTCCACCCTGGCTGCCACCGGTGAGCTGGCCCGGGCGCTCGACACCTGGGACGGGCCCGGCGTCCTGGTCATCGCCGGCAACCTCGTCGACGAGGGCGCCGTCGGCGGTCCCGACCCCACCGCCCGGGCCCTGGATGCCCACCCGGCCCTGCGGGCCGCCCTGGAGCGCTTCCTGGCCGAAGACGACCGCCGGGTCCTGCGCCAGGTGGGCAGCAACGAGTCGGACGGCGGTGCGGGGGCGCCCGGCATCTCCGGCGCCCACGTCGTCGGCCCGGTCGACCTCTGCCTGCGCACAGGGACGGGCACCCGCATGGTCCGGGTGGCGCCGGGCACGCTTCCCCGGGACGCCGTGGCCGTGGCCGCCCAGGGCGCGGCCGGGGATCCCTCGGGCGGCCGGTCGTGGCGGACCCCGCTGCCCGAGCCCTCGGCGGAGGCCCCGTGGCTCGACGGGGTGGACCGGCTCATCGACCCTGCCGACCTCACCCGCTTCGTGGTCTCCCGCACCCTCTACCGCCGGTTCGGCCGCTACGCCTGGTGGCTGCTCGTGCCCTTCGCCGTGGCCCTCCTGCTCCGCCTGGCCGTCACCCCGTGGGTGCTGGTGCACATCGGCACCGGCCTGCCCGGCCGGGCCATCCGCCACGCCCACGCCGCCGACCTCACCGACCAGCTCACGGTGGCCCTCTCGGCCACCCTGGTCGTCCTCCTGGCCATGGCCGTCGTCCTGGGCCTGCTCAGCCGCCGCATGTGGGCGATCCTGGGCGGCGGTGCCCTCGACCAGGTCACCGCCCGCACCGACCCCAACGACGGTGCCCGTGACGAGGCCCGCCGGCTGGTGGGCGACGGCTGGGCGGGCATGATCACCTCGGCCTCCCTGTCCACCGAGCTGACCAACCTCGGTCCCGGCTTCTTCGCCAACGTGGGCGCCACCGCCGAGGTCGTGGTCGAGCACCGCGGCCGCCTCGGCCTCCCCCCGGTCTTCCTGCGCGACCAGCGGGTCAGCTGGGTCGAGCTGGAGACCGGGGCCGAGCTCCACGTCCGGCTCCTCCTGGCCCGCAACGAGCTTCCCTCGGACAACCGGCTCGAGCGCTTCGTCTCCCGTCGCCGGGCGGCCGGGACGCTGGCCACCGCCCTGGTGGCCTCCTACCCCATCGGCGAGTCGTGGCCTCCGGCCACCGACCTGCGCTCGACCCACCGCCGGACCCGGCGGGTGCGGCGGATCGCTGCCACGGCCATCCTGATCACCGGCGTCATCGACCTCCTGGATGCCATCACCCCGCCCCTGCGGGGCCGGCTCCACGTCCTCCAGCAGTTCCTCCCGGTGCGGGCCAGCGTGGCCGCCGGGGCGCTGGTGGCCCTGGCCGGCCTGGCCCTGGTGGCCATCGGCCGGGGCATCCTGCGCGGCCAGCGCCGGGCCTGGCGGGTGGCTGTCGCCATCCTGGGCGGCTCGGTCCTGCTGCACCTGCTGGCCGGTGCCGACGTCGAGGAGTCGCTGGTGGCCACGGTGGTCCTGGTCTTCCTCCTGGTGAACCGACGGGAGTTCCAGGCGGCGTCCGACTGGAGCTCGCTCCGGTCGGCCCTCGTCGTGCTCGGCGTGGTGTCCGTCGGGGTGGCGGTGGCCGCCACCGTCTTCCTGGAGGTCTTCACCCGGCTCAGCCACCACCAGGACCTCGGGGCCTGGTGGACGACGTTCTGGGCGGTGGCCGAGCGCTACGCGGGCATCCGCACCGAGCCGCTCCCCCACCGGATCGACCGGTTCCTGGCACCGGCCCTGCTGGTCGTCGGGATCACGCTGGTGGCCGTCGTCCTCTACCTCCTGACCCGGCCGGTGGTGGACCGACGGATGGGCTCGGGCCGGGTGGCCGAGCTGCGGGCCCGGGACATCGTCCGGCGCCACGGCGCCACCACCTTGGACTACTTCGCCCTGCGGTCGGACAAGCAGTGGTTCTTCCACCGGGACAGCGTGGTGGCCTACGCCGTCTACGGCGGCGTCTGCCTCATCTCCCCCGACCCCATCGGCCCGCGCAACGAGCGCGAGCAGGTGTGGGCGGCCTTCCGGTCCTTTGCCGACGCCCACGGGTGGACCACGGCGGTCATGGGCGCCGGCGAGGAGTGGGTCCCCGTCTACCGGGAGTCGGGGATGCACGACATCTACCTGGGCGACGAGGCCGTCGTGCCCCTCCAGTCGTTCTCACTGGGCGGCAAGCACATGAAGGGGCTGCGCCAGGCCCACAACCGGATCGCCAAGTACGGCTACACGGCGACCTTCCACGACCCCTCGCAGATGGAGCCGGCCCTCATCGACGAATTGTCCGCCCTGATGCGCCTGTCCCGCCAGGGCGAGCACGAGCGGGGCTTCTCCATGATGCTGGGGCGGATCTTCGACCCCCGGGACACCGATCTGCTCCTGGTCGTGGTCCGCGACCCCGAGGGCCGGGCCGCCGCCATGTGCCAATTCGTCCCGGCCACCGGGATCCGCGGCTACTCGCTCGACCTGATGCGCCGGGACCCCGGCGACCATCCCAACGGACTGCTCGACTTCGCCCTGTGCTCCACCATCGAGCACCTGGCCGGACGGGGCTTCGAGGGGCTCAGCCTCAATTTCGCGGCCATGCGCTCGACCCTGGCCGGCGAGCGCGGCGACGGGACGGTCCAGCGGGCCGAGCGGTGGTTCCTCAAGCGCCTGTCGAGCTTCGCCCAGATCGAGTCGCTGTGGCGGTTCAACGCCAAGTACGAGCCCGAGTGGCTCCCCCGCTACGTGGTCTTCGACACCGCCGAGCACCTGGTGCCCGTGGTGGTGGCCATCCTGCGGGCCGAGTCCCTGTGGGAGATCCCCCTGGTCGGCCGCCTCCTGGCCGCCGGCGCCGAGAAGCGGATGCTGGCCGCCCAGCGGGAGACCGACGAGTTCCTGGCCTCGGTCGTCCCCTGGGACGAGACGGGCCGGCTCACCCCGGGTGAGGCCGTGCCGGCCGACGTGGCTCCCGTGGCCCCGGGCCCGCCCGGGCCGGGGGCGTAGGCCCCCACCGTCACGTCCGCAGCGGTCGGACCACCGCGCCGACGCGCCCGCGGAGCTGCCTGGCCGCCGGCACGTCGCGGTCCAGGGCGCCGGACGCGACCGGGGCCCGGCCCGCCACCGCAGTGGTCGGACCGGGCCCCGTGCCCCGTTCGTCAGAAGCCGCCTACTGCTGGTTGTCGCCCTGGCCCTGGGACTGGACGTAGGTGGCGGTGGGGCTGCACCCGCTCGCCGGCGGATTGGCCGAGAACTCCACGTCGTCCCCGACAGCCACCGTCGGACCGCTGTCGCCCTGGATGGTGGCCCCGGCGAGGGAGACCGTCAGCGGGCTGGGGCAGGTCGACAGGAAGGCGTAGCCCGAGTCGCTGGCGTCGGTGATCCCCACGGTCATCGTGGAGGTGCCGTCGGTGGCGGTCACCGTGCCCTGGAACTGGAGGGAGGCGTGCTCGACGTTCGACCCCGAGCAGCCCTCCTCGTTGTCCTGGCTGTCCTCGCCCACCAGGACCGTCGAGGTGCCGGAGCAGGCGACGTTGTCGGAGCCCTGGCCGCCGTCCTCGATGTTGCTGCCCTGGCTGTCGTCCAGGGAGTCATTGCCCTGGTCCCCGTTGAGGGTGTCGTTGCCGGCCCCGCCGTCCTCGGTGTCGTTGCCCTGGTCGCCGTTGAGGGTGTCGCTGCCGTCGCCACCGTTCAGGTTGTCGTTGCCGGCCCCGCCGTTCAGGGTGTCGTTGCCCTGGTCGCCGCTCTCGGTGTCGTTGCCCTGGTCACCGTTCACGACGTCGTTGCCGGTGCCGCCGGTCATGGTGTCCGAGCCGGCCCCGCCGTTCTCGGTGTCGTTGCCGGCCCCGCCATCGATGGTGTCGTTGCCCTGGTCACCGTTGAGCACGTCGGTCTCCCCGGACGTCGAGGAGCCCTGGAGCACATCGGCGCCCTTGCCGCCGATGAGGACGATGGTCCCACCGCCGACGGCGGTCAGGTGGTCGTTGCCGCCGAGTCCGCACACCACGTCGCCGGTGTGGCCCACCAGGGTGTCGGCCTTGTTGGTGCCCACCACCGTGCAGACGTAGCCGTCCTGGGTGATCGGGCCGCTGTGGGCCGCGGCCGCTCCGGCCACCGCAGCGCCGGCCGTGCCCATGGTCCAGACCAGCCCGAGGGTGGCGGCACCCGCCGTCACCGCCCGTCGGATCGATCGCTTCTGCATCTTGCGCTCTCCTTGCAACTCACGCGTGTCGGACGTTCCAGGGCTCCACGGGAACCCGAGAGGACAACGAACACCATAACGGGAGCGTTTCATCGGCGGAACCCCCATCCCTGGGCCAACACGTGTTGCGCGCCGCGAAAAGTGGCGACATCGAGGGCGAAGCCAGCCATCGACCACCCGGAGCGGTCGCCGACCCGGTGTGGGTCAGGCGGCCGGCGGCCCGTCGGCCAGCTGACCGGTCCGCCCGGTGGCCGGCACCTCGCCGGTCCGGCCGGCGAACATCCCGACCAGGCCCACGCAGGCCAGCGTCACCAGGAGCACCACCACGCCCACGAAGGCCGTCGGGCTGCTCCACAGCACCAGGACCAGGATCCCGAGGGCCAGGACCCCCCACTGGAAGCCGCGCCGGTGGGCGGCCACGGTGTCGTGCACCGGGCCCGAGGTCATCCACGGCGGCCGCTGGCGGCTGGACACCCAGGCTCGGACGTGGGTGCTGCCGGCCAGCAGGGCCACCACCAGGACCACCACGGCCAGGGCCAGGACCCAGCGCACCGAGGTCAGGAGCGGGGCGTCCACAGCGTTGATGACCGCCGTCCGGGCCGCCTTGACCTGGCCGGGCAGGAGGGTGGCGAGGTACTGGTTGCGGGCCACGTTGGCCACCAGCAGCAGGAGCGCCATCGAGATGGCCAGGCCGCCGGAGGCCCGCACGAGGCCGCGCCGGCGGTCCCGGGCCAGGGCCACCGCCCCGGCGAAGGCCAGGAGCGAGAGCACGGGCAGCACCACCACCAGCTTGTTGAGCAGGCGCACGGCCCGCTGGAGCTTGAGGAGCTCCTTGGACTGGAAGAGCACGACGGGGGCGCCCGAGTAGTTGGGCACCTTGTCCACGAAGGTCAGGCCCCGGGCGGCCAGCCGCTTCTTGACCTCGGTCTCGACCGTGCCCAGGTTGACCGTCACCTGGCCGTTGGCGGCCGACAGCCCGCCCTGGGACCCTCCGGTCAGCAGCGTGTCCACCTCGGCGTGGGACCGGCGGACGGCCTGGTCCCACAGGGTCTGGAACTGGTGGCTCTGCACCAGCTTCAGGGTCAGCTGGTAGGAGAGGGTCTTCACGCCCGTGGCGATGGGGGCGGCCAGGAAGCCGGCCCGGGGCGGCAGGGCCTCCTTGACCCGCTGCTCGATGTCGGCCTTGGCCACCACGGCGTCGCTGACCCGGGTGGCCACCACGGTCTGGATGGCCGGGTCCTTGGCCAGGGGCGCCACCGTGGCCACGAAAGTGTCGGTGTTGAGCAGCTCGTTGCGGGCGTAGGCGGCGACGACGGAGAGGACGGCCAGCAGGCAGGCCAGGACGATGAGGAGCCACGAGCAGGCGGCCCGCACCCGGTGCCGGCCCTTGCCCGCCGCCTCCTTCCGCAGCGCCTCGTTCTCCGCCTCGAGCTCCTCGACCAGGTGGTGGAGGTCGAGGTCCCCGTCACCCCCTCCGGCGGGGGGCTCCCCGGTCGGCGGCGTGGGGTCGGATCCGGCGGGGAGATCGGTCACGGTCAAACACTACCGAGCGCACCCCGCCCGCCCAGGGACGCCGGGGCGGTGCAGAGACGGCGATGCGGCACGGGGCCGGACGCGCCAGCGGCCGCCCCCGGAGGGGCGGCCGCTTGGACGTGACACGGATGGCCGGCCGGAGCCGGACCCGTTGACAAGCCGGCGAGAGCCGGACCTGCTGACAAGCCGGCCGGAGCCGGACCGTGTCAGCTGAGGATCTTGGCCTTCTCGGCCTCGAACTCGGCGTCGGTCAGGACGCCCTTCTCCTTCAGGTCGGCCAGCTTGGCCAGCTGGTCAGCGCTGCCGCCCGAGCCGGCCACCTGCTGCACATAGGAGTCGAAGGCCTTCTGCTGGGCCTGGGCCTGCTCGGCGGCCCGCTCGTGCATCTTGCCGCCCCGGGCGATGAGGTAGATCAGGACGCCGAGCAGCGGCAGGACGATGATGAACAGGACCCACAGGGCCTTGGCGACGCCGCCGAGGTCGTGGCTGCGGAAGATGTCGATGAAGACGGTGATCAGCAGCCAGATCCAGAGGACGAACACGAAGAAGGTGAACATCATCCAGATGATGCTGAGGATGGGGTAGTCATAGGCCATGAGGCTCACGGAAGGCTCCTTGGGATGCTGACACGCCAACGGTCGTGGCGCCGTCACCGGGCAGACTACCGGGGCACCCATCCAGAACAAGGGACCAACGTCACTTCTCCGAGGCGGCCCACGGCCCGCTGAAGCGCCCGACTGCGGTGCCACCGCCTAGTGTCCCTGGCACGCCGCCTCGAGGAGGGCCCGTGTTCACCATCCTGATCTTCGGACTGCTCGCCGTGGTGCTCGTCGTGGCCTTCGTCGTGAAGTACCGCCAGCGCGACCGCTGGCCCGAGGACGAGTGACGGCCGAGATCCAGCCCGCCCTCGCCGTCTTCCGTATCGCCGCCATCGTGGTCGGGGCGGGCCTGGCCGGCGCCGTCCTCATCTCCGCCCTGGAGACGGTGGTGCTGCCCCGGGACGGCTTCACCCGCATCGCCCGGGTGACCTTCGCCGTGGTCAACCGGATCCTGGTCCGTCGGTGGCGCAGCCCGACCCGATCGGAGAACCTCCGCGGCCTCTACGGCCCCGTGGCCCTGGTCAGCCTCCCGCTGGTGTGGATGCTCTCGGTCATCGGCTCGTTCACCCTCATCTTCTGGGGGATGGGGGCCGGCACCTGGCAGCGCTCGTTCGAGATCAGCGGCTCGTCGGTGACCACCCTCGGGTTCGCCGCCCCCTCGGGCTCGCTGCGGACCTGGCTGGCCTTCGTGGAGGCGGTGATCGGCCTCGGCCTGGTGGCCCTCCTCATCAGCTACCTGCCCACCATCTACTCGGCCCACCACGATCGGGAGAACGGCATCCGCACGCTCCGGCCCTTCGCCGGGACCCCGGCCTCCCCCATGGACCTGGTGGTCAACCTCCGGCGCTACGAGGTGATCGGCCGGGACACCATGTGGGAGTCGGCCACCCGGTGGCTGCTCAACCTCGACCAGAACCACTGCGCCTTCCCGGCCCTCAGCTACTTCCCCGAATCGACCCGGGGCCAGTCGTGGGTGGCCTCGGTCGGCGCCCTCCTGGACGCCGCCGGCCTCCTGGTGTGCGCGGCGCCGGTCGACCTGGCCACCGGGAACCTCGGCGACGGCCAGGGGCCCCTGATGGTCCTGGCCCACGGGGTGCCCGGCATCGTGCGGATCGGGCGGGCCGCCGGCCTGCCCATCGACCCGCCCGGGACGCTGACCGACATGCTCCAGCGCAGCGCCGGCGAGACCACCGGGGACCTGTCGATCACCCGGGAGGAGTTCGACGCCGCCTACGGGCGGCTGACCGAGGGGGCGGCCGGTCCCGTGGTCGGGGCCGACGAGGCCTGGGCGCGGTTCCGCACCCTGCGCTCCTCCTACGACCGGGCCCTGCGGGGCCTGGCCGGCCTGACCGCCGCCGCCCCGGCGCCGTGGACGACGGACCGCCCGGCCGCCGTCGGGCGGCCCCGACTGCTCACGGCCCGACCCGTCCGGGTCGACTGGTCCCTCCCCGCCGTCCCGGCCTGACCGGGAAGACGGCCTGACCGCCGGTCCGGCCTCACTGGCGGGGCGGCCATCCCAGTCAGAGGTGGCTGAAGCCGCCCGACTCCTCTTTGGTCATGGCCACCGGCTGGGGGTGGCGGGCGAAGTGGGCCACCGCCTCGGCCAGGTCACGGACCAGGAGCTCGGCCAGGTCGCGGCTCACCCCCTGGCGGACCAGGATCCGCTGCACGGCGACGTCGGCCAGCTCGCCGGTCAGCGGGTAGGCCGGCACCTGCCACCCTCGCACCCGTAGGCGGTCGGCCAGGTCGTAGAGGGTGTAGCCCGGGTCCTCCCCCTCCCGGATCCGCCAGGTCACCGCCGGGATCCCGGTGGCCGGGTCGGACGCGCAGAGGAGCTCGAAGGGGCCGAGTGCCGGGATCTGCTCGGCCAGCCAGGCGCCGGTGGCGTAGCAGGCGCCGTGCACCCCGGCATAGCCGTCACGTCCGAGGCGGACGAAGTTGTAGTACTGGGCCACGATCTGGCCGGCCGGCCGGGAGAAGTTGATCTGGAAGACCGGCATGTCCCCGCCCAGGTAGCTGACGTGGAAGACCAGGTCCTCGGGGAGCTCGGCGGCGTCCCGCCACAGCACCCACCCGGCCCCCAGAGGGGCCAGGCCGAACTTGTGGCCCGAGGTGGAGATGGACTTCACCCGGGGCAGGCGGAAGTCCCAGACCACGTCGGGGGCGCAGAACGGGGCCAGGAAGGCCCCCGAGGCCCCGTCGACGTGGATGTCGACGTCGAGGCCGGTGCGGGCCTGGAGGTCGTCGAGCGCGGCGGCCAGCTCGGCCACCGGCTCGTAGGACCCGGTGTAGGTGACCCCGAAGGTCGGCACCACGGCGATGGTGTTCTCGTCCACCCTGGCCAGCATCTGCTCGACGTCGAGTCCGGTGCGGCCCGGGGCCATCGGGACCTCGCGGATCTCCACGTCCCAGTAGCGGGCGAACTTGTGCCACACCACCTGGACCGGCCCGCACACCAGGTTCGGTCGGTCGGTCGGCTGCCCGGCGGCCCGGCGCCGGTCCCGCCACCGCCACTTGGCTGCCATGCCGCCGAGCATGCAGGCCTCCGAGGAGCCGATGGCCGAGCAGCCCACGGCGCCGCCGGCGGAAGGGGCGTGCCACAGGTCGGCCAGCATCTGCACGCACCGGCGCTCCAGCTCGGCCGTCTGGGGGTACTCGTCCTTGTCGATGAGGTTCTTGTCGATGGCCAGGTCCATCAGGCGGTGGACCTCGTCCTCCTCCCACGTCTGGCAGAAGGTGGCCAGGTTCTGACGGGCGTTGCCGTCGAGCAGGAGCTCGTCGGCGATGGCCTGGTAGGCGTCCTCCTTGCGCATCTCGCCCGTCGGGAAGCGGTCGGCCGGGAGGTGGTCGGCCAGGTCGGCGGCGGCAAAGCGCGGGTCGCGGTCGTCGTGGGGGCGGTGGGCGTGCAGCGGCACGGGGGTCCTCCTGTCCGCCGGGCCGTGCGCCCGGCACGGGGTCGGGGCGGCCGGCTCAGAGGCCGGTGATGGCGCCCACCTGGTTCATGGCGATGGCGTGGCACAGCGCCTCGTAGTCCCGTTCGTTCTGGTCGGCGTACGACGAGGCGAAGCGGCACATGGCCTGGGCGAAGCGGTCGTTGGCGCCCAGGTAGGCGGTGATGGCGATGGCGTCCCCCGAGCGGGCGTGCCCCCGGGCCAGCGTCCAGCCGCAGATCTCGGCGTAGGCGGTGAGCGACTCGGGGATCATCGTCTCGGGGTCGGGCGAGAGCTTGGCGTCCCACAGCTGGCGGAAGTAGTAGTGCCGCTCGACGCCGTCGGGCCCGACCATCGACTCCCAGCCCAGGAAGATGTCACTGGCGCTCTGCATCAGGCGCTGGCCGGCCACCACCCGGTGGCCCTGGTTGCCATAGGCGCTGCGCTGGAGGAAGGGCTCGAGCACAGACCGCTCGGCTTCTTTGATCTGGAGCATCAGCGGGTCGCCCTCGTCCCGCCCGATGAACAGGGCCACCCAGCACCGGGTGCCCACCGAGCCCACGCCCACCACCTTGCGGGCCAGGTCCACGAACTCGTAGCGGTCGAGCAGGTGGGCCCGGTCGCCGATCAGAGTCGTCTTGTACTGGTGCATGGCGTCCATGAGGCGCCCGAGCAGCAGGTCCTGGTCGCCGCCGGCGAAGACGTCGGCGGCCGGGGTCAGCAGGGGCGGGTCGGCCACGAAGCGGAGCGAGCCGTCGACCTCCTCGGTCAGCTTGGCCACGGCGCGGAGGTGGTCCTTGCGCTCGGCCTTCTCGATGGTCTTGGCCAGCCGCCCGAGGGCCACCTTGCCCAGCGTCTCGCCCCAGCGGTCGGCGATGGCCGCAGCGTCGAGCCGCTGATACCACAGCGCCAGGTTGCCCATCCCGGCGAACTCGGCCATCCCGGTGCGGTAGCTCTCGGTCATGCGGTGGACCAGCTCGGACGAGCGCTCCGGCGTCTCGCCCCGGGCCCGGCCGACGATCTCGAAGCTGGCGGCCAGGCGCTTCACGTCCCACTCGAAGGGGCCGGGCAGCGTCTCGTCGAAGTCGTTGATGTCGAAGAGCATGTCCCGCTCAGGCGACCGGAACCCCCCGAAGTTGACCAGGTGGGCGTCGCCGCAGAGCTGGCAGTCGAGGTGCGAGTGGGGCTCACCGGCCAGGTCGGCGGCCATCACCGCGGCGGCGCCCCGGAAGAAGGCGAAGGGCGACGCAGCCATCCTGCCGTAGCGGATCGGGACCAGGTCGGGCACCCGGGAGGTGCCCTGGAGGGCCAGGATGGCCAGCGGATCGGTCCGGTCGGCCGGCGGGGTCCACTCGCCGTGGCGGGACCGGGGGACGAGCTGGCGGGCGGCGCGGCCGTAGCGGGCGCGCTCCTCGGGGGTCAGACGTGCCATGGGGCCATCTTCGCATCACCCGGTGCCGGAGCGACAGGGCCGGACGGCGTCACCCGGAGTGGTCCGGGGCCGGCCCGGGCCGGCCCGGGATGCGACGGCCCGGAGCTCAGCGGCGCCTGGTGCGGCGGCGGCGCCGCACCATGATGACCAGCCGGTCGACCACCACGCCGAGCACGGCCGAGATGAGGATCACCCAGATCACGCTGATGTGGGCCGACGTGACCAGGAAGCTCACCTGGGTGGAGGTGGAGTTGGCCACGGCGAAGGCGATCAGCAGGACCAGGCCGATCCCCGCGGCCACCAGGCGCACCCGCTCCTTGGTGTCCCGGCCCGGGGCGGACGATCCCCCGGGTGTCCCTGCGCCGTCCGTGGGGCCGTCGCCCATGGGTCCTCCTCGGTCCTCGGGGCGCCTCGGGCGCCGGCGGCGAGCGTACCGGCCGGTCCCGTCCCCGTCGGGGAGGCCAGGCCGCCGCCCAGCGCCGGCCCGCCGGCTCAGCCGCCGACGATCAGCAGGGTGGCGCTGCGGGCGAAGTCGAGGAGGGGGCCGGGGACGATCCCGAACACCACGGTGACGGCCACGCACGTCCCCACCGCCACCGCGGTGAGCGCCGGCACCGGCTGGACGCCCCGCTCGGCCACGGCCACCGACGGCGGGGCGTCGGTCAGCACGTCGAGCGCGGCGATGCCGTCCCGGGGCACCGACGCGCCCGGCAGGGCGGCCAGCACCTCGGCGGAGCGGCCGTCGTCCTCGTCGGGGGCGTCGCCGACCAGGCCCACCGGCGACAGCATGGTCACGGCCAGGCGGAGGTAGAAGAAGGCAGCCACCGCCGCCGTGGCCATGGCCACGGCGGCCAGCACGTAGCTCTGGGTCGACTCGGCGGCCTCGATGACGCCCAGCTTGGCCAGGAAGCCGGTGGTGAAGGGGGCGCCGGCCTGGCCGAGGAGGAGCACGGCGAAGGCCAGGGCCAGCACGGGCTGGCGGCGGGCCAGGCCGCGGTAGTCGGCGATGTCGGTGGCCCCGTCGCCCGGGCCGGCCACCACCGAGATGACAGCGAAGGAGCCCAGGGAGAGGAAGAGGTAGGCGAAGAGGTAGTACAGCGAGGCGGCCACGCCCTTGGCCGTCCCGACCTCCAGGCCGAGGAGGATGAAGCCGACGTGGTTGATGGACGAGTACGCCATCATCCGCTTGACGTCGCGCTGGCTGAGGGCCACCACCGCACCCAGCACCAGGCTGAGCACGGCCATCACCCAGACGATGGGCTGCCAGTCGGCCCGCTGGGTCGGGAAGGCGGTCACGAAGACCCGCAGCAGGGCGGCGAAGGCGCCGGCCTTGGCCACCGAGGCCATGAAGCCCGACACCGGCGACGGGGAGCCCTGGTAGACGTCGGGCGACCACATGTGGAAGGGCACGGCCGCCACCTTGAAGCCGAACCCGACCAGCAGCAGGGCCAGGCCGCCGAGGAGCACCCCGTTGGTGGCCACCACGTTGTCGGCCAGGAAGGCGGCGATCTTGGGGATGTTGGTCGTCCCGGTGGCGCCGTAGGTGAGGGCGATGCCGAAGAGGAAGACGGCCGAGGAGAACCCGCCGAGGACGAAGTACTTGAGGGCGGCCTCGCCGGACTCGGCCCGGCGGTGGTTGAAGGCGGCCAGCACGTAGAGGGCGATGGAGAGGATCTCCAGGCCCAGGAAGACCACGATGAGGTCGTTGGCCGCCCCCATGATCATGGCCCCCGAGGCCGACACCATGGCCAGCACGTGGTACTCCGGCCCGTCCACGCCCTCCCGCCGGAGGTAGCCGTCGCCGATGAGGGCGGAGAGCAGGACGGCGATGGACACCAGGATCTGGAGGAAGACGTCGAACCCGTCGAAGGCGATGGCGCCGGCGATGGTGACCGACGGGCCGTGCGACGACACGTGGTTCCACTGGAACAGGGCGGCGGCCAGCGAGGCCACGGCCACCGCCGCGGTCACCAGGGTGCCGGTGCGGACGTCGACGACGCGCAGCCGGAGCGCCGAGAGCACCATGAGGACGAGCGCCCCGCCCAGCATGATCAGCAGGGGCAGGATGCTGAGGTAGTCCACGTGGGGGATGTGGATGGCGGGGGCGGACGTCACCGCCAGCAGCGCGGTCACCGGCCACCTCCCGACGTCGTGGGCCGGGCCGGAGCAGCGGTGCGCCCGGTGGCCGACCAGGCCGTCTCGCCCCC
>CAXBRB010000039.1:0-15621 GCA_963977795.1 uncultured Acidimicrobiaceae bacterium
TTTTTTTTTTCAAGCAGAAGACGGCATACGAGATGTAGCCGTGACTGGAGTTCAGACGTGTGCTCTTCCGATCTCGGGCCGCCGTGGCGCCCGCTGGAGCGCGCCGGTGCGGCGTGGCGGCACCCGGGTGCCCGATCTCCAGCCGACGAGGACCCTGTGACCACACCGGCCGATGCCGCCGAGCGCCCCCCGGGCGGGGCCACCCCGTCCTCCGGTGCCCCCGCGGACCGCCCGGAGTCGCTGGTCCACGGCCTGGTCCGCCTGGCCCGGCCCCGCCAGTGGATCAAGAACCTCCTCGTCTTCGTGGCCCCCGGGGCGGCCGGGGTGCTGCTGCACGCCCCGATCCTGTGGCACGCCGCGGCCGCCTTCGGCATCTTCTGCCTGGCCGCCTCGGGCACCTACTACCTGAACGACGCCCGCGACGTGGCGGCCGACCGGGCCCACCCGACCAAGTGCCGCCGACCGGTGGCCGCCGGCGTGGTCCCCGTCCCGCTGGCCTACGGTCTCGGCATCGCCGCCCTGGCTGGCTCGGTGGTGCTCGCCGTGGTGCTGGCCGGATGGCACCTGGGCGTCGTCATGGGGGCCTACCTGGTCGTGCAGCTGGCCTACTCGGGCGGCCTCAAGAACGAGCCCGTCCTCGACCTGGCCTGCGTGAGCGCCGGCTTCATCCTCCGGGCCATCGCCGGCGGGGTGGCCACGTCGGTCCCGCTCTCCAACTGGTTCCTCATCGTGGTGTCCTTCGGCTCGCTGCTGGTGGTGACGGGCAAGCGCTCGGGTGAGAAGCAGCTGCTGGCCGAGGACCACGCCGAGGCCGACGCCGTGCGCCAGACCCTCGGCCTCTACACGCCGTCGTTCCTGCGGACGGTGCGGACCCTGTCGGCCGCCGTGGCTGTGTCGGCCTACTGCCTGTGGGCCTTCGAGCGGTCCGGCCAGGTCCACCCGGGCCACGACCCGATCTGGTTCGAGCTGACCATCGTCCCCTTCGTCATCGCCCTCCTCCACGTGCTGCGCCTGCTCGACCTGGGCCAGGGCGCGGCCCCCGAGGAGCTTGCCCTCCGTGACCACCGTCTCCAGGCCTACGGCGCCGCCTGGGTGGCCCTCTTCGCCATCGGGGTCTACGCCGGATGAGCGGGCCGAGGAGCCACCGGGCCGTCCTCACCGGCTGGGGGCGCACCGCTCCCAGCGCGGCCGACGTGGTCCACGCCGTCCACCCTGCCGTGGTCGACGAGGCGCTGGCTGCCGCGGCCGACCGGGGCCTGGTGGCCCGGGGGATGGGCCGCAGCTACGGGGACGCCGCCCAGAACGCCGGGGGCACGGTGGTGGACGCCACCTGGCTGGACGGCATCCACGAGATCGACCTGGAGTCGGGGCGGATCACCGTGGGCGGCGGCGTCAGCCTTCAGACCCTGATGGAGCGGTTCGTCCCCCTCGGGTGGTTCGTGCCGGTGACCCCGGGGACCCGCCTGGTCACGGTGGGCGGGGCCATCGCCGCCGACATCCACGGCAAGAACCACCACGTCGACGGGAGCTTCTGCTCGCACGTCACCTCGATGACCCTGGTCACCCCGACCGGCCCGCACGTCCTGTCGGCCCACTCGGACCCTGACCTGTTCTGGGCCACGGCCGGGGGCATGGGCCTGACCGGGATCGTCACCGAGGCCACCCTGCAGATGGTGCCGGTGGAGACGAGCTACATGCTGGTCGACACCGAGCGGGCCGTCGACCTCGACGACGTCATGGCCAAGATGCTCCACGGCGACGACGACTACCGGTACTCGGTGGCGTGGATCGACTGCCAGTCGACCGGGAGCCGGCTGGGCCGCTCGGTGCTGACCCGGGGCGACCACGCCCGTCTGGAGGACCTCCCGGCCCGGCTGCGCAACGATCCCGACCGGGCCCGGGCCTTCGTCCCCCGCCAGCTGGCCCGGGTCCCCCTCACCGCGCCGCCCGGCCTGCTCAACCCGCTGACCGTCGGGGCCTTCAACGAGCTCTGGTTCCGCAAGGCGCCCAAGCGCCAGCTGGGCAAGGCCCACCACATGACCGGCTTCTTCCACCCGCTCGACGGCGTGGGCGACTGGAACCGCCTGTATGGGCCCAAGGGCTTCCTGCAGTACCAGTTCGTGGTGCCCGACACCGAGGGCGAGGCCGTCCGCCGCATCATCGGCCGCCTGACCGAGGTCAAGCTGGCCTCGTTCCTGGCCGTGCTCAAGCGGTTCGGCCCCGGCGACCCGGGCCACCTCTCCTTCCCCATGCCCGGGTGGACCCTGGCCCTCGACCTCCCCGTGGGCTACCCCACCCTGGACGCCCTCCTCGACGAGCTCGACACCTGGGTGCTGGAGGCCGGCGGCCGCATCTACCTGGCCAAGGACTCCCGCCTGGCCCCCGAGACCTTCCGGGCCATGTACCCCCGGGTCGACGAGTTCACCGAGGTGCGCCGCCGGGTCGACCCCGACGGCCTGCTCCAGTCCGACCTCGGCCGCCGCCTCGGCCTGTGCGGCCCGGGCTGAGCCGGGCCGACCGCCCCTACCGTCCGCCACCCGTCCCACCGCCCGAACGACCGCCCGCAAGCCCGCCAGGAGACCAGATCCCATGATCGACGCCGTCGGCCGCCCCCAGTCCATCCTCGTCCTCGGAGGCGCCTCCGAGATCGGCCAGGCCATCGTGGCCGCCCTGGTGCCCGCCCGCTGCCGGACGGTGGTCCTGGCCGGCCGGCCCTCCGAGCGCCTCGATGCCGCCGCTGCCGCGGCCCGTGCGGCCGGCGCCGAGGCGGTGGAGACCGTCCCCTACGACACCACCGACATCGCCGGCACCCAGGCCGTCATCGACGGGGTGTTCGACACGGTGGGCGACATCGACATCGTGGTGGCGGCCGCCGGCCTCCTCGGCGACCAGGAGGACCTGGAGACCGACCCGGTGGGCACGGCCGACCTCATCACCACCAACTTCACCGGCCTGGCCGCCGGCCTGGTGGCCGTGGCCGCCCGCATGCGCCACCAGGGCCACGGCCGGATCGTCGTCCTCTCGTCGGTGGCCGGCGTGCGGACCCGGCGGGCCAACTTCATCTACGGCTCGACCAAGGCCGGCCTCGACGCCTTCGCCCAGGGCCTGGGCGACGCCCTGGTGGGCTCCGGCGTGGGGGTGACCATCGTGCGGCCGGGCTTCGTCACCGGCCGGATGACCGAGGGCCGGGAGGCCGCCCCCTTCTCCACCACCCCCGACGCTGTCGCCGCCGACGTGGTGGCCGCCATCGCTTCGGGCCGGGAGACCGTCTACTCGCCGGGCATCCTCCGGTGGGTCTTCGCCGTCATGCAGCTGCTCCCCCGGGCGGTCTGGCGGCGCATGCCGGGCTGAGCGGCGGTGGGGTGCGGGCACCCGCACCGAGGTGGGGATCCGTCCCTGTGCACCTGGCACCTCCCGTGGGCCATGGCCGACCGGCGTGCGGGCCCCGGAGTCCGTTCGCCAGGCCTAGCCGACCACCAGGGCGACCTTCACCGTGGCCTTCATCTGCTTGCCCGGCGACTCGTCGTGCACTGCGGCCTTGAGGACGTAGGTCTTCGCCTTGAGCCACGGCGGCACGTAGCCGGAGATCCGACCGTCAGACGCCAGCGTGATCCCCGAAGGCCAGGTCCCGAGCGCCGACCATCGGATCGCCGGCAGCCCCCCGGTTGACTCGAGCTGGGCCGCATAGGTGTGGCCCCGCGCCGCTGGTGGCAGCGACGTCGTCGTGCCGTGCAGCCGGGGGATCGTCGTGCGGATGGACCCCACGGACGACGACCAGGTCCCTGCGACCTTGTTGACGATCTGGATGTCGGCGAAGATGCCGAGGCTCTTCTTCGCCGGTCGACCGACGGGCCGACCCACGCGGGGTGCCTGGATCGCTCCGGTGACGCATGCGCAGGCCACGCCGCTCTGGTACCCGACGGTGACGCACCGGGTGTGCCCAGCGCACGAGATACCGGTCAGCACGCCCCCGACCGATGGATCCACACCTGCCACCGAGGCAGTGGTCCATGCCGTCCCGTCCCACTCCTCGACGAGGTCGGCGGAGGTCGTGAAGTCCAGTCCCCAGAGCGACCCTCCGATCCCGGTGCACGCCGTCGACGAGGAGCACGAGACTCCGAGCAGCCCGTTGACGCCCGCATCGGCATTGCGACGCACGGTGACGTTCGGCGTGGCGATGGGCTCCCACCCGGTGCCGTTCCAACGGAGCGCCCTCGTCGCCACGAAGGGGTAGCCGCCCTGGATCGCATATCCCGTCGCCATGCAGAACGACGCCTCGGGGCAGGAGACGGCGCTCAGCTCGAGATTGCCCTGTGCGGCGACCGGACCGCTGTCGCGCACGAAGCTGGATCCGTCCCATCGGCCGATGACCGAGGTCAGTCCGGCGAGCTGGGACGTGTTCCCCACCAGGGTGCAGCTGCTGGGCTGGAAGCACGACACGCCACGGAAAGTGACCCCTGCCAGCAGGCTGGTGGCGGTGCTCCACGTGGCACCGTTCCACTGAGCCAGCCAGCCGGAACGGCCCACCACCGCGCAGTAGTCCGTGGTCGGACACGAGATTGCGCCTGCCTCATCCGGCGTCGAGGAGACGATCTTCCAGGTGGTGCCGTCCCACGTCATGATCGAGGTGCCGACCGCCACGCAGAAGTCGGCGGACGGGCAGGAGACTGCGTCGAGATTGCCGGCATCCGGCGTCACCTGGACGGCCCAGCTGCTCCCGTCCCACCGTTCGACGAGGGAGTGGTTCGACGCGTGATCACCGGTGCCGTTCACGCTGATCCCACCCACGCCGACGCAGGAGTCGGCCGCCGGGCAGTCCACGCCGTTCAAGAGGTACTGCGGTCCATTGACGGTGAGGACGAAGGACTGGGCGACGGCGCCCATGGACGTCGTGGCATCGATCTCGAAGGTCCAGGTACCCGTCTCGGTGGCGCTGCCGATGAGCCGTCCGGAGACGCCGGGCGATCCGGAGGGATCCGGTTGAGTGGTGAAGCTGATCCCGGGAGGGAGGGTTCCTGAGGTCGTCATCGACGTGACGTCAGCGCCTGCCACCTGCACGGTGGAGGAGACCGGCTGGCGGAGCCCGACCGTGAGCGAGCTGTCGGTGACGAACCACGGCTGATCCGACACGTCGAAACTGACCGCTCGGGAGTTGACATAGACACCGTCGGTGGCATGGATGACCACCGGGCTGTATCCGGCCTCGACGAACTGGCCAGAGATCGTGTTGGTCGCCGGGTCGAAGCTCACGCCGGTCGGCAGCGCCCCGTCCACGCTCATGGTCGCCGCGCTGTCGGGAGAGGAGATCACCGTCGAGAACGACAGGCCGACGTGCCCCCTGAACACGGAGTCACCACCCTGGTAGACCGGCGGCGGGGTGAGGACGACCGTCGGCACGACGTCTGCTCCGGCGGGTGCCGGGAGCATCGCGACCTCCGGCGTCAGGAGCCCGATGAGGGCGCAGAGCAGCGCGACCAGTGCCCGGCCGGCAAGGGGGTGCCCGTCCCTCCGCCGGCGGCGCACCCGAGGGGAGGGGGCGTGGTGGTGCTGTGGACCCATTGCGAACTCCCGTGTGGACGGCCTGCCCGCCCATCGTTACCCGGCCGGCGCGACGGCGGCAATCCTCAACCCACGCGAGGCCACGGAACGTGACGAAGCGCTGGGGTTCTCGTCGGGCCCCGCTTCCATCTGCCGTTCAGCATGGTCCACGGTCATCCGAAGGTGAGCAGGGGCCGGCCCAGACGGTCCCACGACCTGAGGCGCGCACCGTGCCACCCGAGTCGACCGCCCTGCGGGGCCCCTGCAGGCAGGTGACCGGGGCCGTGGCAGGCGGTGGCCGGCCAGCACCATCCCCACGGGAACGACCGCCTCCTGACGACCGCTTGGGCGGTTGCTATATACTTACATATATATGACGTCCACGTTCGGATCGTTCATCCGGGAGGCCCGGCGCTCCCGGGGCCTCACCCAGGCCGAGTTGGCCGACATCGTCGGAATTCGCCAGCCCAACCTCTCGGCGTACGAGAACGACCGGAAGGCTCCGACCGCCGAGGTGCTGAACCGCATCGTCGTGGCCTGCGGCTATCTCCTGGAGGCTCGGGCCGGCGATGCGGTCATCCGGTGCCCGTTCCCCGCCGTGTTCGACGGACCGTCAGCGCCCGCGCCCCGATCCGGTCCCCGCAGGATGCCGCGCAGCCCGGAAGAGTCCGCCGTCATCTTGGAACAGGTCCTGGCCTTGGCGGACACCCTGCGGTGGTCGAAGGAGATCGGATGAGAGCCGTCGCCGAGGTGGTCCTCGAGGTCGACGCCCACCTGCAGGCCTTGGGCATCCCTCACGCCTTCGGTGGTGCCCTGGCCCTCGCCTACTACGCCGAGCCACGGGGGACGGTCGACGTGGACGTCAACGTCAGCGTCCCCTTCGGAGAGCGGCACCATCTGCTGGCCGACTTCGCCGGGCTCGGCTGGACGGCTGCCCAGCCAGATGGCCCGCCGACCGCCGGCGTCCGGCTCCACCAGGACGGTGAGTCGGTGGTCATCGACGTCTTCTTCGCCTTCGACCCGCTCCACGCCGGCGTCATCGAGCGCGCCGTCACGGTCCCGTTCCTCTTCGAAGGGGTCCGCCACGACCTTCCGGTGCTCAGCGCCGAGGATCTGATCATCTTCAAGATCACCATCGACCGGCCCCGCGACTGGGCGGACATCGGGGCGATGGCGGATGCCGGGACCCCCATCGACGCCGAGGCCGTGGCTCGGCGGGCGGTGGACTTCGCCGGACCATCCGTCCATCCTCGGTTGGCCCGGTTCCGCAACCTGCTGGAGTCGGCAGCAGACTGAGTCCCGGGAACGGCGGGTCCGCTCAGTCGAGCAGCGTGGACGCCACGTCGGGCACGTAGGTGTAGAGGTCCCGGGGCGGCCGGCGGTAGCCATCGTCGTGCTCCCGCTTGGGGAGCTTGAGCCGGGCCTCGTCGACCGGGCGGTAGGGGACGCGGGTCAGCAGGTGGGCGATGCAGTTGAGGCGGGCCGCCCGCTTGTCCTCGGCGTCGACCACGAACCACGGCGACTCGGGGGTGTCGGTGTGGAGGAACATGGCGTCCTTGGCCCGGGAGTAGTCCGACCACCGCTGACGGGCCTCGAGGTCCATGGGGCTGAGCTTCCACCTCCGCAGCGGGTCGTTCAGGCGGGACTGGAAGCGCCGCTCCTGCTCCTCGTCGCTGACCGAGAACCAGTACTTCACCAGGATGATCCCGTCCTCGATGAGCTGGTGCTCGAAGACCGGGCACTGGGAGAGGAACCGGTGGTACTCGTCGGAGGTGCAGAACCCCATCACGTGCTCGACCCCGGCCCGGTTATACCAGGAGCGGTCGAAGAGGACCATCTCGCCGGCCGAGGGGAGCTGGGCGGCGTAGCGCTGGAAGTACCACTGGGTGCGCTCCCGCTCGGTCGGGGCGGGCAGGGCCACGATCCGGCAGATGCGGGGGCTGAGGTACTCCGAGATCCGCTTGATGGCCCCGCCCTTGCCGGCGGCGTCCCGACCCTCGAAGACGACGACCACCCGGGCGCCGGACTCCTTGATCCACTCGGTCATGGTGGCCAGCTCGCCCTGGAGCCGCAGCAGCTCGGCCTCGTAGCGCCGCCGGGGGATCCGCCTCGTCGATGGCCTGGTCACCGGTCCTCCCTCTGCTCGGGCCGGACGTCCGGCACCGGGAAGGCTAGTGGTGGCCGCCGGTGGCGATCTTGGAGTGGGCCAGCGAGCTGCCGGTGGTGCCCGGCCGGACCGAGACGGTGATGAAGTCCCGGGAGAGGGGGGCGAAGTAGCGCGACGGGGACGTCGCCTCGTCGTAGGTGAGCTTGGTCCCGGTCTGCGCCGAGGCCGCGACCCCCACCGCCCCGGCCCAGCTCGAGAAGTTCACCCACGAGGTGTTGATGTCCATCTCCATGGCCCGCACAGCCCCGGCCCGCTGGAGCACGTTGGCCAGGTCCACGATGGAGAGCCCCGAGCCGGCGGCGTACACCAGGGCGCCGGTGGCCGTGATCCCGAGCCCCGACCGCCACACCTGGACCTTCCCGCCCAGGGTGGCCCCCCACCGGATGTTGTCGTTGGCGTTGAGCCCGGCGGCCAGCTGCCCGTGGTCGATGATGAGATCGAGGTTCTGGCGCACGGCCACCACCGACGGGGACATGGAGACCTCGCTCCCCCACGTCCCGATGTCCGGGGTCCCGTCGGCGGTGATGACCAGCGAGGCCTTGCCGGCCTGCAGGGGGATGGCGGTGATCCCGCCGAGGAAGAAGCCGCCCTGGGCGTCCTGCATGCGGAAGCCCGAGTTGAAGGCGGCATCCAGGGTGGTCAGGGCATCCCCGGTGATGGGGGCCATGTTGGCGAAGGTCTGGCCCGTCCCCGGAATCGACGTCCCGGCATACAGGGCGGTCGAGAGCAGCTCGGTGTCCATCCAGGCCACCCCGGTGACCAGGCTGGTGTTCACGGCGTTGGGCCGCAGGTAGGCGGCGTACATGGTCGGGATACCGTCCATGGTCCGGCCGATGGGGTGCCACTGGCCCTCACCGGGGGTGGGGGCCGCCACGAAGGGGGCGATGGCCGCCGGAGCGGCCAGGTGGGCCGGGCCGGCCGCCTCGGGGACGGTGGTGGTGGTCTTCGGGGCCGAGGGGATGGCACCGGCCTTGGGCTTGCCCCCCTTGGGCGGGGCGTTCCACGAGTACCAGACGTCCTCGGCGAAGGTCACGATCCCGCCGCCGCCGTGGCCCCGGACCCACTCGGTGAGCCGGGAGCCGATGGTGGGGCCGAGGGAGGGATCGGTGGCGGCCGAGCCCAGGGACAGCCACAGGGGCGTGAGGAGGATCACCAGGACCAGGCCGACCACCGTCTTGGGGTGGCGGCCGATCCAGGTCGGCCGGCGACGGATGCGCTCCTTGCGACGGGCCCGCCGCTCCTTCCGGGAGGCCCGGGGGGCCGAGTGGGCGTAGCGGGGGGTCCCGGTCACCCGGGACACCGGAGGGGCCACCGGCCCGCCCTCGACGGTGACCTGCTCGGCGACCGACGGGCGGCCGGAAGCGCGCACCTCAGCGAAGGGGTCGTCGGGGAGGACGGCGTCGGTCTGGCCCGTGGGCCGGCCGTCCTGGTCGTAGATGATGCTTCCTGACACGGTGCTGCGGGAACCTCGATCTGTAGGGGGCCGGGCCGGGGAGCTCCGGTCGGCGCACGCCCGGTCAGTCATTCTCCCACGGCGGGGACACCGGAGGGCGACACCCAGGCACACCCGCTTCAGCGGGTCATCGGGTCAGGCCCGCTTCAGCGGAGCCATGCGCAGCAGGAGTTTCTTCCGGCCCACCGATGGGAAGACCACCGTGGCCTCGGCATCCTCGCCGGCTCCACCCGTCTCCACCACGGTCCCCTCGCCCCAGGTGCCGTGCACCACGGCGTCCCCCGGCTCCAAGCCCAGCGCCTCGGCTCCGGTGGAGGCTGGCGCCCGACGCCGGCGTCCGTTGGCGTCGAACCCGCCGTCCGCCGGGGCCGTCCCGCTCCCGAAGACCGACCGGCCCGGGGTCCCCTCAGCCGGCTCCACGCCGCGTCGCCGCGACGACCCGAAGGAGGATCCCGACCCGAACGACGATCCTGACCCGTAGGACGTGCCGCTGTCCCAGCCCCGCTCGGGCGCCACATCGCGCACCAGATCGGCGGGGATCTCGTTCAGGAACCGGCTCGGGATGTTCGAGCTGGTCGAGCCCCACAGCATCCGGGTCCAGGCGTGCGACAGGTAGAGGTGGCGCTCGGCCCGGGTGATCCCCACGTAGCAGAGGCGGCGCTCCTCTTCGAGCTCGACCGGATCGCCCAGGGAGCGCATGTGGGGGAAGACCCCATCCTCCAGGCCGACCAGGAAGACGGCCGGGAACTCCAGGCCCTTGGCGATGTGCATGGTCATCATGGAGACCCGGGTGCCGTCCCCGTCCAGCTGGTCCGAGTCGGCCACCAGCGACGCCGCCTCCAGGAACTCGGCCAGGGTGCGGTACTCCGAGGCCACGCCGGCCAGCTCGTCTACGTTCTCCAGGCGGCCCAGGGCCTCGATGCTCCCCTCGGCGGACAGCTCGCTGCGGTAGCCGGTGCGCTCGGCCACCGCGGTGACCAGCTCGCCCGGATCGAGGATGGCCGGGGCCGGACCGTCGTCGGGGTCGGCGGCCTCTCCCGCCACCGGCGGTGCGTCGGCAGCACCGTCAGGGGTGGAGGGGGGCTCGGCGAAGATGTCGCCCCCGAAGAGGTCCTCCCCCTCGTCGCCACCGTCGTCGGCGTCGTCGGCCGGGGGCACGGCCATCTGGGCCCGGAGCTCGTCCAGCAGGTCGGCCAGGTCGGCCAGGGCCACGCCGGCCTTCCCGCCCACCCCGGCCTCGGCGGCGTGGGCCACCGCCTCGCCGAAGGTCCGCCCGTGGCCGGCCGCCCACCCGGCCAGCTTGGCCACCGAGGTGTCGCCCACCCCCCGCTTGGGGACGTTGACGATCCGGCGCCACGAGACCTCGTCGTCGGGGTTGACCAGGACCCGGAGGTAGGCGAGGAGGTCCTTGATCTCCTTGCGGTCGTAGAAGCGGGTGCCGCCGACCACCTTGTAGGGGATCTCAGCGCGGACCATCGACTCCTCGAGGGCCCGGGACTGGGCATTGGTCCGGTAGAAGATCGCCGCGTCGCCCCACCGCAGGCCGTGCTCCCGGTGGAGCCGGACGATCTCGGCCGCCACCCACTCGGCCTCGTCGTACTCGTCCTCGGCCCGGTAGCGGACGATCCGGTCGCCGGCGCCCTGGTCGGTCCAGAGGGTCTTGGGCTTGCGGGACACGTTGTTGGCGATCACCGCGTTGGCGGCGTCCAGGATGGTCTGGGTGGAGCGGAAGTTCTGGTCCAGGGTGATCGCCGTGGCGTCAGGGAAGGCCTGCTCGAACTCGAGGATGTTGGTGATGTCCGCCCCCCGGAACCGGTAGACGGACTGGTCGGAGTCGCCCACCACCACGATCTGGCGGTGGCCGCCGGCCAACAGCGTGGCCAGGGCGTTCTGGACCGAGTTGGTGTCCTGGTACTCGTCGATGAGGACCTGGGTGAAGCGGGCCCGGTAGTGCTCGAGGACGTCCTCGTGCTCCGTGAAGAGGCGCACGGCGTTGGCCAGCAGGTCGTCGAAGTCCATGGCGTTGGCCGCCAGCAGACGCTGCTGGTAGAGGTCGAAGACGTCGGCCACCTTGCGGTCGAAGATGGTCATGGCCGCCGCCCGGAAGGCCACCGGGCCCTGGGAGCGGGACTTGGCCTGGCTGATCTGGCCGAGGATCGAGCGGGGCGAGAGCTTCTTGGTGTCGATGTCCAGCTCCTTGGCCAGGATCTCCACCAGGCGCCGGGAGTCGGCGTCGTCGTAGATGGTGAACGAGCCCCGGTAGCCGAGCCGGTCGCCGTGGGCCCGGAGGATGCGCACGCAGGCCGAGTGGAACGTGGAGACCCACATGCGGCTCGCCCGGGGGCCCACCAGGTCGGCCACCCGGGAGCGCATCTCGTCGGCCGCCTTGTTGGTGAAGGTGATGGCCAGGATCTGCCACGGGGCGGCGTCGCCGGTGGCGACGAGGTGGGCGATGCGCCGGGTCAGCACCCGGGTCTTGCCCGAGCCGGCTCCGGCCACGATGAGCAAGGGGCCGCCCCGGTGGGTGACGGCGGCAGCCTGGGGCGGGGTCAGCCCCTCCAGCAGGGCCGCCGGGTCCACCCGGGGCGCACGGGCGGCCGGGCCGCCGGGCCGGTCGAAGCCGAAGGAGCCCTGGCCGTCGCTGAAGAGGCCGACCGGGCCGGGGGCGTCGGGTCCGCTCACTCCCACTCGATGGTGCCCGGCGGCTTGGACGTGATGTCCAGCGCCACCCGGTTGACCCCCTCGACCTCGTTGATGATCCGCGAGGACATGCGCTCGAGCAGGTCGTAGGGCAGGCGGGCCCAGTCGGCGGTCATGGCGTCGTCACTGGTGACGGCCCGGATGACCACCGGGTAGGCGTAGGTGCGGCCATCCCCCATGACGCCCACCGTGCGCACGGCGGGCAGGACGGCGAAGCTCTGCCACAGCTCGCGGTAGAGGCCGGCCCGGCGGACCTCCTCGACCACGATGGCGTCGGCGGCCCGGAGGATCTCCGCCCGCTCCCGGGTGACCTCGCCCACGATGCGCACGGCCAGACCGGGTCCCGGGAAGGGCTGGCGCCACACGATCTCGTGAGGCAGGCCGAGCTCCTCGCCCACGGCCCGGACCTCGTCCTTGAAGAGGAGGCGGAGCGGCTCGACCAGGTCGAAGGCCAGGTCCTCGGGGAGCCCGCCCACGTTGTGGTGGGACTTGATGGTGGCCGCCGTGCCCGAGCCGGACTCGATCACGTCGGGATACAGGGTCCCCTGGACCAGGAAGCCGGCCGCCTCGCCGCCCTCCGCGCCCTTCTCGGCCACCAGGTCCCGGGCCGTCTCCTCGAAGATGCGGATGAAGAGCTCGCCGATGATCTTGCGCTTGCGCTCGGGGTCGGTCACCCCGGCCAGGGCCTCGAAGAAGCGGTCGGCCGCCTTCACGTGGACCAGGTCCATGTGGAACTGGGTCCGGAAGGTCTCCTCCACCTGCTCGCTCTCGTTGGCCCGCATGAGGCCGGTGTCGACGTAGACGCAGGTGAGCTGATCGCCCACCGCCTTGTGGACCAGGGCGGCGGCCACCGCCGAGTCGACCCCGCCGGAGAGGGCGCACAGCACCGGGGCGGACCCGACCTGGGACCGGACGGCCTCCACCTGGTGCTCGATGATCGAGGAGTGCGTCCACGACGGCGGGCAGTGGCACACGTCCATGAGGAACCGCTCGAGCAGGTCGCGCCCGTGCTCGGTGTGGACCACCTCGGGGTGGAACTGGACGCCGTAGATGCGACGCTCGGCATCGTGGAGGGCGGCCACCGGAGCATCGGGGCTCGATGCGGTGGCGCTGAAGCCGTCGGGCACCGCGGTGATGGCGTCGCCGTGGCTCATCCACACCTGTGACTCGTCGGGCCAGTCCTCGAAGATGGGCGACCGGCCGTGCAGGGTCAGCGGCGTGCGCCCGTACTCCCCTCGTCCGGTGCGGTCCACCGTCCCGCCCAGCTGGCTGGCCAGGAGCTGGGCGCCGTAGCAGATGCCCAGGATGGGGATGCCGAGGTCGTAGACGGCCGGATCCAGCGAGGGCGCAGGGGTCTCGTTGACCGACTTGGGCCCGCCCGAGAGGATGATCCCGGCGGGCCGACGGGCGGCCAGCTCGGCGGCCGTGGCCGTGTGGGGGACGATCTCGGAGTAGACGTGGGCCTCCCGCACCCGGCGGGCGATCAGCTGGGCGTACTGGGCGCCGAAGTCGACGACCAGGACCGGCCCCTCACGGGGGTCGTCGGCGGAGGGGCCGGCGGGGCTCAATGGCCCATGCCCACGCCCTGCGAGCGCTGGAGGTCCTTGCCCTCGGTCTGCAGGGCCGGGGCCACCATGACCTCGGCCTTCTGGAACTCCTTGACCGTCTGGTAGCCGCACGTCGCCATGGCCGTCCGCAGGGCCCCGAAGAGGTTCATGCGGCCGTCGTTCTCATGGGCCGGGCCGAGGAGGATCTCCTGGAGGGTGCCCCGCGTGGTGGTCTTGACCCGGGCGCCCCGGGGGAGCGTCGGGTGGAACGTGGCCATGCCCCAGTGGTAGCCGCGGGCCGGGGCCTCGACGGCCGAGGAGAGGGGTGAGCCGAGCATGACGGCGTCGGCCCCGCAGGCGATGGCCTTGGCGATGTCGCCGCCCTTGGACATGCCGCCGTCGGCGATGACGTGGCAGTAGACGCCGGTCTCGTCGAGGTGGCGCATGCGGGCGCCGGCCACGTCGGCGATGGCCGTGGCCTGAGGCACGCCGATGCCGAGGACGCCGCGGGTGGTGCAGGCGTTGCCCGGGCCCACGCCGACCAGCACGCCGACGGCACCGGTCCGCATCAGGTGGAGGCCGGCCTGGTAGGAGGCGCAGCCGCCCACGATGACCGGGACCTCGAACTCGCGGATGAACCGCTTGAGGTTGAGGGGCTCGACGGTCTTGGAGACGTGCTCGGCCGAGACCACGGTGCCCTGGATGACCAGGATGTCGAGCTCGGCGGCCAGCAGGGCCTTGGCGAAGGCCTCGGTCTTCTGCGGGGTGACCGAGGCGGCGGTGGTGATGCCGGCGGCCTTCATCTCCTGGATGCGCTGGGTGACCAGGTCCATGTCGACGGGCTCGGCGTACATCTGCTGCATCCGTGCGGTGGCCTTCTCGGCCGGCAGCTCACGGATCTCGTCGAAGAGCTTGGAGGGGTCCTCGTAGCGGGTCCACAGGCCCTCGAGGTTCAGGACGCCCAGGCCGCCGAGGCGGCCGATCTCGATGGCCGTGGCCGGGCTGACCACGCCGTCCATGGCCGAGGCCAGCAGGGGGAGCTCGAACCGGTAGGCGTCGATCTGCCAGGAGATGTCGACGTCCTCGGGGTCCCGCGTGCGGCGGCTCGGGACGATGGCGATGTCGTCGAACCCGTAGGCCCTCCGCCCCGACTTGAAGATGCCGATCTCTAGCTCAGCCACTGGTATGTGCCTCCGGACCCTGGGTGCGTGTGTCGTTCCTCCTGGACGGGGCTGCTCCGACACAGCACCTCCCGGCCATCCCCCACGATATCGCCTGCGCCGGGGGCGCACGGCCGGGAGGACGGCCGCCAGGGGCGGGGCGGGTCCCGGGTCAGCGGCCCCGGCGGGCGAAGGGGACCGGGACGTCGAGGACGGCGCACAGCAGCTCGGCCAGGACCCGGGCCGTGGCCCCCCAGATGACCTCGCCGGGCCCGTGGAAGAACCAGACCGGGAACTCCCCGCCGGGGCGGCCATCGGCCCCGATGCGGCCGGGGACGGCCCACAGCTCCTCGGCGAAGGCGCCGTCGGCAGCCAGGTCGGCCAGGGCCACGTCGAAGACCCGCGCCACCTCGTCGGGGGCCGGATCGGTGGCCGGTCGGCCGGGGAGCACGGCCACCACCGGGGTCATGAGGGTGTTGGAGGAGACCGTGGGCATGGCCGTCAGGTGGCCCACCACCTCGACGTCGCCCGGGTCGAGGCCGACCTCCTCGGCGGCCTCCCGGAGGGCGCCCTCGTCGATGCCCTCGCCGGGGTCGAGCTTGCCCCCCGGGAAGGCCACCTCCCCACGGTGGGCCCGCAGGTGGCCCGAGCGGACGGTGAGGAGCACCCGGGCCTGCCCGTCCTCCTCGAAGCAGGCCACCAGCACGGCGGCCGGGGTGGACGAGACGGGCCGACCACCGAAGGAGCGGGTGAACTCCTCCACCTGGCGGGCTGCGGCAGCGGCGTCGGCCGAGCCGTCCCGGCCGGCCACCGCGCCCACCACCCTGGCCAGGGGGATGGACGCACGCTCTGCGGCCGGCAGGTGGGCCCAGGGGGCCGGTCCGCCGGACCGGTGGCTGGGGGGCTCGGGGATCACCTGGGGGCCGGCCCGGTGCCGGGGGGCGGCGGTCGCCATGCGTCGAGACTAGGAGGTGCGGCCGCCCGGCCGAGATCGGAAGAGCACACGTCTGAACTCCAGTCACGGCTACATCTCGTATGCCGTCTTCTGCTTGAAAA